>QNYO01000085.1 GCA_003978765.1 Hydrogenimonas sp. | reverse complement strand
ACCCAAAGCATCCAAAGAGCTATTAAGTTTTATCAATAGCAATCATCAGGTCACTGTTATTGCTGCAAAGACAGAGTGGGGAGGATATTTTGTCACCCCTTTTGATGAGTATAATAGTATCTTTTTGTGGAAAGTTGACCCTTTTGAGTTTATTCCATCGATCTTAGAGTTTCCGACACTCCCTCTACCCGATTTTACGACAGAGAATGGGAACCGCATCTGGTTTTCTCATATTGATGGTGATGGCTTTGTCAATCGTCATGATAAGAGTGGCAAGTTTGCGGCTGAAGTTCTCTATGAAGAGATCTTTACAAAGTATGATTTGCCATTTTCTGAATCTATTATTGAGGCTGAAATAGCACCCTATGGTATCTATCCGAAAGATTCAAAAGAGGCTTTGAAAGTGGCTGATAAGATTTTTCAGCTTAAAAATATTGAGTTGGCAAGCCACTCTTTTTCACACCCTTTTGATTGGGTAGATCCAAAACACCCAAGATTACCTGTTAAAAACTCTCCCTTCTCTTATGAACGGGAGATTGAAGGTTCACTGCAGTTTCTTGCAAAACGCTCACATAGAAAAGCTAATCTTCTCTTTTGGACTGGTGCATGTAACCCTAGCAAAGAGACTTTAGCCTATGTGAATCAAAAAGGTATTTTAACGATCAATGGTCAAGATACCTGTATTATGAATAGTAGAAAGTTTCTTTTTTATATTGCTCCTTTGGGGATTTATAAAGGAGACTATTTTCAAGTTTATGGACAGATTGCGAATGAAAATATCTTTACAGATCTTTGGAAACATAAAGTAGGGTATATCAAAGCGATTCAAACCATCAAGTTGACAGAAGAGCCAAGACGTTTAAAACCGATTGATGTTTACTATCATAACTATTCTGGTGCCTACAAAGCATCGCTTTACGCTTTAAAAAAGGTGATCGACTACTCAATCAAACAAGATATTGTTCCAATGTTTACAAGTGACTGGATCAAGATTGCCCATGACTTTGAAGACTCATATCTCATCAAAGATTTAGATGGAAACTTGATCTTTAAAAATCACGGAGATTTGAGAACTTTAAAAATTGAGGGTAAACATCATCTTGATATCTCTAAAAGCAAGGGTGTGATTGGGTATATCTTTCAAAAAGGGTATACCTATATTTCACTGGATGATGGAATGTATCATAAAATCATTTTTGGTAAACATGAAGCCCCCTATTTGATAAGAGCCAATAAACGGTTACTTTCTTTTCATGACAATCTCTATAGATTTGATAGCCGTTTTGGGGAGTTGAAGGTTGAGCTTTATATGCCACAGGGGTGTCAGTACGATAAAGATAAAACAGAAGTAAGGGTACATTGTGCAACTGCACAATAGAGACTTTTTACTTCTTAAAGAGCTTATTAGCTTTATCGTTTTGTTTACAATATTTTTGGTGATTGCCTTTCCAAAAAATTTGTTGCCAAAACTGCTTCAACATGATAATAGTGAGACATCTGTCAAATATTTAGAAAACTTAATGTACTACTATCCAAGTAGTACAGAGATTATCGATCTTTTAATGAAAAAGTATATTATCTTAGGGAAATATGACAAAGTAAAAGTGCTTTTAGAGAGGCAAAAAGAGGGGTATAAAAAATATCTCTATGCCTATCTTTTGAGTAAAAAACTCTACTTTGAAAAGCGTATTTCGATTGAAAATGTCAAGGAGAAGTTGGCACAACTTTTTAGATGGATCGATCATCAGAAGCGAGAGTTCCTTTTTCATGAGGCGATGAGCTTTGGCTTTTATGATTTGGCTTTTCAAGCTGTTGAATCTCTCAATAAGCCTAAGGAGTATATTGAGTTAGCCATCTATTTAAAGAGGTATGATGTAGCGATTAAACAGTTAAAAGAGGAGCTTCGTAAAGCCTTTAATCCTAACTACTTTAATCAGTTGCTTGAGATTGCACTCTTTCAAAAAGTCTCTGATGAGGTGAAGAGTATTGTATTCAAAAATTTCCATTTCGTTAAAGAGCTAAAAGGGTATGAAAATCTATTACGGATGGGGATTCACCTCAAAAGCAGGGTACTCATTGACTATGCGATCGATCATGTGAACAACTTGAAGTTAAAACTTCAAGGCTATTTGGTACTGAAATCGTATGACAAAGCGATAGAGATTGCTAAGAGTGAGCATAATATCCACTTAGTCGCACAACTCTATCTATGGAGTGAACGGTACCATAAGGCTTTAGAGTACTTTTTGCAGGATGGATTGGCTAAAAATATTAAGATCATCTCCTCTTTGGCTGCGATGTTAAAGGAGTATGCTCTTTTAGAGAAGATTTTAAAACAGAAGATTTTAGAAGGAGCGTATGAAAAGATTTCCGATTTGACCTTTGTATTTCGAAGTGATGCAAGATATGAAGATGGAGAACGGTTCTATAAAGCGTTGTACCAAAAGAGACCAAAAGATATCTTTTTAAAAGAGCTCTTTACTCTCTATTATGATATCGGTGATGATGAGGCGATTAAAGAGATTGTTTGGAAGTTTAAAAAAGTTCCTCTTCATATCGCTTTTTATACCAGTGGACTCTATATGTCAGAAAGAGATTTTCTCAAAGCGTATGCTGTGATGAAAAAGGTAGAGTCAGAGAGTTATGACTATTTGAATCGGCTCTACTATCTGGCCAATAAGCTTGGATATGATCAAGAGAAGTTGAAAATTTTACAGGCGATGCAGAAGATTAAAAAGACTCCTGAAAATGTTTTAGCACGCTATCTTATCTATGCAAAAAGGGATTCAAAAGAAGCTTTTGAATATTTAAAAAATAACTATATCAAGTCAGACATCTTACTCTATGAGCTCTTAAAAGTTGCCTATAGATTAAAAGAGTATCACTTTATTACAACATTTCATGCAAGCCATCAACCCGATTTCTATTATGTTTTTTTGATTAAGGCTTATATGGCCATGCAGAGGTATGCAGAGGTGAAGAGGGTCTATCAAGAGGCGATTGTGAAGTATCCAACATTGAAGAAAGATTACTACTGGTTCTTACTCTCTCAGAAGGATCGAACCATTGCAAACTATCTTTCAGAGATTGACGATCCCCATATTCTACTTGGTGCTTATCTACTTCTTGGAAAAAAGTATCAAGCAGTCAAAGTCTTAAAAGCGTTGCTAAAAGAGGATAGTGATATTAAGATGTGGATGAACTACTACTATCTCTCGCAAGATACAAAGGTGCAATTTCTTATCTATCGAAAAATCGATAAGATGGTATCAGCCAACCGAGATATACTTCTTGATCCCAATATACTTGACTTCTATTTTTACAGTGCATTGCACTATAAGTCATCACTACAGATCAAACATCTATTACACTTTATCAAAAAGCATCATTTGAACTACCAAAAGTATGAGGTTGCTTATCTGAGCCATATACAAGCCTATGAAAAGATAAAGAGAATAGCCAATCCATGAAAATTTTCGTCATTATCGCCATCATCGTGACAACACTTTTTTCACAAGATCACTCTATTGGTTCCCAGACTCCAGAGGATGATCGCCATCCTATCATCTCCGATGATATTCAAATGGCAATTGCGATTCATGAGAATGATAAAGATCACATAGCACACCTGCTTGATAAGAATATATCTAAGATCCAGAAGATAGAAGCCTTCTATAGACTTCATGATCTTAAGCGTGCGGAGAGTGAGATCTTTAGTCTTGAAAATCCTTCATCATCACTCTACCATACCTATCTGAACCTATTGATTGAGAGTGTGAATTTTATTGCTTATGAGATAGATATACGTGAAGGGCTCTATATCAATCGTATTAAGATTCAGAATAGACCCTACCAACTTGAGATGAAAACAGTCAATGATCGTTCGCAAGAGGTGATCATCTCAACCAATATTTTGAGATACCAGATCGATGTAGGGTATGAAAAGTCTCAAAACTCTTCACCCTCTTTAAACATTGCTAAAAAGTTTAAGAGAGATAGATTGAATGGGCACTACTTTATCGCCTATCACAAAAATGAGATCAATAGTATTGATACTGTGACCAAACAGGTACTCAATATCAAAAGGGATATGATTGGCTTTCATGTAAACATCGGTCAAGGCGTTGATCATCTTCTTATCGAAATGGACTACTCTAAGAACTACTTCAAAGGGGCAACTTTTTATCGACTCTTTACACAGTGTAACTATGCACACACATATACGTCACACCTTGTTTCCAACCTCTATCTTAAACAGTTAAGCTACTCAAGCTATCTGATCTCTTCTCATGAGGTGGGTGGAAACCTTTTGATCACAACAGGTTCTAATCGGAGTAAAAAGCCAAAATACTTTCTCTCCCCTACACTTTTATACAACGATCAAATAGGTTTTGGTTACAATATCATCTTTGGTTTTGATAAAAGAGTTATCAAAGCTGACAATGTAGAGTTGATGGTTGGCATAGGCTCTATTCAGAATGAATTGAAAGTGACTTATACATACTACTATTAACTAACCTTATACACTTTTGACTCAAGAGTGTAAGGGTACCAATCAATTTTGAAACTTGATGAAGGAGTGATAATGGGGCGATGGCGCAAAGTGAAGCAAGGAAAGATTGAACCACAAAAAAAGGAGGATGAACAAACCTCCAATCCTACACGTTCATGTGCGCCAATTACCTTACGTCTTAAAGCCTTTTTGACCGATACCTTTATGATCACAATGCCTATTTTCTATATTGTGATCTACTTAATTATGGGGGATCGAGAGGGGTTTCAGGCGCATATGGGCGAGGGGTGGTTGATTATCCTGATTCTTCATATCTCTATCACATTGATCTTTTGGAAACTCAAAGCTCAAACCCCTGGAATGAAAGCGTATGATCTCTATCTGATCGATCCACAAACGGGAGAAAAGCCGGGGATGGTGAAGTTGATACTGCGTTATGTAATGCTTCAAACCTCTATTCTCTCCTTTTTTGGTCTCTTTGTACCTTTTATGATGCGAAAGAGAGAGGGATTGCACGATCTCATTTCAGGTAGCTGTATCGTCTATAGACCAGAGTAGAGGATACGATCATGTTTTGGCGACTTTCAGCATTCTACTTTTTCTACTTTGCCATTATTGGTGTCTATGTGATCTTTCTTCCTAAAGCGTTACAGATGGTAGGATATACCAGTGCACAGATTGGTATTCTCCTCTCTGCGGCACCTCTAATGCGCTTTGTAATGCCTTTTTTATTTCTCAAACATGTTAAGCTCAATCGACAAAGCTATACCCTTTCGTTGATGATTCTTGCTCTTGCGGCGATGCTCTTTTATCCCGCACTTGAGACTTTTGAAGCGTTACTAGTGGTGAATCTACTCTTTGGGGCGTCGATTAGTATTTCACTTCCTTATGTCGAAGCCCGTGCCCTTGAAGTACTTGATCGGCATATTTATGGACGATCGAGACTCTTTGGTTCCATTGGCTTTATGCTGATTGCTTTATGGCTTGGTAAGGTGCTTGAGACACCACTCGATGCTCTTCACTACCTTTTGGGAACAACCCTGCTCACGACACTCAGTGGTTTAGCAATTGTCTATGGCATTGGAGACCAACCCGATCCATCAGAGCAAAAAACGACAGGTCAAACCAACTTTTCGATTATCGGTTTTTGGCCATTGTGGCTTAGCTTCTTTTTGATGCAGGTGAGTTTTGGAGGCTTTTACAACTTTTTCACCATTTATGAGACAAGCCACGGTATTAGCCTTGAGATGACCAGTTGGCTCTGGAGTTTTGGTGTCATTTGTGAAATTGCTATGCTCTATTTTCAAGGACCACTTCTGCATAAAAACCTCTTTACAATTTTAGAGGTGACGATTGCTGTCACTGTATTGCGTTGGTTGCTTTTGTGGTACTTCCCTGATGACTTAACGATAACATTTGCAGGGCAGAGTCTGCACGCTTTGGGGTTTGCTCTCTACCATAGTGCATCGATTACACTGCTTCATACACTCTATCGCCAAAAGGCGTTGGCACAGCAATTTTTTCTGGGGATTTCATATGGGCTAGGAGGCTTTATTGGTGCGATTATTGCTGGACAAGTTTATGGAGAGTATCTCTTTCTTGTTGAAGCAGGTATCGCTTTCATCGCCTTTTTGGTCTTAAAAGTACAAAAAGAGCGGTAATGATCTAATGAATCGGTCGATATATTAAAAAAGTAAAAAAGGATAATCAAATGAAAAAAGTTTCACTGATCACTTCTGCTGTTGTTGCATTGGCAACAACGGCTATGGCAGATACCATTGGTGGTGAAGTAGCGATTGGAGGGTGGCACCATGATCCTAGTGGTTGGATTCAATACCCTGCCAATACAACCGATGCCAATAAGATCGATCTTGATCGTGATTTAAATCTTGATACCAAAAGTGAGATCTATGTACGTGCCAAAATTGAGCATCCGATTCCAGTCCTTCCAAATATCAAGCTTGCCTATACGCAAGTAAGAAGTCATGGGGAGAGTGATGGAACACGCAGTTTTAAGTTTGGTGCCATTGATTTTCCTGCCGGTGCTGCGATCACAACCGATGCCCAGCTTGATAGCTATGATGCCACATTCTATTATGAGTTGATTGATATTGGATTTGATTTTGATCTTGGTTTGACGGTTCGTTATGTTGATGGCTTCACCGATCTTTCGGCAAATATTGCTGGTAATCCAATCCCACTTCATCAAAGAAGTGATATCTCAACATTTATTCCGATGCTCTATACCAATATTCGCGTACCTGTACCATTTATTGATGATCTCTCTATCGGTCTTGAAGGAAACTACGTGACCTATGATGGAAGTACGGTCTATGACCTTCAAGCCGATCTACGCTACACCATTTTCATGGGCCTTGGTATCGAAGCAGGATATCGTGCCCAAAAATATAAACTCAATGATGTGGATAATACCAGCAGTGATATCGATATCCAAGGTCTCTTTATTGGTGCAGTTTGGGACTTTTAAAGATATTCGACAATTGTCTCACGAGGTAGTCTAATCTTCTTTGACCTCTCATTGACCCGATAGCCAAAGGTGATAATCAGTGTAAGTTGCTCTTTGGCCGGGTCCATTTCAAGAAGTGCTTCAATCTTCTCTTTTTCAAACCCCTCAATTGGACAGCTATCAATCCCCATCGTTGCCGCACCTGTCATCATATTGGCAGCTGCAAGATAGCATTGTCGGCTGCTCCACGAAAAGAGACCCTCTGAAGCCATCTTCTCTGTAACAAATGTATCATAGATTTTAAAGTAGGCTTCGATTCTCTCTTGAGGTAGATCACGTCGTGATAGCATATCGCGACTATATTGATTGCCAGGTGTCAATGGACCAATGATGGTTTTAATGAGTACCAAGTCACTGCATGTCGTAATTTGGGGTTGATCCCAACAGAGTGGGCGGAGTCTCTCTTTCATCTCTTGACTTTGTACCACAAGAAAGCGCCACGGCTCCATTCCAAATGATGACGGGCTTAAACGACCATACTCTAAAATGGTCTCCAACTGCTCTTTTGGGATACGCTTATTCTCATCAAAGAGTTTACAGGCGTGTCGCTCTTGCATCGCTTGAAAAAATTGACTCTCCATCTTTGACTCCTGTGAAAAGTTTTAAAGGAATGGTAGAAGTATAACGAAGATAGGGTGGGTGTGAAAAAAGAGCCGTAAGGACGGCTCTTATAAGAGGGGGGTTACTTTTTCTGTTTTTCCATACGCTTACGAACATGGGGATCGAGGTAGCGTTTGCGAATACGAATACTCTCTGGTGTCACTTCAACCAGCTCATCATCTTCGATCCACTCCATAGCACGTTCAAGTGTCATTTCACGTGGTGGTGTTAGAACAATCGCATCATCGGCACCTGAAGAGCGGACGTTGGAGAGTTTCTTCCCTTTAATTGGGTTGACCTCCAAGTCGTTTGGACGAGAGTGCTCGCCGATAATCATTCCAACATAGACCTCGGTTTGTGGTTTGATGAAAAGGATACCACGGTCTTGAAGGTTAAAGAGTGAGTAGCCAAGTGCTTTACCATTCTCCATCGAAATGAGTGCACCATTGGCACGATGTTCAACGTTTCCGACAAAGGCACGATACTCAAGGAATGAGTGGTTCATAATCCCTTCCCCTTTGGTATCGGTCAAAAACTGTGTACGGAAACCGATAAGTCCACGGGCAGGAATCTCAAACTCAATACGGGTTGTACCATCTGGCATTGGATTCATCGATGTCATCTCTGCTTTACGACGACCAAGCTTTTCGATCACAGCACCACTAAACTCTTCAGGCACATCAATCACAAGATGCTCGTAAGGTTCGAGGCGTACACCATTTTCCTCTTTGATGACAACCTCTGGACGGGAGATGAGGAACTCATACCCTTCACGGCGCATATTCTCTGCCAAAATAGAGATTTGAAGCTCACCACGTCCTGAAACTTTGAAGCTTCCCTCACCCAACTGCTCAAGGCGCATAGCGATGTTGGTCTCCATCTCTTTTTCGAGACGCTCTCTTAGCTTGTTGGCTGTGACAAACTTCCCTTCACGTCCTGCAAATGGACCATCATTGACGCTAAAGATAACCGAAAGAGTTGGTTCTTCAATGTGGAGTGGATCGAGTGGTTGTGGATCATTTGGATCGGTAACGGTATCCCCTACATCGATCTCGTTAAAACCAGCAATCGCGACAATATCACCTGCCTCTGCCTCATCGATCTCGATACGATCAAGTCCTAAAAAGCCGATCAGTTTGCTGATACGACCCTTGACCTTTTCACCATCCGACTTTGCAAGAAGAACCTGCTCGCCCGCTTTGATGCGTCCATTAAAGATACGTGCAATACCGATACGACCGACATAGTTGTCATAATCGAGGGTAAAGACCTGTGTTTGAAGGGTGTTATCGGCACTTCCATCGGGTGCTGGGACATGCTCTAAGATTGCTTCAAAGAGTGGTGTGAGATCTTTGTTCTCATCATCCATACTCCATTTGGCATACCCATCACGTGCCGCAGCATAGAGTACAGGGAAGTCAAGCTGAGTATCATCAGCATCAAGGGCAACCAATAGGTCGAAAACTTCATCGACAACACGTTCAGGTTCAGCCGCTGGTTTATCAATTTTATTGACAACAACAATTGGACGAAGTCCCAACTCAATTGCTTTTTTCAAAACAAATTTGGTTTGAGGCATGACCCCTTCTTGTGCATCAACGAGTAGAAGAACGCCATCAACCATCTTCAAGACACGTTCAACCTCACCACCGAAGTCGGCGTGACCAGGGGTATCGATAATATTAATCTTATAGTCATTGTAGCGGATAGCGGTATTTTTAGAGAGAATCGTAATACCACGCTCTCTTTCGATGTCATTGCTGTCCATGACACGCTCTGCGACCTCTTTATGTGCTGCGAAGGTGCCTGATTGTTGAAGAAGTCCGTCAACCAGTGTGGTTTTACCGTGGTCAACGTGTGCGATAACGGCAATATTACGAATATTTTGCATTGTAGTGTAGTCCTGTGAAAGTAGTTGTTTCGCGCATTATATCCAATAAAAGATTCATATCGGGTGAAGGCTATCATTTTATAAAAAGAATCAAACTGGAATGGTTATTGCTTTATCTGTGGTAGAAATTTGAGAGAAGGGGATTGTATGGCGACGCAGGGGATGGCACAGGCACTCCATATCGTGCAAAATAGGCAACCGTCACAGACGAAACAGTCACCAAGTGCCAAAGATTCATCTGACGACTCTCTTTTTGCAGGACTGCTACTTAAACTTAAAGATGGGGAAACAAAAGCGTCTGATGATGCACTGATGACAAAATTGGCACAGATGTTTCAGACCGAAGATCCTGAGAGTGAACAGGAGCTATCTCTACCCTTTCAAAATATGTCGGATAAAGAGAAACGACTGCACTACCAAAATCTCCTCTCTCGACTCTACCTTTCTAAAACCATGCAGTCAGCAACCGCTGAACATGATCTCAAACAGTCGCGTAGCCTAGATGAGATGATGAAAATGGCCAAAAAGTATGGTCTCAATCCCCAAGAGATGAAGATCGATAAAGAGGCTTCAGAAAAAACAAAAAATAGTCTTTTACTACGCCACTCTCATATTTCTCAGCATGTTGCTGCACTCAATCTTGATATGCAACTGCAAGAGAAGGTCTCCGAAGAGCCCCCCTCTCTTCAAGAGATTTTACAGCAGGTGCAGACAAAGAAGCGTCGAAGCAGTGGGTTTATTGATATTCCAGAAGAGTTGAAAGCTCTGGTCTCTCCTAAAAAAGAGGAGCAGATAGCAAAGTTGGAGACCCCTAATCTGGTACATCATGATCAGAGTGCCAAGTTTGCAGATGCCTTGAGCCAAAAAATTGTTGATGCCAAGCAGATGGTACAAAATTTTGCAAAGTCACTGCGTGAACAGGTTGAAAACTATAAACCACCTGTGACACGTATGCAGTTAACACTCGATCCTAAAGATCTTGGTAAGGTGGAGGTGACACTTGTAAGTCGTGGCAATAACCTCCATATTCAGGTTAACTCCAATCCAACAGCGATCGGTTTGATGGCGACGCAAGGTCAAGAGTTGAAAAATCAGCTGGTTTCGATGGGCTTTAGTGATGTTCAGATGCAGTTTAATATGAATCAACAGCAACAACAGCAACAACAAAAAGAGCATGGTGGACGCTCAGAGCATGGCTATGTGACTCTCGATGAGGTCCCAGAGATCTATGAATCATTAGATATTATCATTCCGCAATACGTCTAAGGAGGCAGATATGGATGTAACCAATACCTATACACTTAACCCGACAACATTACCAACAACCAATGACACAGTTTCTAATCCCGATGGTATCTTGGGAAAAGATGACTTTATGAAGCTTCTACTCACGGAGTTGCAGTATCAAGACCCTACCTCTCCAATGGATAGTGATAAGATCTTGTCACAAACATCGCAACTTGCAACCCTTGAAGCGTCAGATAATACCAACAAATCGTTGGACAACCTCACATCAGTTTTAACTCAAAGTGCTTCGCTCTCTGTGGTCTCTACGATTGGGAAGATGGCTCTTTTGAATCAAGATACATTTATGTTGAATGAAGAGAGTGATGCCAATATTGACATTTATCTGCCGACCGATATAAGCTCTGGTACGCTTCAGATTATGGATCAAGATGGTAATGTTGTTCGTACAGTTGCTGTTGATGCCATCTCTGCTGGTAATCAAACATTCTCTTGGGATGGTACCGATGATGCAGGGAACCGTTTAGATGCGGGAGCTTATCGTGCCAAACTCGACTATACAGCACCTGATGGGAGTAGTAGTGTGACCCAAACAGGTGCTTATCGTATTGAGTCGGTACGCTTTGAGAATGGAGATACACTACTTAAAGTAGGCTCACATTATGTCTCAATGAATGATGTGAGTGAAATCTACGGAGGCTAAGGGATGAATAGCTCTTTTTATAATGGTATTGCTGGATCAAAAGCCTATATGTATGGTATGGATGTTTTGGCCAATAATATCGCCAATGTCAATACTGTAGGATTTAAGAGTAAATCGACAGAGTTCTCGACTGTTTTGAACCAGACATTGACAGAGTCAGCGATGCTTCCTACCGTCAATCAGATAGGTTTGGGAAGCAAAGTGGGTGCTGTTTCGATGAATATGAATCAAGGTGCTTTAATGACCAGCGATAATACATTTGACCTTGCTATCGCTGGAGAAGGGTGGTTTGCCGTTAAATATCAAGATGATACACTTTATACAAGAAATGGGGCATTTTCGATTGATGCCAATGAGTACCTTACAACAAGTAATGGTGCCTATGTTCAAGGTGTTCTTGGGAATGTCTTTTACAAAGACCCAACCAATCCAGACATCTATCAAGCCCGCTTAGTTGACTCGGTTCCTCTCAAGCAGTTTAGCACGACCAATAATATCCTTTTGCCTCAACAGGTGATCATGCCAGGAGAGGCTACCAAAAATGCTACGCTCAAGGCCAACCTCAATCCACTTGAGTCAGACCATGCCCATTTTCAAATGTCGATTCTTACAACCGATGGTGAGGAAGCGATTGTTGATATGAATTTTCAACAACGCTCTTTAGTATCTGAACAAGGCTCAGCATGGGGTGCTGATGTAATGGTGATGAAGTTTTATGAAAACTATAATCCCGATAAAGTCTATGATCAGAATCAATATTATGTCGATCAAACAGCTAACCGTGTCTATACAATTCTTGATCGTAAGAGTGGAGAGATTCAATTTAATGGTGATGGAGCATTGATTGCCAATACGATTCCCACACTCAATAATGATGGTGTGCCGTTAACGCTTAATCTTGGTACTCCGTATGATCCTACTATTCCAAACAGTGGATATGATGGGTTGACAACATTGACAAGTATGGCAACAGTCAGTACGAGTGCAACACATGATGGATTTACAGCAGGTGAGTTACGCAGTTATGTCACAGCAGAAGATGGTACAATTTATGCCAACTTTAGCAATGGCAAGAGTAGTGCGGTTGCAAGAATTCCGATCTATCACTTTCAGAATGATCAAGGGCTGAGTAGTGAGGGGAATGTCTATTTCACACCGACACAAAATAGTGGACAAGCTTTTCTCTATACCGATGCACAGGGCAATGTGATTCAAGGAGCCATGGTTCATTCACATATGCTTGAAAATAGCAATATTGAGTTGAGTACAGCACTGACAGAGATGATTGTGATGCAGAAGGCATTTGATGCCAATGCCAAAAGTATTACAACCAGTGATCAGATGATCCAGCAAGCGATCAATATGAAAAAGTAGGAATGCAAATTGCTTAATCAAGAAAAGTGTGAAAACTATAATCAAAGGATAGCCTCATGATGCGATCACTTTGGGCTGGAGTCTCTGGACTTCAAGCACACCAAATTGCGATGGATGTTGAAGGTAACAATATCGCCAATGTCAATACGACGGGGTTTAAATATAGCCGTGTCAACTTTGCTGACCTTTTAAACCAAACCTCAAAAGTTGCTACGGCACCACAAGGCTCTTTGGGTGGTAAAAATCCGATGCAGGTGGGGCTTGGTATCCAGGTAAACTCCATTACAAAACTCTTTAAACAGGGTTCAATTCAAACTACCGATAAAAATACCGACCTTGCGATTCAGGGTGATGGCTTTTTTGTTTTGAGTGGCGATGATGGTAAATCTTATAAGTATTCAAGAAATGGTGATTTTGTCTTTGATGCTAAAGGAAATTTTGTTGACTCAAATGGTTATGTGGTTCAAGGGTGGGTGCGTGACTCAGCCACTGGTCAGATTGATGCGACAGCACCAATTCAGAATATTCAGATTCCACCAGGATTGACAACACCAGCTAATGCAACATCAACTGTCTCTTTGAAAGCCAATCTCAACTCTGGTCAGGTGATCGATAATAAATCATTGGTCTACTCTTTGGATAGTACAGGGTCTAACCAGAGTGATGAAGCCAGAGCAATTACAAGTAGTGGCAAATCCTACTATCTTGACTTTAAAACGCTTTTTGATAGCAAAGGGGAGTCGATCGCATTGCAAGAGGGGAATGCCTTTAGAGTCTCTTTTGATGGTGGTACAACCTTCCATGAGTATGTCTATGATGATCCTAATAGCACCACAACACCTGCCAATGGAACCACCTTTACAACGAATGAAGATTTGCGACGTGCTATGCAAGATGATGCACGTGCCGATCTTGGAAGTACTGATATTGATGTGATTGTCAATGCTGATGGTCAATATGAGATTCAGAATAGGACAGGTGCTGAAATTCGTGTCTTAGTACAATCTCCTCAAGAGGCAGGCAATACACTGAACCAAAAACTTTTGGATATGTTTACACCACTTGAGGGTGCAATTCCAGATAATGATACAAAAATTTCTCAGGCATTCTACTCAGCTACCCATGCTTCAAGTATCGATGTCTTTGACTCGCTTGGTTCAAAACATACCTTGCGTCTTGAATTCCGTAAAATTTCTCAGAGTCCAAGTGGTGCAGAGTGGATGATGGTTTTAAGTGTTCCAAACCCTTCAGAGATCAATACGATTGATCCTAAGAACTACCTTGTTGGAAGTATCTCGTTTCAACCCGATGGATCACTTGCCAGCTTTTCACCAACCCATGTTAGCTTTAGTGCCAATAATGGTGCATCAACAAAACAGACAATTAATCTCGACTTGGGAACCGCTGGACTCTTTGATGGGATGACCAGTTTTGATAATCCATCAACCACATCAGGTATTAGTCAAGATGGTTATCCAGGTGGGGATCTTAATGGTATCCGTATTGATGAGACTGGAACATTGATTGGAAGCTTTACCAACGGTCGAAGCTTTGCTCTTGCACAAGTGGCTATGGCAAATTTTGCTAATAGTGAAGGGTTGGAGAGTGATGGTGGCAATGTATTTGTCCAGACATCCAATTCAGGTGATCCAATTATTGGTCAAGCAGCAACAGGTAAGCGTGGATTTATTCAATCAAGTGCACTTGAGATGAGTAACGTCGATCTTAGCCGTTCACTGACCCAATTGATTGTCGTTCAGCGTGGTTTCCAAGCAAACTCCAAAACAATTACCACATCGGATCAGATGCTACAGACACTTCTACAATTGAAACAGTAGTGCTAAAGAGGCGATACGCTTCTTTGGCACATAGTGTATAGTGTAAAAGATCGAGTGATTGAAGAAGATAGATAAAGCTCCTGCTATCTTATTTTAAGATAGCAAGGAGATAGAAGATTAGAGGAGGGTGACCCCTTTTTCGCCCTCTTTAAGCTCACCAATGACATAACCATCACTGTTAGCAAGTACACTATCGACATCTTCAGGGCTTACTACAAGTACCATTCCCACACCCATATTGAAGGTTCTAAACATCTCTTCTCGTGCAACATGTTGACCTATGAATTCAAAAATTGGAAGCACGTTGATCTTGGATGTATCGATGACAGCATGCATATTGTCAGGTAGAACGCGTGGGAGGTTTTCAACCAATCCACCCCCTGTAATATGGGCAAGGGCATGAATCTTCTCTTTGAGTGCTTTAAAGGTTTTGACATAGATACGTGTTGGTGTTAAAAGGGTATCAATAAGAGGTTTTCCATCAAAGGTATCCTCAAATGTCATCCCAAGTTTTTCAAAGAGAAGTTTACGAACCAGTGAGAAGCCGTTTGAGTGGATACCACTACTTGGCAAGGCAATCAGGATATCTCCCGCTTTGACATGAGAGAGTCGGTTCATCTCACCCTTTTCAGCGATACCAACGGCAAATCCTGCAAGGTCAAAATCCTCGTTACTATACATACCAGGCATCTCTGCTGTTTCACCACCAATCAGGGCACATTCGCTTTGACGACACCCTTCAGCAATCCCCTCAACAACAGCTTTGGCATCATCAACATTGAGTTTACCTGTTGCATAGTAGTCGAGGAAGAAGAGTGGGGTACCAAAGTTACAGATAAGATCATTAACACACATGGCAACGAGATCGATTCCGACAGTATCGAGTTTTTTACTCTCGATTGCCAATTTTAGTTTGGTGCCAACCCCATCGGTCGCTGCCAGCATAACAGGCTCTTTGTATCCGTCAGGAAGTGCATAGGCACCGGCAAACGAGCCGATGCCACCAATGACATTGCTATCGAATGTGGATTTCACAGCAGGTTTAATTGCTTCAACGAAGGCATTACCAGCGTCGATATCGACACCAGCCTCTTTATAGCTTACTTGACTCATTGATCGCTCTTTTCTTTGTCCCAGTTGCATGGTCCAAAAACTTTTTTAAAGAACCAAAGAGAGGGACAGAAGTTGGTAAATGCCCAGATCAGCATCATGATAATAATAAATGCTTGTAGTGCGACACCAATTTGAAGATAGAGCGCATTACCTGCGGCACCTTGCATGAGGAACATTAGAGCGATCCCCAGCATAATAGCTGTCAAAATACGTTGGACTCTTTCAGCACACATTGTGTTGCCTCCGATTGATAAAATTTTTCAAATTATATCACATTAATGGTCGCTTAGATGTTTTTGAATCGATGCGATCTTCTGCTTCATACGTCCCGACTTCTCTTTGCGAATGTCCATTTTAATCGAGGTATAGACGCGATTACAGTCAGGCTCAAGAACTGAGTAGGCGAGGTTAATCACTTTGGTTGCCTCTTCAACCGTATCACACTCAAAGATGGTTCCCATAGGAGTCAACTGAAAGTCGATGTTATGCTCTTTAAAGACCTTCATAATACGACTTACATAGGCACTCACACTCTCACCTTTATCGGTTGGAAACATAGCAAATTCGACCAATGCACTCATCATAACTCCTTAGTTGTTTTGCGTTATTATAGACTATCTTTTTTTTGGATCGTTTGTTCTATATAATAAGATAGAAAGGTTCAAATAGGTTTTGGGTTACCTATTTTTCTCTTATCTTTCCTTTCTTAGTACTAAAAGCCTTTTTGGTTAAAAGACCTTTAAAGCGATTTTGCTACAATCGTTCTAAATTTCATTTCGGAGCTGAATATGTTATTGACTCAGGGAGTCGTTGATATTGTAAAAAACGAGTACACGGTAAAAGAGAAACTTTTTGAGAAAGATGGTGTCGAAGTCTTTGATTCCGGCTACTTTGGCAAGATCCTTGTTGCCAATAACCAAGCACTCTATTGTGAGCATGATAGTGCGATGCGTCATGAGATTTTGGCGCATACCGCAATGTGTTCTCATGAAGAGCCACAACGTGTTCTTGTGGTTGATGGTGGTGATGGTGCTGTGGTTGCAGAGCTTTTGAAGCATAAAGAGATTACGATTGATGTGATTGAGCGCAATGCAAGCATGGTTGAAGCGGCAAAATGCTTTGGCTGTTACGATAAGGCACTTGAAGATGCTCGTGTTAATGTTACGATTGGTGATACTGTTGCATTTTTGGGAGAAGCCAAAGAGGAGAGCTATGACATTGTGATTATCAACCGCTGTGATGAAGCTTATCTCAATGATAAAGCGGTGATGGCGCATGTCAATCGTATCTTGACCGAAAAGGGTCTTGTGGTTATGGATGCAAGCTCTCAACTCTTTGATATGGCGGGGCATAAAGAGGTTCTTGCAGCCCTTGGTGAAGAGTTTAAGATTGTCATGCCATTTAGATACTCCTCAATGGTACGTGTTGGTGGTGAGCAGTGGTTTGCACTCGGAAGCAAATTTTTCCATCCAACAGCTGATGTCAACCTACAGCGTGCTGACTTGACCGATGGATTTACATGGTACAACAGCGATGTTCATGTGGCACAGTTTGCACTTCCTACAGCAACCTTTAATCTCTTAAAAGAGTATATTAAACGCTAATGGCATTCGAATATGCTATTGCCCTAACGGGTGGGATTGCCAGCGGGAAATCGACAGTGTGTAATCTGCTTCGGCTCTATGGTCTGCGTATCATTGATGCCGATGCGATTGCACGCCAGATCTTAGATAGTGAGGCCAGTGCTGTAGCCGATCTATTTGGGGATACCTACGTTATTGATGGTCAAGTCGATCGCAAGGCATTAGGAAAGCTCATCTTCTCAGACAAAGAGGCACGTCAAGCACTTGAGAAACTGCTCCACCCTAAAATTCGTGCAGAGATTATTCGTCAAAGTGAGCAACAAGATCGTCTTAAAGGGCCTTATATTGTCGATATTCCTCTCTTTTTTGAAACCCAAAGCTATCCGATCGATAAAGTGGTCGTCGTCTATGCTCCACGAGAGATCCAAAAAGAGCGACTCATCCAACGTGAAGGGTTAAGTGATGAGGAGGCAGAAGCACGACTTAATGCACAGATCGATATTGAAGAGAAAAAGAGGCGTGCAACCTGGGTGATTGATAATAGTAAAAACCTTAAACATCTTCAGCATGAAACGGAACGTATCTTCAATGAAATAACCAAATCTCGCTAATCTAATTAATAATTTGACTTAATATAAGCAAGCCTTAAGGTATGCTATAATTCCCCTTAATTTTTCATAAGGGAGGCAGTTATGACGGTTGCAAAATATTCCGCCAGTGGCAATGATTTTGTCATTTTTCACACCTTTGTCAAAGAGGATCGCAGTGCTTTGGCACGACAATTGTGTCATCGACAAGAGGGTGTGGGTGCTGACGGAATGATTGTACTGCTTCCACATGAAACATACGATTTTGAGTGGCAATTTTATAATGCTGATGGAAGTGTTGCAGCAATGTGTGGTAATGGGAGTCGGGCTGCAGCCCACTATGCTTTCACTCAAGGACTCGCTTCAGAAAGGATGCGTTTCTTGACAGGAGCGGGTGTGATTGAAGCCGAAGTCGATGGAAACATCGTTACAAGTGAATTGACTGTACCGCAGATTTTAGAGCGTGAGATTGATGCCTTTGGTAAACGGTGGTGGTTGATTGATACAGGTGTTCCTCACCTTGTGGCACTTGTGGATAGTGTCGAAACGTTTGATTTGAGTGAAGCAAGAGAGTTACGGTATCAACACAACGCGAATGTCAACATCGCAACGATTCGTGATGGCAGACTCTATGTTCGAACCTACGAACGTGGTGTTGAAGATGAGACACTTGCATGCGGTACCGGTATGGCAGCCTGCTTCTACCGTGCAACACTTGAAGATAAAGTTGGTGAACGAATGGTGGTGATTCCTACCAGTGGTGAGAGGTTAGAGCTTGCCAAAAAGGGCGACACTTTGACACTCAAAGGTGAGGTTCGCCACACATTCGACGCAACGATTATGGAGAGAGATATTGACTAAACTAATTACAGGGATTTTGTTGACAACGGCACTCCTTTTTGCCGATGGAACCAAATCATTCCCTCAATCATACTATGAAATTAAAGAGAGTGAAAAACAGCGTGAAGCGTTTGTGAAAATCCTCTACCCTTTGATTTTGAAAGAGGAAGAGAAGATTCGCAAAGAGCGTGCTTTTATTGAATCTTTCTTTGACAAATTTGAAAAAGAGGGGATTGTAACCCCTGATGAGCTAAAACGGCTTGAGCAGTTGGCGAAAAAGTATCGTAATAAATCACTTTATGATAAAGAGGCTTACCTAAAACGGATCGATACGATTCCTATTTCACTGGTTCTTGCACAAGCAGCCATTGAGAGTAATTGGGGTAAAAGCCGTTTTGCTCGTGAAGCGAACAACCTATTTGGTGAGTGGACATGGGGAAAACGGGGGATTGTTCCCAAAAACAGACCCGAAGGTGAGCACTACAAAATACGTATTTTTGACTCCCTTGAAGAGTCGATTGCATCCTATATGCGAAACTTGAATCGCCATTGGGCCTATAAGGCATTTCGAGAAGCACGCTTTATGGCAAGAAAGACAGGGCAACCATTTGGTGGCTTTGAAGCCGCAGCCTATTTAAATCGTTATTCACAGTTGGGTGAAAAGTATGTCCATATGGTGAAAGAGACGATTGAACGGCACCAATGGAATCTTTACGATCTACCAGAGAATGCCCCTGTCGTACAGAGTGGTAGTGAAATGGTGATGCTCTCAAAAGAGATCTATCGAGGTATCGAGCGATAAGCACCATCCACCAAGCGGTGGATGTGTGATATTATAATCCTGCCTCTTTAATAGCTTCTGCTTGGAAATGTGCAATGAGCGGTTCAACCACTTCATCAAGCAACCCACCCTCCATAATTTCATTGAGTCGATAGAGTGTTAAGCCGATGCGGTGGTCGGTGATACGGTTTTGTGGATAGTTATAGGTACGAATTCGCTCACTCCGATCGCCTGAACCGACTTGGGCTTTACGGTCGGCACTTGATGCGGCAAGCTGTTCTTGAAGGTACTTCTCATAAACCCGTGCTTTGAGGATTTTAAGGGCCTTCTCTTTATTCTTATGTTGTGACTTCTCATCTTGCATTGCTACGACGATACCGGTTGGGATATGGGTAATACGGACAGCTGAGTCTGTGGTGTTAACCGACTGTCCTCCACATCCACTTGAGCGATAGACATCGATCTTAAGATCATTTGGATTGATCTGCACATCAACATCTTCAACTTCAGGCAAAATCGCTACAGTAACAGCTGATGTATGGATACGCCCTTGAGATTCGGTGGCAGGTACCCGCTGAACACGGTGTGTTCCTGCCTCATATTTGAGTCGGCTATAGACCTTCTCCCCTTTTATAAGGGCAACAATCTCTTTATAACCGCCTGCTTCGCTTTCACTTGAACTTTCAATAACGATTTTCCAACCCTTATTTTCTGCATACCGTACATAGGCTTTGAAAAGATCGGCAACAAAGAGTGCCGCTTCATCCCCACCCGTACCAGCACGGATTTCAAGATAGATATTTTTGTCATCATTGGGATCTTTAGGAATGAGAAGGAGTTTGATCTCTTCGGTCATCTGCTCAAGCTTTGGTTCAAGCTCTTTGAGCTCTTCACTCGCAAGTTCACCCAACTCTGGATCACTTAAGAGCGATTTATTCTCTTCAATGGCTTCAACTGTCGCAATATACTCTTTAGCTTTTTCGACAAGTGGTTCAAGATCAGACTGCTCTTTAGAGAGTGCCGTCATCTGTTTAATATCGCTGGTAATATCGGGTGAACTTAAGAGGGTATTGATTTCGTTGTATCGGTCGATGAAGGGTTGGAGTTTTTCTCGTAACATGAGGGTGCCTCAGGCGCGCGTGTTACGCGACGCTGAGTGCATTGACTTTGGATTGCAGACGGCTTACTTTGCGTGCAGCAGTATTTTTCTTGAGAATACCTTTGCTAACATATTTGTGCAATTCGCGGTTAGCAATTTTCATTGCTGCAACTGCTGCTTCTTTATCACCTGCTTCAACTGCTGCAATGACTGCTTTGGTAATATTTTTGATACGTGTTTTGTAGTATCGGTTACGTGCTGTACGCTTAGCAGTTTGGCGAATACGTTTAATCGCTGATTTGTGATGTGCCATAGGGAATAATCCTTGTCATAAGAAAATTTTGGGAATCATACCTTAAATTTTATTAAAATTAAATTAAATGTAAGATTTCAACCACACCTCTATGATTCAGAGAGGGCATGCTGATCTATAAGAAATATTTTAGAAGTCAATCTCAAGAGGTTATGACTTATACTATAATATAATGTTAAGTAGATCTGATAAAAGAGTAGGGTAATTTAGTCGATATGAGAAAATTTTTAAGAAGGTGATAAATGTTTAAGAGCGGTTTTAATAGGATCAATGAGCAGATCGAAACCATTGTGAAGTCTGCGAAGGAGTCTATCGATGATCTGTCGATACCTGTACGTACCAAAAGAGTTGCAATTACTGGTTTGAGTCGGTCGGGTAAGACGGTATTTATTACCTCATTGATTGACCAATTGCTCCACCAAAAAAAGATTCCCTTTGTCACATCGAATCACCACCCCTTTAAAGTGAGCCTACTCCCACCAAAACCCTCTGTCAAGCGGTTTGACTACTACACATTTAGTAAAATGGTCAAAAACCATCACCTTTGGCCCGAAGGAACCGATAGCATTAGTTCGATTACCCTTGAGTTTGAGAGTAAAAGTAAATTCCCTTTACAGAAGAGTACAACCTTTAGAGTTGAGTTAATCGATTATCCAGGGGAGTGGATTTTGGATTTGACGATGCTCTCACTCTCTTATGACCAGTGGTGTGAAAAGGTGCTTGGGTGGTTAGAAACAATCGATGAGCCGTTGGCACAATCGTACTTGCAGGAGATTGCAAAGCTTACACCAAAGAGTTCAGGAAGAGCGTTAGAGGAGGTGATTCATACCAAATATGCCAATATGATTCGACACTTTAAACAAAAGCACTACTCCTCTTTAACACCAGGACGCTTTTTGATGCCAGCCGATTTGGCTGATGATCCTTTGCTCATCTTTGCACCCATTCATCCATCTGACTCACCTTTGTACCATACTTTTAAAGCACGTTATGAGACTTATTTGAATGATATTGTCAAAGAGATTCAGCTGGAGCATTTCAAAGGATTTGATCGACAAATTGTTTTAATTGATGTGGTTAAAGCGCTTCAGAATGGACCAACCTGCTATACCGATATGAAAAATGGTATTCGTACAATGCTCTCACTCTATGACCATCAAGATAAAAACTTTCTTTT
Organism: Hydrogenimonas sp.; assembly: GCA_003978765.1. Classification (GTDB taxonomy): domain Bacteria; phylum Campylobacterota; class Campylobacteria; order Campylobacterales; family Hydrogenimonadaceae; genus Hydrogenimonas. The sequence goes on along the minus strand of QNYO01000085.1, from coordinate 4,717 downwards.
ACAGTGGTTGAGTCCTTCGATTAAAAAGGTACTCTTTGTTGCAACCAAAGCTGATTTGGTTGCCTCATCCCAACACAACAACTACCTCTATTTACTCAATGAAATGGTAGAAGATATTCGTAAAGAGTTGGATATTAACCATATTAAAACCGATACCCAAGTTGTAGCATCTGTGAAGTGTACACAGACGGTGATGAGTAAATATCATGGTAAGACCCTCTCGTGTATTCGTGGTATCGATGCCAAAGAGGAGCGACTTGTGGAGATCTATCCAGGTGAGATGCCTTCATCATTTCCACCTCCTGATGAGTGGGATCCAAACGATTACGCCTATGAAGCCTTCTTGCCACCAAGAAAATCTTATAAAGAGGATGAACCGTTTGACCATATCAATATGGATCGGGTGATTGAATCGATTATTGGAGACTTACTGTGAAGATGAAACCTTTTAAAAAGATTGTAACAGAGGAACAAGAAGAGAGTCAAAAGGGTGAAGAGAGTATTAAGCCTTTTAAGAGAGAGGTGGATGAGGAGCTCACTATTGAGACAGTGTATGCTGATGAAGAGATACCGACGAAAGTGCATGAGACGACATCGCTCTTTGGGCGTTATCTGAAACGGTTGCATGGTATTAGTGCCATCTTTATCGCTTTGGTCATTGCTATTTTTTTAATTACAGTTGCCGATACGATTCAGACGATTGAGAGATTGATGGAGACGATGAGCATTGGAGGGGCGATCTATCTGATGGCACTGACGATTTTGCTCACTGTACTTCTTGTCAATATTGTTTCTATCTTTCGACAGATCAAAGCACTTAAGAGTGTTCAGCAGATGAAAGAGGGGTTTCACGCCCAAAAAGAGCATCCTACTGAGAAGATTGTTCCACTGACCTATGCACTCTTTGAGCATTACCGTCACAGTTCTGACCCAACCCTTTTGGGTAAGATTGATGAGATACGCAATAAGATGCAAGACTCTCAAGTTTATGCTGAGATCTATTACGACCTTAACCACCAACTTTTACCCATCATCGACCAAAAGGTACAGCAACGGATTCAACATGCATCGGTACAGATTGCACTTACAACCGCCATCTCTCCTGTACCAGTGATTGATATGGTATTGATTATCTATCAAAGTGTGAAGTTAACCAAAGAGATAGCAGAGTTATATGGGTATCGACCAGGCTTTTTAATGACGATGAGACTCTTAAAGCGGGGTGCGATGCATGTTCTCTTTGCAGGTGTGTCTGAACTTGCGATCGATTTTGCCAATGATGTGACCAGTACCTCGTTTATTACCAAACTCTCACAATCGGCAGGACAAGGGGTTGCCAATGGTATATTGTTAGCAAGATTGGGGTATGGTGTTATGGTGGCGTGTCGTCCTATTGAGGTCAATGTTCAGAGAGAAAGTTTTTTCAAAACTGTCGTGACAGCGATAGTGAATCGATTCAGAGTGGGAGAAAAAAAGCAAGAGCCCCATACTTCATAATCGGGGCTTTGAGTGGTCAAGAGCTTTCGCCCTTGACCAAAATTAGGCGTTGGATTGTTGTTGGTAAAGTTCCGCTTCACGGGCAATCAGTACATCTGCCAAAAAGAAGTAAGCCTCTTTCCACGCTTCAAGTACCTCTTCGGTCGCAGCATCACCAAGTACCTCTTTCATTGCATCAAGAAGTGCCTCACCAACAAGTGGATAGTGTTCAGGTTTCACCTTTTTTTCTACATGGATCAAAGCCATCTGCTCAATACCCTTTGAGAGATTCTCAAGTTTATCGATATTGGCAGCATAGGCATAAATAGCATTGGCCAATTTTCTATATTGATCTTCAGGTGCATCCTTGAAGAGCTCTTTGGTCTCTGGATAACGCTCAAAAAGGATTTTGTACATCGCTGTTGTAATGGCTTCTCCATGCTTTTTAACAACAGGTGCTGTCGCTTTAACGATCTCTTTACTCTTTTCTGTCATAGGTTTCCTCCCTCTATGTGAAAATGGAGTGCAATAGTATAGTAATGAGATAAAAATTTTCTTGACATTGGTCAAGTTTTTTAAAAAACTACTCCTCTTCAACCATCCATGCATAGAATGGTTGTGCTTTGATAGCAACCTCTTCAAACATAAACTCAAAGGCATTGGCAATCGTTAAGATGGTGATCTGCTCAATCTTTAGCATCTCTATCTCGTCGATACGTTGTGAAATCTTTTCAGCGGCACTTTGTGGGGTCGCAAATGGAGAGAGGATGATCGCTTGACGGGTTGATGGTTCAAAAAAGTCGATTTTGTCGGTAAAGAGAGTATGACGCCCCTGATAGTGCAATTTACGCCCTGCAATGGAGTAGAGTTGTCCCATGAGTGACTTTTCAAAGTACATTGAAGCGGGCATGGCAAAGTCATAGAGAAGAAGCCGTTTGGCTGCTCTGGGTTGGTTAAATTTTGTAATCCATCCAATAATTTGTTTCTCTTCCCACGATTTTAGGGTACGATAGAGCCAATCTTTAGAGATTTTATGCTCTTTTTTAATCGTTGTATAGAGTTGATTGGCTGTTACCTGTTTGCCCAGAAATCGGGCAAGTCGGCGAAAGAGGATCTGTTCATTGGGGGTTGGAAAGATGGTCTGCATCAGTTGATGTAAACGACGTGTTAAAAGGGTTTCATGGAGTGTCGCCATGGCTGGTAATGATCCTGTGCGCAAGTAGAGTGAAAAGGAGTGTTCAAGATGGATATGACGCTTCTCAAAGGCAAGATACTCTTCAAAGTCAAGTGTTGTGAGTGGTAGGGGTTGGAGCTCTGGTAGATTAAGTGGTTTTTGTGTTACGACAATGAGTTGTTGGCAAGATGGCAGAGGAATTGAGCCATCATAGTGGTCGATTGCCACAACATCAATACCATTTATCTCAATAAAGTGAGGAAGCTTTTGTCCCAGTGATAGAGGGTCAAGACGCACATCATTGAGGTCAATATAGAGATGTTTTCGTTTCGGAATATGGCTTAAGTAGTCGAGCAGTAACCAGCTTTTTCCACATTGTGGTGGACCATAAAGGTTGACATCTGTGTCAGGAATGGAGCATTTTCGCTCGATAAATCCAACTGCTTTGGGTGTCGATTCGTAAAGTGCCTCTAACTGTTCCATACTTTCCTCTTTTTCCTTCTAAAAAGGAAATAAATTTTGGTCAGTATAACATAAAACCCCCGTAAATAGTTGATTTGTTCATATAATTTGAGTATAATTTTGGCTCCAAAAAGCGTTGGTGGATGTTCTCATCCCTATACCAACAAGTTCTTTTAAGGGAAAAACCTATGGAAAAAATTCGACTTAAGCTCAAAGCGTACGATCATCGTGTGCTTGATCGATCAGTTGCTGCAATCGTAGAAGCAGTCAAGCGAACAGGAGCCGAAATACGCGGTCCAATTCCTATGCCTACTAAGATCCGACGCTATACAGTGCTCAGATCACCTCACGTCAATAAAGATTCACGCGAACAATTTGAAATCAGAATTCATGCACGTATGATAGATATTGTCTCTGCAACGCCTGATACTGTTGATTCGTTGATGAAACTTGATCTGGCACCAGAAGTAGACGTCGAAGTACGATCTATGGGTAATAAGGGGTAACGGATGGAATTTATCGTAGAAAAAATCGGCATGAGCCGAACAATTAGTGTACCGAGTATCCCTGTCACGCTTCTGAAAGTGCAGGATGTGAAAGTATGCGAGATCACTGAAGATGGTCGTGCAATTGTTGCTTACGCAAGTGGTAAGAAACGCAACAAAGCGATCGAAGGTCAGCAAAAAAAGTATGGCTTGAGCCCTGAGTATAACCGTTTTGCAACATTGAAAGTTGCAAACACTGAAGCAGGTGACCTTGATTTGACACCGCTTACTGAAGCGAAAAAAGTTAAAACAACTTTTAAGAGCAAAGGTCGCGGATTTGCAGGTGTTATGAAGCGATGGAACTTCGCAGGTGGTCCTCGAAGTCACGGTTCACGCTTCCACAGAGCACCAGGTTCAATTGGTAACTGTGAATGGCCTGGACGCGTACAGCCAGGACAAAAAATGCCTGGTCACTATGGTAATGCGACAGTCACTGTAAAAAATGAGATCGTATCGTTCGATCCGGAAAACAAAATCCTTGTTGTTAAGGGTGCAGTTCCGGGACCAAACGGCGCGATGGGTCGAGTAAGGATTTCTAAATGAGTACAGCAGTAGTTTTGAACGAAAACCTGGAAAAAGCGGGAGATGCTGAGATTCCTGCAAGCTTCCTTGAAGCAAGCGCGCACAACCTATATCTTTATGTAAAGTCATATCAAGCGGCATTGCGCGCCAATACGGCACATAGTAAAAACCGCTCTGCTGTTAGCGGTGGTGGTAAAAAGCCATGGTCACAAAAAGGACGTGGTGGTGCCCGAGCTGGTTCTATTCGAAGCCCACTTTTTGTCGGCGGTGGTGTAGCATTCGGACCAAAAGCGAACCGCAACTATGACCAAAAAGTCAACAAAAAGCAGAAAAAACTTGCTTTGAAACATGCATTGGCAGAAAAAGCAGCCAATGGCAAACTCTATATTGTTGACAACATCGAAGTTGCAAGCGGTAAAACAAAAGACGCTGCAGCAATGATGAAAAAACTTGGCGAGCGTGATGCTCTGTGGGTAAAGTCTTTGATCGATGACAAAACCTATATGGCATTTAGAAATCTTCCGAACTGTTATTTGAT
>QNYO01000011.1 GCA_003978765.1 Hydrogenimonas sp. | reverse complement strand
CAATCGTATCGATAATATCGTTGAAGTCACTGTAACACATGTGTGTGTGGATCTGTGTATCGATCTCTGCAACGTTTGTACTGATCCAGAAGCTCTCAAGTGCAAACTTCTCATAAGCTGGGCGGTTGACACGTCGGAGTGGATACCCCTCTTTAAATGCTGCTTCATCAACCTGAATCATCTTGATACCCGCTTTTTGCAGATCATCAACCTCATCACGGATTGCCAATGCAATTTGATAGCATGTTTCAGAACGTGGTTGATCGTCACGTACGAAAGACCAGTTGAGGATGGTGACAGGTCCAGTCAACATCCCTTTCATTGGGCGATCTGTCAAGCTTTGTGCAAAAGTACTCCAGAAGACTGTCATTGGCTCTGGACGGCTTACATCACCATAAATAATTGGAGGTTTAACACAGCGACTTCCGTAGCTTTGTACCCAACCATTTTGGCTGAATGCAACACCTTTGAGCTGCTCACCGAAGTATTCAACCATATCGTTTCGCTCAAACTCACCATGAACAAGAACGTCAAGGTCGATACTCTCTTGGAACTCAACACACTCTTTAATGAATGCTTTCATCTTCTCAACATAGGTTGCCTCATCGATGGCACCATTTTTAAAATCACGGCGTACTGCACGTACTTCTGGTGTTTGAGGGAAACTTCCGATGGTTGTTGTTGCAAGCGGTGGATAGTTGAATTTTTCATGCTGAACTTTGATACGCTCTTCGTATGCAACACGCTGTTTTTTGAGTTCATCAATTGTTTTCATTCGCTCTTGAACCGCTTCATCATGAATCATTGATGAACTCTTACGGCTTTCATTTGCCTCACGGTTTTGTGCAAACTTGAGTGCTTCATCGCTGTTCAGTGCTTCGGCACCTTCAAAGAAGAGTTTTGTAATGAGATTCAACTCATCGAGTTTCTCAACAGCGTATGCCAACCAAGATTTGATCTGTGCATCAAGCTTCTCTTCATACTTCAAGGTATAAGGAACATGAAGAAGTGAACAAGAGGTTGAGACAATAATCTGCTCTTTTGCAACAATTTGAGCGATCTCATTCAAGAAAGCGACTTTCTTCTCAATATCGCTGATCCAGATGTTTCGTCCATCAACGATACCAGCAATCAACTTTTTACCGCTTTGAGCGATTTGATCAAGAACATCACAGTTCTCTGCACCATGAACAAAATCGAGTCCAATACCTTTAATTGGTGTTTGTACAAGCTGTGCTACTGCTTCTTTCGCATGATCGAAGTAGGTGACAACATAGATATCGATATTTTCAGCAACACCTGCCAATGTTGTGTAAGTCTCTTTAATAAGCAGTGAAAGCTCTGCTGCTTTGTCAGTAACCAAAATTGGCTCATCGACTTGAACAACAACATGATCATCCAATTTTGCAAGCTCTTCAAAGAGTGCAACATAAGCTGGTAGTGTCTCATTAAAGAGTGCAATAGCATCAAGATCGTTGCTATCGATTCGCTTTGCATTTCCCAAGAAAGTGAGTGGTCCAATGATATTAACTTTTGGAGTAATTCCCTCTTTCTTAGCAGCTTCATACTCTGAAGCGATCTTTGAAATATCGATGTTAAACTCCATACCACTGCGAAGTTCAGGAACGATGTAGTGGTAGTTGGTGTTAAACCACTTTGTCATCTCCATAGCTGTGTGATCTTTATCACCACGAGCCATTGCAAAGTAGCGTGCTGTTTTATCTTCAATATCTTTAAAGCGATCAGGTGTCAAACCTAAAATCTCGATCATATCGAGTGTTTGGTCATAAAGAGAGAAGTCATTGACGCTAATGGCATCGATACCAGCATCTTTTTGATAGTTCCAATGGCGTGCTTTGAGCATGTTAGAGACTTCAACAACTTCATCAAAAGATGTTTCACCCTTCCAATACTTTTCAAGTACCTTTTTAAGCTCTCTTTGTTCACCGATACGTGCAAATCCAGTTACCCAGTTTTTCATGAGATTATCTTCCCCTTCTTATTTTTTTCTATTTGAATATAGATTTTTATCATCAAAAATCGACCAATGATTTCAATCGAACAGTTAATAAGAGGGGTCTGGAGGGGCTAATCCTGTCTTTGTTTTTCGGCAACGGCAGAGTCTGCGCCGAAAGAGTTTACTCAAGTGTAGAAGAAGCCATGCAAGGCGTCTAAAGTAACAGTTGCAATGGCAAGGTTTAGATCGGTTCTTTTGTGCTGTTTCCTGACAGACACAGGCGGTTGAAAGATCGGGTGGATCCTCCGCCTGTTTCTCATTAAAAAGATGGTTGATCACGGCTGTAGAGATAAAGGTACTATGCTTTGCATGCAATGTAATAGCACTATGCAATGCTTGTATCGCTGAAAGCGTAAAGTATCGTCCCTTAAATCCAATAGCCGTTTTCATCATCAATATTTTGCACTAATCCCCACATAAATTGATCGACCAGCTGTACCGTAGCCATCAACTTCTTGATAGAAGCGATCAAAGAGGTTACGAATCTCTATCTCACCGGTATAATCTTTTGCAAAGTTGTGACGCAACACAACATTAGTGACATTATACTTACCTGTCTGCACTGTTTTTGCAGCATCATCATAGCGTGTACCAACATAGGTACCATTGATATTGATTGTATGCTCATCGGTTGGATACCAGCTTAATGAGTAGTTGAACATATCTTTCGCACGTCGAGCAAGATCACTTGTGCTATTTTTTGCTTTAATCAAATGGGTATAACCAAGATTCATCAACCATTCATCAAAAAGAGTCTGAGAGTAGCTTGTTTCGATTCCTTCAAATTTTGATGTACCATTGACGTTATAATATTTCCGAGTAGAGTAGTTGTAACCAATCAAATCATCAACTTTTTGATTGAAATACCCAACTTTTAGACCTTTAAAGCTGAGTGCAACATCATACCCTTTGGTACTTTCTGGCTTAAGATCAGGATTTCCTATAGAGCCATAATAAAGATGATAAAGCGTTGGAACATTATAACCTGTTCCATAGTTTCCACTTAGGTAGAGATCTTGATAGAGATACTGTTTGAGACCTACTTTATAGGTTAACTTATTATCAAAACTACTGTAGTTATCGTAACGAATTGTCTCTGAAAGGATCGTTTTTCCACCAAAAAGTTGGTTATAGTTTGATAGAAAAATATAACGATTATGATACTTTTTATTTAAATATATTTTTTCTTTAGTAAAAAAATCCTCTCCACTAGCACCATGATAAAAAGATTGATAACCAACACCAACTTGAGCAAAAGCATCTTTGATATAATCGAAACGATCTTGGAAAGCCACCTCTTTCACATGTCCACTAAATCCACCAGCTTGGGTACGGTTGAAGGTTGAAACATTATAGAAGAGTTTGGCTTGGTTCTCTCCATCTCTTCGCTGATACTCTACATGATAGAATCTATTTTTTATCTCATAGACAAATGATGTTGCCCCAAAACCATATGGGTCATCAATATCTTCTGCATCTAAATTAGAACCACCATCATAATGGACATCTGCATTGATTGCAGTCAATGAAGCTTCAATACGGTCATGCTTGGAAATATCGTAGCCAAATTTTAGATTATACGTTGTATTTCTATAAGGATCTTTTTCAAATCCAAGATCATCTCCACGTGTTCCATAATCTGAAGAGCTTTGACCTGGTTCAGCAGCAGAAAAGCCATCTGTATCAAAATGGCTAAGGGCTAAGAGATAATCAAATGCACCAATGCGATCTGCAACAGTAAAACTTAACTGTTTTGTATTGTAGTTTCCACCTTTAAAGGCAAAAGAGATACTCTTCTTTTGAGGATTTTTGGTAATAATATTAATGACACCTGCACTCGCATCAGCTCCCCAAATACCACTTTGAGGTCCTTTAATCACTTCAATGCGTTCAACATTATCAAGAAGATATTGTTCAAACTGCGCACCATTAAGCCCTGTCACATCATTGATACGTACACCGTCAATAAGTACAAGGGTATTTCGTGAATCCATTCCACGAAGATAGATAGAAGTTGTCTGTCCAAATCCCCCATTTGAGGTAAAAGAGATTCCAGGAACTGATGCCAGTGCATCTTTAAGCGTTTTATAGCCACGCTCCTGAATCTCTTCAGCTGTAATGACGGTTACATCTTCAGTCACATCATCTTCGATCTGTTGCGTATTCGCCGCCGATACAACAACCTTTTCAAGTTGAATCGATCGACTACTCTCAGCCTGAAGTTGCGTACAACTTACAAGTGCACTGATCGCTACAAGTGAAAAGTATCGACCTTTAAAACCTTTGGCAAATTTCATTGCGGAGTCCTTTTCTCTTTTTGAAACCGCAATTGTACCAAAACTTTCTTCAGGAGTTAAAGCTCTTTCTTGGCTTCTTGAAGTGCTTCAATCACTTCATCAAGATTTTCAACTGGAATATGAACTTTCCAATCTGGCTCTTCACTCGTTTTAGATAGCCAAATCCCAACACTCACAACAGGGTCTGTACCTTTACCATACGGCTCTTTCAAGGTTGCAACTGTAATTGCACCATCTTTTGTACTTGCCAATGGAATCTCTTTGATTAATTGTGACTCTTTCACTCTTTGCTCCTTCAATTATCTCTTTCTATTATATCACGCTTTTTTTTCAAGTAACCTTGAAAGTATTGCCTGAAGTTTTAACCATTTCTTGTGTTCCATAAGAGGAAAACCTGCATAGACTTTTCCACCTGGAATCGATTTTGTAACACCACCACGTGCCGCAATCGTTGCAAATGGTCCAATTTCAAGATGACCAGCAGTTGCACTCTGCCCACCCATGACAACATTACGTCCAAGCTTTGTTGAACCAGAGAGTCCAACCTGCCCTGTAATGAGTGAGTACTCCCCAATTTCGCAATTGTGGGCAATATGGACAAGGTTATCGATCTTAACACCCTCTTTAATAATCGTCGATTCGAGCGCACCACGATCGATAGTACAGTTTGCACCAATTTCGACATCATCTTCAATGATCACATTACCAAGCTGATAGAACTTAATATGTTGCCCATCTTTGGTATGGGCAAACCCATAACCATCACTACCGATGACAGTACCGGAATGAATGGTGCACTTTTTACCAATGTGACACTCATGATAGATCGTGACATTGGGATAGATCAGTGTATCATCACCGATCTCTACACCATCACCAATATAACACCCTGGCATAATGGTGACACGATCACCAATCACAACATCTTTTCCAAAGGTTACATTGGCACCAATTTCACAGGCTTGACCTATTTGAGGTTCAGCCCCCTCTTCTCTCATTGGTTTAGGAGCAAACAATCGACTTACCAATGCAAGCTTTAAATAGGGTTCATCATCGATCAGTGCAATCGTGCCTTCGGGAACATTATTTGCATATTTTGGGGCGACCAAAACGGCCGCCGCCTTTGTCACTGCAAGATCTTTAAGATATTTCGGATTATCAAGAAATGTAATCTGATTGGATGTAGCACCTTTAAGCGTGCCAATCCCACAGATCTCTCGATCTTCTCCCGAAAAATTGATCCCTAACTCAGATGCGAGTTCACGCAGTCTCATTCACGCTCCATCGCAACAACACCACCACGGACAATCTCAACAGGATGGAACTTCTGTGCCGCTTCGATAAAGTGCTTGACCCGTTTCGGTTCATCAGCAATCATTGTAATAATATGGTGACTGCTCACATTCATAATCCCACCATTATAGGCTTCACAAAGGGCTTGAATATTGGCAAGCGATTCATTGATCGGAAACTTCATCAGCACCATCTCTTTTTCAACCATCTCTTCATGTTCGATGACTTTGAAGGTTGGAATCAATTTATGCAACTGCTTGATGATCTGCTCAATGACACGGACACTGCCCTTTGTCTCGATGGTAAGACGTGACAGATTGCTATCTGGAATAGGTGCAACCGTCAACGTCTCAATGTTATAACCACGTGCGGCAAAAAGACCTGTGATGCGGGCAAGGACGCTATGTTCATTCTGGACAATAACGGAAATTACTCTTCTTTCGACTTTCATCATCAATCCTTATATTCCAACATCATATTATAGAGTGTTCCACCACTTGGAACCATCGGAAGTACGTTTTCATCCCGATCTACAATTACATCGATGAGAGCAACAACCCCTTTATCAACCGCATCTTTGAGTGCTTCATCAAACTCCTCTTTTGTCTCAACACGATACCCGATACCACCACACGCTTCAGCCAATCGAACAAAATCTGGTTGGAAGCTCAAATCTGTCTCGGCATAGCGCTTTTCGTAGAAGAATGTTTGCCACTGGCGCACCATACCAAGATAGTGGTTGTTCAAGATAATATTAATGACTGGCAAACGATTCTCTACTGCCGTGACAAGCTCTTGAATATTCATCAAGATCGAACCATCACCCGTAAAGTTGATGCTGATCTTATCAGGTCGTGCACGTTTAACACCCATCGCCGCTGGGAAACCAAATCCCATCGTTCCAAGACCACCACTGGTGATAAATTGGCGTGGGAAATTGAATGGATAGAACTGTGCTGTCCACATCTGGTGCTGACCAACATCGGTTGAGATGATCGCTTCATCACCTAAAAGCTCTCCAACACGCTCAATAACCCACTGTGGTTTTAAGACTTTATCGCTATCTTCATAGGTCAATGGGTGAATCTCATTGTAGCGTTTCAAAATATCTCGCCATGCCTGATACTTATCAGGATCGACACACTCTTTGACCTTTGGAATCATCACCTCAAGAACCTCTTTGAGGTCACCAACGATTGGATAGTCCACATCAACCAACTTACCGATACTACTTGGGTCAATATCGACATGAATAATTTTTGCATGTTTGGCAAATTCACTCAATTTACCAGTAACACGGTCATCAAAACGTGGCCCAAGGGCAATCATCAAATCAGCTTCACTCATTGCCATGTTGGCTTGGTAGCTACCATGCATACCAACCATACCCAATAGCATCGGGTTGTCATGCTCTAAAACACCACGTGCCATCAATGTTTCGACAGCTGGAATCTGTGTTGCTGCTACAAGTTCACGCACCAAATCGGCACTATTGGAGTGGATAATACCACCACCAAGATAGAAGATTGGACGTTTTGCATTGCAGATTGCTTCTGCCGCCTTTTTAATTTGTCGAACATTCCCTTTGGTCGTTGGCTTATAAGTTGGAATCTCAACATGTGTTGGATAGTCAAACTCTGCAATCTCTGCTGTGACATCTTTAGGAATATCGACATGAACAGGTCCTGGTCGTCCACTATTGGCAATATAGAATGCCTCTTTAAGGATTCGTGGAAGCTCTTTGGCACTTCTTACCAAATAGTTGTGCTTGGTACATCCACGACTGATACCTGTTGCATCGATCTCTTGAAATGCATCGGTTCCGATCAGTGTAATAGGTACCTGTCCACTAATCACAACAAGAGGAATTGAGTCCATATAGGCAGTTGCCAATCCTGTTACTGCATTGGTAAAGCCTGGTCCACTTGTAACAAAGGCTACTCCGACTTTACCTGTTGCTCTGGCATACCCCTCTGCTGCATGGACAGCTGCCTGCTCATGGCGGGTCAAAATATGCTTAAAATCATTCTGTTTATAAAGTTCATCATAAACGTTCATGATGGCACCACCAGGGTAGCCGAATACTGTATCGACTCCCTCAAGCTTCATCGCTTCGATTACCATCTGTGCTCCGGTCATCTCCATGGCCGTCTCTCCTAAGATTAGAAATTTTTCGATTATATCTTAAAATAGGTTAATGAAATATTTCGTGAATGTTTAATTGTCGACACTCAGCTATGGCGACACCTTCACGCAACCCATCATCAATCACAGTGGCCAACCCAAAGTCAAGAATATGATAGAGTTGATCAAAGATCAAAACACCTGCGGCAATCAGATCTTCACGTCCGACTCCGACAAGTTTTTGACGCTCCTTCTCATCAAGTGCAAGCAGTCGGTCCAACTCTCTTTTCAAATCTTCACGTGTCAACTGTGTTCCATTGATCTTTTGAGGATCATAGGTTTGGTAATTCATGCCAAGCTTCATTGCCGCAATTGTCGTGGGTGTTCCGGCTGTTGAGATAAAGCAGTCCGGTGTAAATCCTTCAGCTTTGGATTGGTTGACATGGTCAGATATGCTCTTCATCAACTTAGGCAATGCCTCCTGAATCGCTTCAAGGGAACCATACGCCTGTGCTACCGTTAAGATTCCCACAGGAAAACTCTTAATCAATACACGACCATGATCATAAAAGACCACTTCAGTCGAACCACCGCCAATATCGACCATCACAAAGGTGTCACACTGCAATCCAAGCTTTTCAAGCCGACTGATCACAGCAAGTAGTGTATATTTGGCCTCCTCTTCACCAGAAATTAATCGAAACTTAATTCCAGTGCAATCGGCAATGGTATCAAGTACAGCTTGAGAATTTGAAGCTTTACGAATCGCTTCGGTCGTTACAGCAACCACCTTTTGCGAAAAGTCGAGTACCTTTTTAGCCTCTTCTGCCGCCTCAATAATCCTTTTAACAGCTGCTTCACTGATCTGACCGGTTTGATGCAGTCCATCAGCTGTACGGACAACTCTCTCAAACTCACCAATAACTTCAAATGTGTCACATGCCATTTCAATGGCACGAAATGTATTGGAACCTAAATCTATTGCTATCATAGTATACTTCTCGGTAATGATTTAAAGTCAATCATCTCAATATCGACCGTTCTACGATTTTGATAATGCCTTTTGATATGATGTTCTTCAAGCCATAAAGCAATCGCTTCATCAACACCAAAGAGTACAACATATCGATCAATTGCCTGTAATAAAAGTTGTTGATTGGATGGCTCAATACTCTCGATCTGCTGCAAATAGGCATGCTTAAAGAGTGTGACAATAAGCTGACGCTTCTGTGGCAAAATCATAAAAGGCTTTAAGAGCTTTTTTAAACCTTTTGTATCACCTTTAACCACAAACCCTTCAGCACGTCGTAACGTCATTTGCCATGTATATTCAAGCTTTTTTACCATTTCCATCTCTTCTAAAAATGGATACTTCTCCAACATGGCATAGACCTCTTTGTAACGTTTCTGTGCAAAACTCTCTTTAACACGGATATAAAGTTCTGCCATCTCTTGTAATTCATCCGCCTTATCCTTATAGTCAGAAAAGAGTGCTAATTTTGTAGCAAGTTTCATCGTTTCATCATAATGACCCTCTTCAAACTCCATTTCAGCCTTTTGCATCAATGCTTGGGCAATCTTTTCAATCCGTTTATACTCTTCTAGCCCTTTGATAGTTGGATAGCGCTTAGCAAGCTCCGTAATGGCTTGAAAATCTTTCTTAACCACCAACTTCATAAAGAGTTTATAACGATCTTTCTCATTTAGAAGCATATGGATTAAGACACTCTTATTGGGTACGCCACGAAAGTTTTTTATCAAACCATACACTTTATCTTGACGACCATTTTGCAAAACAAGCTTTTTGGCCATTGTAAAACACTTTTTCCAGATATTCTCCATCATCATATAGACACGACTATGTTGGAGCATCGTATGACGTGAAGCGAGTGAATAGGCGATGGGATACCGCTTTCGTAAAACCGCTGTCTTAAACTTCTCAAAATCACTATAATCATTTAATAACTGCTGAATCATAAGCCGTTTATTTCGCTCAACGAAAAAGGGGCGTAATAGACTCTTAGCTCTCTCTTTTTTCCCCTCTTCTAAGAGTTTAATAGCCGTTTCAAAAGCATCATTCCAAAAGTGCTCAAGCTTTTCATAACTCTCTGTATAGCGTAGAAGTACATTCTCTTCTGCAATCTTTGAGGCTCCTTCAAGATCACCTATAGCAATCAAACTCTCCATCTCTTTGCGAGCATGGAGTGGTGCATTAAAGATAATCTCCCCTGTCTCAAGACCAACCACTAAGTAGTCACCCTCTTGAACATAACAAAGCTTCTTAACAGGTTTTGCATACTGTAAAAAGCGTGATTCGATCAATTCATAAGTTGTTAAATCATAGATGGAGATGAGTCCAAATTTATCAGCAGTAAAGAGAAAGCGATCATCGGGTGTGGTCGTGAGTGCTGTGACAGTATGGATCATCTTTTTGAGTCGCTTAATCACTTTTGATGACCAGTAGTCCCAGACAATAATCTCACCATCTTTATCGGCTGAGACAATGCGATGTTCACTGATAAACTTTAATGTTGTCACAGCACTTCGATGTCCTACTAAGGTTGTCTGTCTGCCTAATGATGAGATATCAGTTACAAAAATTCGGCGATCATAACTTCCTGTGGCTATCCAACGTCCATTGAGGCTAAAATCGATCGATGTAACAAAATCTCGATGTGGAGTTAGTGTCGTAATCATACGACCCGTTCGAAGACTCCATAGAAGTGTTCGACCATCTTGTCCACCTGTGGCAAGATAGCCTGTCCGATCACATATCTTGAGTGCTTCAACCTCCCCTTCATGACGCTTAAAGCGATAGAGTAACTCTTTTTTAGGGGCATTAAAGACGGCTACTCCCATCTTTTTGACACTCAATGCCGCATACTTTCCATCACTACTAAAGTCAGCACCTTGAAAGATAAGTTCATTTTGAGGGAGGGATGTTTTAAATCCATCTTTTAGCTCAATGGGATCAACTGTAAAAAAACGGACCGAGTTGGCTTGGTCAACAACAGCAACCCGCCCATTTTTTAAAGTTTTTATCATTGTTACGGGGTGTTGCAGTTGGAAGCGTTTTGCAATCATTTTAGACACCCTTTAATACTCCTCTTCAAATCGGAACCCATGTGCTTTGAGTCGTGCTTTAATCTCCTCTTGGTGTGCTTTACCTTTGGTCTCAAGTCCAATAGATACATGAGCATCACCAAATTTCAGATCAAGCGATGTTCGGTCATAACCGATTTGAACAATATTAGCCTGTGCCTCTTTTAAAATCTCTGTCAAATGCATCAAACTACCGGGTTTATCGACAAGTGTTACAACAAGTTTCATTTTGCGGTACGATTTGACCAACCCCTTTTCAATAATGACAGAGAGCATTGTTACATCGATATTTCCACCGCTAAGAATCGAGACAACTTTTGCCCCTTTGGGTAGATTGAGCTTATCATGCATTAGGGCAGCTACACCCACAGCACCTGCCCCTTCAACGACTAATTTCTGTTTTTCAAGCAGATATAAAATCGCATTAGCGATCTCTTCATCATCCACAAGAATCAGATCATCCACATAGTGCAAAATATAGTCTAAGGTTTGAGGTGATGTATCACGAACTGCAATACCATCAGCAATCGTACGGACACTTGTGGTATCAATCGCTCTTTTGGCATCAAATGAGAGCTTCATCGCAGGTGCCCCAGATGCAGCGACTCCAATCACTTTGGTTGTTGGAGATATCGCCTTAACAGCAACCGCAATACCACTAATGAGTCCACCCCCACCCACAGGTACCAAAATCGCATCCAGCTCTTGACATCGTGCAAAAATTTCAAGTGCCACAGTTCCTTGTCCAGCAATCACCTCATCATCAGCAAATGGGTGGACAAAGACTGCTTCATGCTCATTGGCATACTGAATAGCAAAAGCATAGGCTTCATCATAGTTACTTCCTGATAAAACAACCTCAGCACCATACGACTTGACACCATCGATTTTGGTTAAAGGTGTCGTCTCTGGCATCACAATCGTTGCGGGAATATCAAACTCTTTGGCTGCCAACGCCACACCTTGTGCATGGTTACCTGCACTTGCCGCAACAACCCCTTTGGCTCGCTCATCTTCAGAGAGTGAAGCAATCTTATTGAATGCTCCACGAATCTTAAAAGAGCCTGTCGTTTGGAGGTTCTCTTTTTTTAGATAGACCTCATAACCACTCAATTCTGAAAGTTTTGGTGCATACGAAAAGGGAGTTTGAACGGCAACTCTTAAGACGCGTTCATGTGCCGTTTTAATATCTTGTAGTGCTATCATGCCAAATTTCTGTGATCCACCATCGCACAACGGCTTTGAACTACTTTCATTCCTGCACTCTTTGCCGTTTCAGCCGCTTCATTATGAACAATACCCACCTGCATCCAAACCACTTTCACATCGCCACGTGCTTTACACGCTTCAACAATCGATGGAACCACATCCGCTTTTCTAAAAATATCAACCATATCGACAGGCTCTGGAATATCTGCCAAAGAGCGATAGACCTTCTCTCCTAAAATCTCATCCTCTTTAGGATAGACAGGAATAATCTTATACCCAACACTTTGAAGATACTTTGCCACACGGTGGCTATCTTTAGAAGGATTGGGAGAGAGTCCAATCACTGCAATAGTCTTGACTTCTGAAAAAATTTGTTGGATCTCATCTTGATTTGCATTGACAGTTGGAAATTCACACGACATAAAAACACCCTTTCTGAAAAAAAAATAAAATTTGTCAAAAGTATAGCAAAAGAGGACTTATACGAGGTTTTGAAAAGATCGCAAGACGATTTATCAAAAGCTTGGTGGTGCAAACATCTCACACCACCAGTGCATACTTAATACCCCATCCATCCTAAAATGTTATAGACACCAAATGCCATCAACCATGCCAAAACATTTGGATAGACAAGGTAGAAACCTCGCCATGCCCACTGCGGTACTTCAGCCCAAAATGTACTCATCGCCGCAATACATGGAGAGTAGATCATAATGATTACAATCAAAGCGATTGCTGCTTTAAATGAGACATTCTCCCGCAATCTTTGAATCAGTGTATGGCTCTGCTCATCGGCTTCACCCACCGCATAAAGAGTTGCCAAGGTTGAGACAACAACCTCTTTTGCCGCCAATCCTGCTACCACAGCCACCGACATACGCCAATCAAATCCAAGTGGCTCAAAAATCGGCTCAATCGTCTTACCAATCTGTCCAAGATAACTTGCCTCAAGCTCTTTGGCAACCATCTCATTACGCAACAAAGTTTTGGTTGCCTCATCCTGCACCGCTTCAATCTTTTGCATGTAGTGTGCTTCAATCTCTGGCTGATGTGGATAGGCACTTAAGAACCAGATAATCATCGAAGCACCTGCAATAAATGTTCCAGCTTTTTTCAAAAAGAGTTTGGCTTTAATCCACAACTCCATCGCAAGGGCTTTCATCGATGGAAAACGGTAGGGTGGCATCTCCATTACAAAGGGTTCAGGCTCCCCTTTAAAGAGGACAAGACGAAGAACTTTGGCAACAATCAACCCCAAAATCGCCCCGCTGATATAGATGATAAAGAGGATATTACCTGCGTGCGATGTGGGGAAGAAGGCCCCAATAAGTAAGACATAGACAGGAAGTCTTGCCGAACAGCTCATAAAGCCAAGGACAAGCATTGTAATAATGCGATCGGTTGGGTTTTTAAGTGTTCGTGCCGCCATATAGGCAGGAACGGTACACCCAAAGCCACTAACCAGTGGAATAAATGCTTTTCCCTGAAGTCCAAACTTCTTCATAAAGCCATCAAGCAAAAAGGCGGTACGTGCCATATAACCGGTCTGTTCTAAAAGGTTGATCCCCATAAAGAGAATCAAAATATTAGGAAGGAACATAATAATCGAACCAACCGCTGGGATCACCCCATCAGCAAGCACTGATTGAATCGCCCCCTCAGGTAAGACCGCTTTAACAAGGTTAGACATTTGAATAAAGCCAGCATCAATCCACTCCATTGGAATGGAGCCAATCTCAAAGGTGAGCTGAAAGAGTAGCCACATAAAAAAGAGGAAGATGGGCAGACCAAAGATAGGGTGAATGAGGAGTTTATCGAGTCGATCGGTTAAAGAGATCCGTTTGGGTGGACTTTTAAGAGCCCCCATCACAAGTGCTTTTGCCAAAGCATAGCGCTCATCACTCATGATATCACTCGTACTCTCCTCATCAAACTCTCTCTCAAGGTGTTTGTAAATCTTACCCAAAAGCTCATGGAGCTCAATAAAGATTGGAAGGTCATGAATCACTTTATAGATCTCTTCATCACGATCTAGCAAACGAATGGCAATAAAGCGTGCATAGTCGGGATCTTTAAAGTGTGGTGACTTATGAAGCACCTTCACAATCTTCTCAATCTGTGCCTCTATGCGTTCATCATAGAAGATCTTATTTTTAGGTTTGGGTTGCTCATGGCTTCGGATAATCTGGTCAATAATCTCATCAACCCCACGATGCTCTTTGGCTGATGTCAGAATGACAGGAATACCAAGCAACTCTTCAAGTTGCTCCTTATCCACACTTCCACCCTGCTTCTCAACCTCATCAATCATATTTACAATCAAAATCATCTTCTTTTGCATATCCATCAACTGCATTGTGAAGATGAGATTTCTTGAGAGGGTGTTGGCATCTACTACATTGACAATGAGGTCATAATCCTCTTCAAAGAGAAAGTGTTTTGCCACATACTCTTCCGGTGTGTAAGCATTGAGCGAATAGATACCCGGTAGGTCAATAATCTCTATCTCATACCCATCTCTTTGAATAAAGACCTCTTTCTTCTCTACGGTAACACCCGAAAAGTTCCCAACATGGAGTCGGGCACCTGTGATTGAGTTGATAATAGATGATTTGCCAACATTGGGTTGGCCTGCTAAGGCTACTTTAATCTTTTTCACGCTTCACAACCTTTGGGTTCAATAAAGATCGATGCCGCCTCTTCTTCACGCAATGCGATTTTGGTTCCGTCACTCTCCACTTCCCAAGTCTGCTTTGCTAAGGTGTGGTCAAGCACTTTAAGCTCACTCCCTTTAGATAATCCTAAAGAGAAGAGTCGTCCTTTGACGGGTTCTTTGGCTTTGATACGGACAATAATCCCTTCACAGCCAATCGAACACTCTGTTATCGATTTCATTTTACTCCTCCTCTCATAGACACACCATCAATAGATTTTATGATGACAATAAGAGATTCCCTTCTAGATATTTCTCAAATTATAGAGCAAAACCCCTCTAATGTCAATTGTGATGATAATCATTCTCATTGTATATCTAAACTCCTACACCTATTATCGTTCAAAACTCAATAGCTTTTAGCCACTTAAGAACACTTTTTACTTTTTATCGATATAAATTTATTCAGAAATTAGAAGGAGAGATTTCAATGACTAAAAAACTCTTGACACTGCTACTGCTACTTTTGGGGCTTACCCTCTTTGCTGAAGAGATGGAGTACCAAGATGATATTACTGCCAAAGAGGCGTTAGAGATGATCCAAAAAGAGGGAGCGATTTTGATCGATGTACGTGACCCTGTCGAATTTCTCTATGCGGGTCATGCTGTTGGAGCAATTAATATTCCAGTTTTCTTCGTCCGTATTGACCTGCCACCTCTTAAAACACGCCTAAAAGTTGCTGATGTTGAAAGACGGAAAGATAAAGCGATCCATGTCAAAAAGACCTACCGTCCAATGATGGATGAGAATAAGAAGTTTGTTGAAGAGGTAAGAAAAGTGACCCACGGGGATATGGAAAAACCGCTCATTATCCTTTGTCGAAGTGGTGAACGCTCTGTTTATGCTGCTAATAAGTTGGCAAAAAATGGCTTTGAGAATGTCTATAACCTTGAAGATGGTTTTATCTTTGGGTGGAGAGCGGAAGGGCTTCCAGCGGGTGGCGAGTAAACGAAGCGAAACCTATCGCTTCGTTAAGAGAACCCCTGCCTCCATATGGTGGGTATAAGGGAATTGATCAAAGAGTGCGGCATCCTCGACACGATGTGTTTTACAGAGTGTCTCAAGATCACGGGCAAGTGTCTCTGGATTGCATGAGATATAGAGAATCGTATCAAATTTAGCAATCAAAGCTCTTGTCCCCTCATCCAACCCTGCTCTTGGTGGATCGACAAGAATCGTCCCAATATCAAAGGCATCCAAATCGACATCTTTTAAGCGTGTAAAGGTACGCTTTTTCTCTAACGCTTCGGTAAACTCTTCGCTACTCATCCGAATAAATGTGATATTTTCGACACCATTGAGCTGGCAATTTTCGAGTGCTGCATGGATTGAGCGTTTTGATATCTCTGTGGCAATCACCTTTTCAAAGAGTGATGAGAGTGGAATGGTAAAGTTTCCAGCCCCTGCATAGAGTTCACAAAAGTCTCCACGCTTAAAGCGTCTCGCCTGCACTAACGCCCACCCGATCATCTTCTCATTCACTTTAGGATTGGGTTGGGTAAAGCTCTGTTCATAGTGGCGATAGTGGTAGGCTTTTCCATCAATATGAAGTGTTTCTGTTACATACTCTTCACTTAGCACCACCTTCTGTTTACGGCTTCGACCAATAATCTTTGCCTCTAACTCCTCTTCAAGCCGTCTGGCTCGCTCTTCCCATACCTCATCAAGTTTGCGATGGTAGAGCATCGTAATCAAAAGATCATCGGTTGTGGTTGAGAGAAACTCCACACCAAAGAGTCGATGGTTCAAAACCTCATCCCCATTAACAATCTCTAAAAGCTTCCACATGCGATCAGCAATGGTTTTAGAGACCATTGGACACATCTCAAGCGTCACAAAGGCCTTTTTATCTAAGTGACGCATCGCATAGTAGAGCCCATCTTCATCACGATAGATCTTATATTCCGCCCGTGCACGAAAATGGTCGGTTTGAGAAGCAAAGGGGGTAATATCCCCTTGATAAAATGGGGCTAAAAGTTCACTTAAACGCTCCTTTTTAAGCGCAAGCTGTGCATCATAGGTCATCGCATAGAGCGAACAACTTCCACAAGCACCAAAGTGTTGGCACGTCATTTAAAACTCTCCACAAGATTTCCTATTAGAAGATTCCATCCATCTACTAAGACAAAAATCAGAATTTTGAAGGGCAATGATATCATAACTGGCGGAAGCATCATCATACCCATACTCATCAAAACAGAACTAACCACCATATCGATCACAAGAAATGGTAAAAATATTAAAAAACCGATCTCAAAAGCGGTTTTTAGTTCACTAATCATAAAAGCTGGTAACAAAATAGGAAGTGTCACATCCTCTTCAGTCTGTGGATTAGGAAGGTGTCGAATACGATAAAAGAGTGCAAGGTCTGCTTCACGAGTATTACGAAGCATAAAGCGTTTAAAGGGTTTAACCGCTTCATCAAATGCCACTTCATAACCAATTTTCTTATCCATATAGGGCTTAATCCCCTTTTCATACGCCTCTTTTCCGATCGGTTCCATAATAAAGAGGGTTAAAATGAGTGCCAATGAGATAAGAAGTTGTGTCGGTGGTGTCTGCTGGGTTCCCATCGCCTGACGCAAAAAGGAGAAGACAACGATCAAACGAACAAAACTGGTCATCACCAAAATGAGTGATGGTGCCAAAACCAAAAGGGTTAAAACAATGACAATATTGAGGGTTGTAACCAAATCTTTTGGTTCATTCGGAGCACTTAAAGAGAGGTTCACTGTCGGTACATCCACAGCCCCAACGGCTGGGAGTACAAGAAGGAGTATCGAAAAGATTAAAACTCGCATCACTGTCCAGATGTTGGTAAGTTGGAGTCAAGAATACTATTTTGTACTTTCTCTTTCAAAGCTGGCTCCGTTGAGAAGAAGTAGAGATCGACACGGCGATTCTTTGCACGCCCCTCTGGTGTGGCATTGGTTGCAATTGGCTTAAACTCTGCATTGCCACAAGCAGATAACCGTTTTGGATTCACACCATTTTCGATCAAAAGTTTGACAACCGATACGGCACGTGCCGATGAGAGCTCCCAGTTATCACGGAAAGGACTATTAGGACCTGGTTGCATCGTATCGGTATGGCCACGAACATTGACCTGAATCGTATTGGGAAGACGATCAATAATCATTGCAATACGCTTAAGAAAGAGAATCGCATCCATATTATCGATTGCAGCCTGTCCTGGTTTAAAGAGAAGCTGAGCAGGCAGACGCAGTAAAAATCCCTTTTCGCTCTCTTCGATGGTGACTTGAGGTGCTCCTTGACTCATTGCAATCTCATTGATCTCATTTTTCAATGAGACCATCTTTGTCCACATCTTACTCATCTCATCTTGTTGAGATTTTGTCTTTTGTGATGTCTCAATCTCAACAGGAGAAGATTGTGCCACACCACCTCCCTTACGGCTCTCAATACGCCGCTCTTGCAAATCGGTGCGCTCCCCACCTTCAAGGATACTTAACGCACCGGTCAAAGATCCGACAACATCTGCCAACTTCTTTGCATCCATTGTGGACATAGAGAGAAGCAGTACAAAGAAGCATAGAAGCAGACTCATCAAATCGCCAAATGCGATATACCAGCGTGGCATACATCGTGGACATTTTGGGCAGTTTTTCTTTGCCATACTATATCATCCTACTCAAATTGACTTACACGCTCGCTTGGCGGAAGGAATGAAAGAAGTTTTGCTTCAAGAGTTCGTGGGTTATCACCCGCTTGAATCGACATAATCCCCTCAAGAATAATTGTTTTGGCTAAATTCTCATCCGCATCACGTATATGTAAGATATTGGCAATCGGTGTTCCTAAGATATTTCCGATCATTGCACCATACATAGTTGTCAAAAGGGCAACGGCCATCGATGGTCCAATCGCACTTGGGTCAGACATATTCAGAAGCATTGCTACCAGACCAATGAGTGTACCGATCATACCCATCGCACCAGCAAGTCCAGCCCAATGATCAAAGATAGCGGCATTGGCACGATGGCGTTCACTGGTCTGCTCCATCTCTATCTCAAGCATCTCACGAATCATATCGGGCTCATTCCCATCAACAGCCATCGAGAGCCCCTTTTTCAAAAACTCATTCTCTTCACTATTGGCCAAATTCTCCAAAGATAAGATACCATCACGACGTGCTTGTGTTGAGTAGGCAACAAGCTTTCTAATGAGTGCAGGAATATCCTCTTTAGGTGGTCGAATCGCAATCATAAAGATCTTGATAATATTCTTCATCTGCTCCATTTTAAATGCAATGAGCAAAGAGCCAAGCGAACCACCAATAACAATTAGTATAGATGGGATATCAATATAGGTCCCAATACCAACACCCATGGCCATTGCACCAAACAGTAGGCCAACCACCATAACCAAACCGATGACACTACCTAAGTCCATCGACACTCCTACATGAATAAAATTTTGCGATATATAACCATATCCTTAACACAGGAGGAAATAGTATAGACGCTCTAAACGCAACTAACATCGGCAAAATGGAAATAAATATAACACCCACCGATGCGTAATCAAATTTTGGTATATTTTAATCTTCATTGCGTTAAAATCACCTAAATTTAGTACCTCGGAGGAATTAAACAATGTCCTTATCTGTCATTATTCTCGCAGCTGGTCAGGGAACACGCATGAAATCGTCCCTTCCAAAAGTTCTGCACCCTATTAGTGGTTTACCAATGCTCCATTATGTAATTAAGGCGGCACAGGCAGTGAGTGATGATATTACTGTTGTACTTTATCATCAAGCTGACCGTATCAAAGAGGCACTGAGTGCATCATTTGAGGGGCTTAAGTTTCAATTGCAAGATCATGAAAACTACCCTGGTACGGGTGGTGCAGTGATGAATATTCCTACGCAACATGAACGTGTTTTGGTGCTGAATGGTGATATGCCACTGATCACAGCGGAAGCACTTGAACCTCTCACTTCATCGAATGCTGACATTACCATGAGTGTTTTCGATCTTGAAAACTCTTCCGGATATGGTCGTGTTGTTGTGAACAATGGTGAAGTAGAAGCGATTGTTGAAGAGAAAGATTGTACTGAAGAGCAAAAGCGTATTAAAACAGTTAATGCAGGTATCTATGTCTTTAAAAAAGAGGTGCTTGACCGCTATCTTCCACAACTCTCCAATGATAATGCCCAAGCAGAGTACTATCTAACGGACATCATTAAGATGGCACGTGATGATAAGCTTCATGTTAAACCGGTTTGGGTTGTTGAAGAGTCTTTCAAAGGGGTTAACAGTCGATACGATCTTGCACGTGCTGAAGAGATTATGCAAAACCGTATTAAAGAGAAGTGGATGCGCGCTGGTGTCACCATGCACCTCCCATCTACCATCTATATTGACTCACGTGCTATTTTTCATGGAGATTGCACGCTTGATAATGGTGTTACGATTCATGGGGAAACAGTTATTACTGAAAGTCATATCAAATCGCATACCGTCATTGAAGATGCAGAGATTAAAAACTCCAGCTGTGGACCAATGGCACGCATTCGTCCAGGTACTGTTTTAGAAGATAGCCATATTGGTAACTATGTGGAGGTCAAAAAGTCGCACCTTAAAGGGGTTAAAGCAGGACACTTAAGCTATATTGGTGATGCTGAAGTGGATGAGGGAACCAATATTGGTGCAGGAACGATTACCTGTAACTACGATGGGCTTAAAAAGCATAAGACAAAGATTGGTAAAAATGTCTTTATCGGTTCGGATACCCAACTTGTTGCACCTGTAACGATTGAAGATAATGTTATGATTGCGGCAGGAACAACTGTCACCAAAGATGTCAAAGAGGGTGCGCTTGCCATTGCAAGAACCCCACAAAAGATTGTTGAAGACTTCTTTCATCGATTCTTTAAGGTAAAAAAATAAAAATGGTTGATCAAATTAAACTTCATGATAAAAAGATTCTTATTGGTGTGAGTGGTAGTATCGCCGCGTACAAAGCGTGCGAACTGGTACGTCTCTATGTCAAAGCGGGTGCTGATGTTCGTGTTGTCATGACTGAGTCTGCAAAACGGTTTGTCTCTCCTCTTACGTTTGAAGCTCTCACTTCCAATGCTGTTTTACATGAAGAGACAGAGTCATGGAGCAGTGACCTGAACCATATTGCTATCGGAGAATGGGCAGATATTTTTGTGCTTGCACCAGCCACTGCCAATACGATTAATAAGTTAAGCAACGGCATTGCAGACAATCTTCTGCTCCAAACTGCCCTTGCCTTTGATAAGATGATGCTACTCTGCCCTGCTGCCAATACACGTATGATTGAAAACCCTGTCACAGTTGCGAGTATGAAACTGCTCAAACTTCACCGTATTGAAGCGGTTGAACCACAAACGAAGATGTTGGCATGTCATACAGTCGGTAATGGTGCAATGGCAGATCCTGAAACCATCTTTGCAGTCTCACTCAAACATCTCTTTGAAGATGAGTATTGGAAAAATCGCCGTGTTGTGGTCACAGGTGGTGGTACGATTGAGAAGATCGATGATGTCCGTTACCTCTCCAACTTCTCATCGGGCAAGATGGCAGAAGCCCTTGTCACGGCACTCTATGCCAAAGGGGCTGATGTCTGCTACATTACATCACGTGAACCACAGAGTATTCCTCCTGTCCATGTGATTAAGGTGGAGAGTGCTGAAGATCTTCTCACCTTTACTGAAGATGCTCTGCGTGTTGCTAAAAAAGGGGTATTGACAAAGCCATCTTTCCATACCGAAACGGGACGACCCGAACTGATTCAAAAGACCCCTTGGCTCTTTATGGCAGCAGCGGTGAGTGACTATCGCCCTGCCTACCCTCAAAGTGGTAAACTCAAAAAAGAGTCACTCGGTGATCGCTGGATGCTTGAACTTGTCAAAAACCCCGATATTTTAGCATCCATCAATAAAGAGGGTATCAAGACTGTTGCATTCAAAGCTGAGATGAGTGCTGAAACTGCACTTGAGAGTGCTAAAAAAGCATTGATTGATAAAGCGGTTGATGCAGTTGCTCTCAATATCTTAAAAGATAGCCGAAGTTTTGGCAGTGATACCAATCAGATACGACTCATTACAGAAAAGAAAGAGATCGATATTCCAGAGGCGACAAAGATCGATGTCGCACTCAATATGTTGGAGAGCCTCAAAACATTATGATTTATGGCCTCACACCTGTGCAGGCGTCTATGAAATTTTTTAGTCGCCTCAACCAGATCGAGATCAATGCACTCCTTCAACTAGGAATTAAAGTACTCAGTCAAGAGAAGGATGGTGCATTTCTGATTAAAATGGGGCAACACACCTTTACAACCAAAAGCGAAACAGCGCTTCAACCAGGGAGAGAGTATTGGGTGGATCTTCACCAAAGTAGAGAGGGGATTGTCTATCTCAAACGGCTTCTGCCCAAACCTCTCCTCCTTACACAACTCACTCAACCCCTCTTTGATGGAAAATTTTTAGAAGAGCTACCCCATAAAAAAGAGCCAGCAGGTGCTTTTAAAGAGTATCTTTTGCAAGCACTTGCTTCAGCTTCCAATAAAGAGCAGTTTCAAACCCTTACACAACTCCTTTTAGCACTTCATCAAGGTATCTTCTCTCTTCCAATCTATCAAGATGGGAAAAAGATGCTTTTACAGATGCGTCAACGTAAAAAAAACAAAAATTTAAACCAAAAAAGTATAGAATTCTACGCAGCAATGAACAATATTGGTCCCATAGAAGGAAAAATTGTTCAATTTGAAGACCAATGCACATTAACTCTTGAAGTCTATTATCCCAAAAGTGTCCATCTTCTTCAACAACATATCAATTCACTCAAGGGATTTGATCATATTAATATTAATCTATCTTCAGCACCCATTCACCCCTTTTGGGAGGGTGAACAGTCTGGTCTGCTGGATATTAAAGGATAATCATGAGCAATATCGCTAGACATATCGCTATTATTATGGATGGTAACGGTCGCTGGGCAAGTGAGCGTGGACTCAAACGTGTCAAAGGACATGAGCGTGGTGCAGAAGTGGTTCGCACGATGACGACCTACGCCTCCAACCATCCAGAAATTGAAGTACTAACACTCTATGCCTTTAGTACAGAGAATTGGAAGCGTCCAAAGATGGAGGTCGATTTTTTGATGCGTCTTTTAAGCAACTACCTCAAAAATGAGCTTAAGACCTATATTGAACAAGAGGTACGCTTTGAGACAATTGGTGATCTCTCACGCTTCTCTCCAGCACTACGTAAACAGATTGAAATCAATAAAGAGGAGACCAAACACTTTACCAAACTGACCCAAGTGCTGGCACTCAACTATGGTTCACACGATGAGATTACCCGTGCAGTGAAGTCACTGTGTGAACGAAGAGAGGAGATTACCGTTGAATCTCTCGAAAATGCGATTGAGAGTTCAAAGTTTGGACCTGTCGATATTTTGATTCGTACAGGTGGCGAACAGCGTCTTTCTAACTTCCTGCTTTGGCAGTCCGCCTATGCTGAACTCTTCTTTACCCAAACACTCTGGCCCGACTTCAACCCCGATGAGTTGGAGAGCATTATCGAAGCCTTTAAAAAACGCCATCGACGCTTTGGGGGCATTTAATGGCATCCCTCTTTGCCCTCTTAATCGGTCTTGCGATTGGGTCATTTCTGAATGTATTGATTGTGCGTATTCCCAAAGGAGAGAATATCGCCTTTCCCCCTTCTCACTGTCCACAATGCAATACCCCTCTGAAGTGGTGGCATAATATCCCCCTACTCTCATGGCTTCTCTTACGGGGGCAGTGTGCCTACTGCCAAAAACCGATTAGCAAACGCTACCCAATCATTGAGCTGTTAACAGGTCTTATCTTTTGGGTTTTGGCAATCAAGCTTGGGCTTTCAGCCGAATGGTTAATTACAGGTCTCATCTTTGCCCTTCTTTTGGCACTATCGGTTATCGATTTTGAGTATTATGCTGTTCCCGATTCGCTCAACTTCACAGCACTTGGACTGGCACTTTTGATGCCCCTTTTTAATATGGGGTGGGCATGGGCAACCGATACACTTCATGATTTTTCAATCTATCAAGAGGCACTCCTTACCAACTTTAAAGATGCTGGCATCATGGCACTCTCTTTTTTTCTTCTTGCTCTATTGGTTAAGTTTGTCATTAAGAAAGATGCATTGGGTGAAGCTGATATAATTATCGCAGGAACAATGGGGGCACTATTGGGCTTGCCACTGGTACTCTTTGCCATCTATGTATCAGCCCTCTTAGCCCTTATTCCAGCTCTTGTGGCTCGTAACCACATGGTACCCTTTGTGCCATTTTTGGCTTTGGGAACCTGGATTGTCTATATCTTTTCAGATACTTTTTTAAGATGGTGGGATATGCTCTATGCCTAAAACGTCAGCCTATCTTTTACGAAGTTTTAGCGGACTCTTTTTCTCAATCTTTCTACCCATTATTGTCATCGGTTCGCTCATTCTCTTTGTACGGATTGCAAAACTGACAGAAGTGACACAGATGAGTGCGGGGGAAATGCTTTTGATGTATGGCTACTCGATGCCAACCATTCTCTTTTATACGCTCCCTGTCACCTTCTTTGCCGCACTGGTTTTGACACTTGCTAAGCTCTCCAATGAGTTTGAGAATGTTGTTCTCTTTTCATTTGGTATCTCTCCCCATCGGTTGGTACGCTTTTTCTACCCTGTTGTGGCTTTGATTGTGGCACTGCTTCTGCTTCTCTCCCTTGCCCTCATTCCCATCACTAAGCAGTTGACCAAATCGTTTATCAGTTACAAAAGTATGCATGCTGTTTTAAATATTGAAGCGAGTCAATTTGGACAGAAGTTTGGTGACTGGCTTGTCTTTTTGGAATCCAAAGAGAAAGAGAAGAATATCCTTCACAATATTGTGCTTTATAACGCCTCCAACCCTTTAGAGGAGCAGATTCTTACTGCAAAAACGGGAAGCTTTATCAATGAGAATGGGGTACTTGGTTTGATGCTCAAAAGTGGACATGCCTACCGTATCAAAGGGGATACCATCGATCAAGTCGATTATAAGGTGATGAAAATTTATGATACCCATGAGTACAAACCCTTCTCTTACCAAAATCTTAAAGCCTACTGGCTTCTTGCCTTAGAAGATCGAAAGCGTCTTAAAGACCTTGTCATCTTTGTCGCTATTAGCCTCTTTCCATTGGCAACCCTCTACTATGCCTTTGCCTATGGTATTATCCACCCAAGATACCAAAAGAATTATGGCTATCTTACTATCTTTTTGGCAACAGCACTCTACTATGGCATTGTATCAGCCATTGCAAAAACATCGGTGGTTGGAGCATTTGGCTTTACCCTTCTTTTCATGATTATTGGGATGATACTCTTCTATTTCCGTGTTCAAAAGAGGTTTTAAACCATGCGTGTCAAAGCAGTGATCGCCTATGATGGCGCAGCCTTTTATGGATTTCAGTCACAAACAACAACACCCAAAACGGTTACTGGTGCACTCAGCCGAGCAGGAGCAAAGCTTGGAATCAACTCTCCCATTATTGGGAGTGGACGCACTGATCGTGGGGTGCATGCTACGGGGCAAGTGATCCATTTTGATCTTCCTACCCATTGGCAAAATAACCTTGAAAAACTCAAAACAGTCTATAATCGTCTCCTATCCCCCCATATTCAGATCAAAACCATCACCCCTGTCGATGATAGCTTTCATGCACGATTCAATGCTAAACGACGTATCTACCGATATGTCTTTAAAGCGACACCACTCACCCCTTTTGAGAGTCTCTATGCCTGCCATCTACACCATTGCGACCCTGAAAAGTTGCGTATCGCTCTTAAACGTTTTGAGGGAACCCATGACTTTTATGGGTTTCATAAAAAAGGGAGCGATCCTGGCTCAACTGTTCGCACCATCTTTCGCACCGATGTCAAAACCTTCCGTCGCTATATCATGCTCTATATCGAAGCCAACGGCTTTCTACGCTCACAAGTTCGGATGATTGTGGGAGCCACCACAGCCTTTATGCATGGCTCATTAACCCTTGAGCAGATTGATGAACAGTTGGCAAAAAAAGCGATCCATACCACTGTCTTAGCACCCCCACAAGGACTCTATTTGGCACGAGTGATCTATTAAATCAATCCGAAATAAGGATCCATGGATACTTTTTCGGATCAAGCCACTCTACCAACTCCAATATCTGATGGCGTTTCATCGCCACACAACCAGCTGTCGGCTTATCACCATTGGCAATATGAAGGAAAATACAGGACCCCTTACCAGGTTGACGTGCTTGGTTATACCCAACCGTGACAACCACTTCATAAAGATTATCCTTGCGTCGCATCCATTCAAAACTCTGATAATCCTTTTTAACATGATACGCCTCAATAATGCGATTGTAGTACCTTGAATGACTATCATCAACACAGATCGTATCCTTTGTCGAAAGAAAGAGTGGCATTGCTGTCTGAAGATCATGATAGGCATACACATCTTCAAGACTGTAGTACCCTGTTGGACTCTTTCCATCCCCCTCTCTCTCTTTACCAACCCCATTGCGTCCGACAACAACATCCCATGCTTTACCGACCCTTTGCCACCTTCCATTCACCTTTTCAAAACGGATAAGTCGTGCATGGTACCCTTGGATATCAAAGACTTTTACTAACTGCTTGGTATCATCTAAGGGTGGCTTAAAATCATCTCCAAAACAAAAAAGTGCTAAAATAGCCCAAAGAAGGAGTCCTTGTGCAAGAAAGTTACGGCATCTATTCACTCTTACCTCCACTTATTGCAATTGTTTTAGCCATTATATCGCGAAATGTCATTGTCTCACTCTTTATCGGTGTGGTGAGTGGTTATGTGATTATGGAACAAAACATCCTCTCTGCTCTGCTTGAGAGTGCCAAAGGTATCTTGTCGCTCTTTGAGAAGGGGTGGGTGGTTAAAACGCTCATCTTTGCCATCTTTGTTGGATCAATTATTGAACTGATTCAGCGAAGTGGTGGGGTTCAGGGGTTTATTGGCTTCTTGCAAAAAGGAAAACAGCTCATTACCAACAAAAAAGAGGCAGAGTTACTCCCCTTTTTTATCGGTCTTGCCATCTTTATCGAATCCTCCATCACATCACTCATTGCAGGCACTGTCAGCCGTCCTATCACCGACCAGTTTGGAACATCACGCGAAAAGTTAGCCTATATCTGCGACTCCACATCGGCTCCTATCTGTACAATGTTTCCTCTCAATGCGTGGGGGGCACTTCTGCTTGGGCTTATTGGTGCTCAGATTGAAGCGGGGGTCATTACAGGAGAGCCGATTAAGCTTCTTGGCTATGCCCTCCTTTTTAATTTCTATGCCTTCTTTTCAATTCTACTGGTACTCTACACCATTCTTCGGGGTATCGACTTTCCCTCCTACACAAAGGTAGAGCCAGTCACCCTTACACTGTCCAACACAAAAGGAGATATTTTTGCTCTGATTGTTCCTATCGTCTCTTTGCTGATGTTGGTCTTTCTCTTTCTCTTCATCACAGGTGGAGGCAATATGCTCAAAGGGAGTGGTTCAACATCGGTCTTTGGTGCTGTCATGGGGTCAATTCTTATCTCATCTCTCTACTACTTCATCAAAAAGAGTATGCCAGCCAAAGAGATTCTTATTGCCATTGTCAAAGGAGCTAAAAGGATGTTACCAATTGCAGGGATTCTTCTTTTTGCCTTTGCAATTGGAGAGGTGACGGTTCAGATGGGTACAGGGCTTTATATCTCACACTTTGCCAATGCCATTCTCCACCCTGCCCTTTTGCCAGTGGGTATCTTTCTCCTTTCAGCCATCATCGCCTTCTCAACAGGTACCAGCTGGGGAACCTTTTCGATTATGATGCCTATTGCCATCACAATTGCTGCCAATATGGATGCCGACACAACAACTCTCCTACCCCTTGCGATTGCTGCTGTCATCTCTGGTGGTGTCTTTGGCGACCACGCATCCCCCATCTCTGATACCACAATCATTTCGGCAATGGCGGCAGGTTGCGACCTCATCGCCCATGTTAAGACACAGTTACCGTGGGCTCTCATCTCTGCACTCTTCTCAATCATCCTCTTTCTTCTCTTTGGCTACCTTTTGATATAATCGACCCAAGATTTTTAAGAATATCCATCTCGGAGGAAGCTATATTGAAACGTAGAGATTTTCTAAAGTCTGCTGTAGCGGTTGGAGCAGTGACAACACTTGGTGGTTGTACACGTGAGCAGATTGAGGGTAAAAAGAGTGTCCATATCAACCATCAGCGTAAAGTCAAACTCAAACTTGCCACCAGTTGGCCTGCAAACTTTCCGATTATGGGTACAGGGGTTGATCGCTTTGCTGAAAAAGTGAAGGCAATGAGTGGTGGAAGTTTGGAGATTAAGGTCTATCCTAAAAATATTTTGGTGCCTGCTTTGGCAGTCTTTGATGCAACCAGTAGTGGACAGATTGATGCATTCCATTCGGGTCCTTACTACTGGAAAGGGAAAAACCCTGCCTTCTCACTCTTTAGCGGTGCCCCTCTACGTATGACTGCCGATGAGTTGAACTGCTGGATGAATTATGGCGGTGGGTATGATTTGTGGCGTGAACTCTACGGTAAATTCAACCTCTACCCCTTTATCGGTGGTAACACGGGTGTACAGATGGGTGGATGGTTTAGAAAGCCTATCAATCATCTCTCTGACCTTAAAGGGCTTAAGATGCGTATCCCCGGTATGGGTGGGGAGGTGATGGCAAAACTTGGTGTCAACCCAATTCTCCTTCCTGCTGGTGAGATCTATACAGCCCTTGAGCGTGGTACAATCGATGCAACCGAATGGGTTGGTCCAGCACTCGATATTCGTATGGGCTTTTACAAAGTGGCACGCTACTACTACACAGGGTGGCATGAACCAGGTTCTATTTTGGAAATCACCTTCAACAAAAACCGTTGGGAGAAACTAAGCAGTGAACATCAAGCCATTATCACAGCTGCAGCTGAAGAGATGACAGGCACGATGATACAGGAGTTCCGTTATGAAAATGCCAAAGCACTCTCAACCATGCCCAAAAATGTACAGATTAAAACTTTTCCAAAAGAGATGATGGATGCAGCTAAAGTAGCACTGCAAGAGGTACTTGAAGATGAGTCACATAAAAATGAAGATTTTAAACGTACTTTAGAATCCTATCGAGCCTTTACCAAACTTAACAAACCTTGGGATGACATTAGCACCAAAAACTTTTTAGAGA
>QNYO01000030.1 GCA_003978765.1 Hydrogenimonas sp. | reverse complement strand
GAAAAGCGGCCAAAGAGCAGGTTGCTTTTATGGTAAAGCGGATTTTGAAGATTAATAGAGAGATCAAACCGCTCGATATTACTGATGCGATGGCGGTTGCAATTACCCATGCCCAACGTCTTAAGGTGTGAAAAGTCAAAAATCACATCAATCCGCCCCAAAAGGGGCGATAGAGTTTTTCACATATCAGTCGGTTTTGATGGTAAAAAGATATTTATGCTCTTCTGGTAGAGTTTGATAGATAGCATAGGCAAGTTCGCGAATCTCCCACAATGCCGACTTATCACTTCGTAACTCTAAAAAGTTTTGCAAACTTCGGGCATTGATGGTCCATGTAAGCTCTGTCTTATAGCACTCTGGCAGTGCATATTTGGCCTTATCATTCGGAATCCCTGCAATGAGCAGTTGGCGCAGGTTTTCAAGTGCTTTGATACTCATCTCATTGACAAGAGCATGATCGGTGAGGACAATATACTTTTTGGCCCGTTCAATATCTTCAGGTGTAAAGGGTGCCTCTGCTTTTAACTCTTTGAGAGTGTAACGTGTACTTTTCACACTCAAACTTGCCATGCGGTGGCGTGCAAGCTCTTGCAGGACAGCACGGCTAATCCCTTGAATATAGAAGGTATAGACAAGATGTTCAAGGGTACTCGCATGTTTATATTTATTGCCAACACGATCGATGAGCTCTTTATCTTTCTCCCCACCTCCATCACTCTTATCAAAACTTTGCCAACAGGTTCGAATAGCATGGGCACAAATCTCTAACGGTGTATGGTGTAGAAGTGTCACGTTCATGATGTACCCTTTTGGTAAAATAGTTCGATATTATAGCAAAGGGTGCCTATGAAGTGTACGGAGCGTTTCTACCCTGCAATCCCAGATTTTCGAGATCCATTTGCACGTGATCGGGATCGTGTGATTCATACAAGTAGTTTTCGTCGTTTGGAGTATAAGACACAGGTCTTTATCAATCATGAAGGGGACTATTTTCGAACCCGTTTGACCCATTCACTGGAAGTGAGTCAAATTGCACGTGCGATTGCCAATGCACTTGGGTGTCACGAAACACTTGCTGAAACCATTGCCTTAGCCCATGACTTAGGGCATACGCCATTTGGTCATGTGGGTGGTGATATGCTTGATCTATGTCTCAAACAGAGTGGTAACCCCCATGGGTTTGAGCATAACTTTCAATCCTTTAGAGTGGTGACAAAGCTTGAAAAGCGGTATGCACAGTTTGATGGGTTGAATCTTACCTTTGCGACGTTAGAGGGGATCTTAAAACACTCCTACCCCTATCGTAAGCCTTTTCTTACAGAGTGGCATGATGAGATTTTTGGACTCGATTTTCATCCCTCACTTGAAGCGATGATTGTCGATTACGCCGATGAGATCGCCTATCTTAGCCACGATATCGATGATGGATTACAGTATGGGTTGATTACCTTTGATGACATTTTAGAGAGTGAGTTGGTTGCATTGATTGATGAGAAGGTGCATGCTGAAGGGTTAGAGCGTGGTACAAAGCTTCATCGGTACCGTTTTGTGGGGATGTTTATTAGCCATTTGGTGACAGAGTTGATTGCATCGAGTCGTCCAAATCTTCCCAAAGAGGGTAAGGTTTTATGCCGAACCATTCCTGCCAAGGAGCCAAAACCGATTCGATTAACCAAAACGCTTGAAACGCAAGTAAAGAGACTCAAAAAGTTGATGTTTGAAAAGCTCTATCGTCATGAGAGAATTGTGAGTAAAATGTATGCAGGTAAAGAGTGTATTAAAAAGCTCTATGAGGCTTTTATGGAAGATCAGCATCTTTTGCCCAAAGAGTATAAAGTGCAGTGTGAGACCCGAAAGAGAGAACGGGTGGTAGCCGACTATATTGCCGGTATGAGTGACCGATACGCCTTGAAGCGTTATCGGGAGATTTATGGATTGGAGTAGAAAATTATTGACTCTTTTTGACTATCTTTTTGATAAGGTTTACTAGGATACGGATGGCTGTCAAAAGGATATAGACCCCTGCTGTGATATAGAGTGGATGCCATACTCCTAAGGTGCTGTGTGGGAGAGCCTCTATATGTGCAATGGGATGATTGATCCATGCTTTAAAGTGCATACCAAGGGCAAGGAGTATCAATAGAGTAAAAAAGATCAAAAGCTCTTGTTTTAATCGCTTCATGCAGATTCCTCGATAGATGTATGGTGGAGATACTGTAGCATGTTGTGTGTTAGTTTTTCTTGAATAGAAGCATGAGAGAATCGATGAGGTTCAAGCAATGGTCGGAGTTGCGGGATTTGAACCCTAACTAATTGATTATCCAAAGTTTCTTAATATTGCACAAATAATATGACTATCCCCTAAGTAAAGGCATTTTGTTAACTTGATTATTATCTAAAGTTGCTTATACTTTTAGTAATTTATTTATATTTTGGTAACCAATAGGTAACCAAAAAAGCAAGGGGATTGCATGGGATGGATAAAAAGTAAAAAATACACTGGAGTATATCTTAATAAGTTAGCAAATGGAGATATTAGCTACTCAGTTATATATAAAGATGTTGATGGGAAAAATAAACGCTTTGTGGTTGGTAGAAAGTCTCAAGGTATAACCGAAACATACGCATATAACAAGAGAAATGAATTTATTAATCAGATTAGATTAGGTGAAGACCCACTGGAAGCTAAAAAGAAACGTAAGAGTAAAGTTTTGGATGATGCTTATCAACTTTATATAAAAGATAGAGAGTTACATAATAGAGCTTTACATGATGAAATAGCAAGGTATAAGAATCATATTAAACCAACTTTTGGAGGTACCCCTATTGTTTCTATAACTCCAGAAGCAATTCAAAAACTACAAAAGCAAAAAATTAAAGAGGGATATAGTTTTAAAACCGTGAACCATATTATAAATCTACTATCAACTATCATTAATGTAGCCATAGAGAAAGAGCTATTTAAAGGCAATAACCCAGCCAAAAAGGTAAAACGCCTCAAGGTGGATAATGCACGGGAGAGATTTTTAAATTTAGAGGAGATTAGAAAGCTACTTGATGCTGTTAAAGACGATCCAGTGATTTATCTTTTTTGCAATCTTGCATTATCAACAGGTGGACGGCTTGAAACAATACTCTCAATCCAAAAAAAAGATATTGACCTTGATAGTGGTACAGTAAAATTAAAAGACTTCAAAAATGATAGCACCTATACAGGCTTTATCAATAATAGGCTTTACCATTTATTGGCTAATTTGCTACCAAAACTCAAAGCAAATGATTATGTTTTAAGCGGTAATAGTGAACCGCTAACATCAAGGCAAATACAAGTACCATTAAAACGAGTATTGGATAATCTCTTTAATCAGGGATTGAAACCAAACGACCGTAAAAATAGGGTGGTTATACATACACTAAGGCATACATTCGCGTCTCATTTAGCAATTAATGGAACTCCAATTTACACTATTCAAAGACTTATGAATCATAAAGATATAAGCATGACTTTACGATATGCAAAGTTAGCCCCCGATAGTGGACGAGAAGCAGTTAAAGGGCTATTTAAAATATAAAGTTTTTTAGTACACTATTTTCCCCCATTTTTTTTCTCTATAATGCATTCAAGTAACCCAAAGTAAGGAATGTATTATGGAATCTACCACAACAAAGCTAATCTATGAAGACCTTAGAAGCCGTTACAATAAAGCGGTTATAAGCAAGAAAGAGCTTGCACGAGAGCTTGGAGTTTCTCTATCCACAATAGATAACTACATAGCCAGAGGCTACGGAATCCCCAATTATAAAAAACTTGGCACAGCACACAATGCCCGTGTTGTTTTTAGTCTTATCGATGTAGCCAACTTTTTGGCAGAAACAATTAAAACTGCATAGCGATGAGGTGTATGATGGACGATGTACTTTTATTTACTGGTGCAATTGTAAAGATGGGCGTTGCTATTAAATTAAGCACCATGTATTGGCGTGACTTCAAAAAAAATAGGAGGTACAGGAAGATGTAAAAAACCGCTTCACGGGGGAGCGGTGTATATTCTGATTAAATAGCTTTCAGAATTCTACACTAACCCCCTATAAAAAGTCAATTCCGTTGTAAGTTCTTAAAGTTGCCCCAGTGGGGAGAATCTTTTATTGTCTCTTTAAAGGATATACTAATGAAAGAAATTATTAAAGAATGGGTAGCTCAAATCATAGAGTCAGACCCATGCAGATTCGGCGGTGATAATGGGGCGGTTGAAACGCTACTTGAATATCTGAAAATAGCTAATCCAGATTGCAAGATTAGCCGAGAAGCGGTGAAAGCTTTAACGAGTGTTGATCGTGCAAGGCGTTTGGTGCTTGCAGAGCGTCCAGAATTAGACAGGCGTACATCAGCCACTAAAAATAATGGTGGGCATATTGGACGGCAGGCAGTCATCTATGATTTTATCGATGACTTAGAGC
Source organism: Hydrogenimonas sp. (assembly GCA_003978765.1). Taxonomy (GTDB): domain Bacteria; phylum Campylobacterota; class Campylobacteria; order Campylobacterales; family Hydrogenimonadaceae; genus Hydrogenimonas. The sequence goes on along the minus strand of QNYO01000030.1, from coordinate 25,839 downwards.
GTGAAGCCTCTTTATTGGTAAGTGATGGTTGCTTGAAGCGTGTAAGAGAGGCAGTGGACAGTATGGAGTTATCCAGTAACAAAAAAACTAAATTAAAAGGTTGATTGCATGAGTGGACTTATTTTTACCTTCAATGATGAAGACTTTGAGATTGATGAGTTTTATAAAAGCTTGATGTTTCAAGAAATCATGGACGGTGGTTTTTCACGAAATGAGCGTGATGTGATGCTGGTTATTTTCAGGAAAACAGTGCATTTTAATAAGTGGAGCGATAGAATCGGCAATCATTGGTTATGCAAAGCTGTAGGAATCGGCGAAAATACGTTACGTGCAACTCTTAGACAGTTGGAAGCCAAAGGGCTTATCGATATTAAGAGAAGCAGTGGGGGCAGAAGCATCAGCCCCAAGCGATTTTCATTATTTAGTTTGAGTGATGAGTTTGCGACAATGGTTTTTAATCGTTGGCTGAAAGCAAAAGAGGAAAATGGATTTTTTGTTTAGAGTACCATTTAAGGGAAATACCCTATTAAACTAAAGTGGCTTTGAATTAAGACCCTTAAACCAAAGGGGCTTTGAAATGGTACACAACAAAGTTATAACTATTACAATCTTAAACCTTATTACAAAGTTATAACTATACACAAAGGTGGGTTTTGCCCTTTGGGGGTCAAAACTCCACAGTGTTGTTTTTTCATGAGATGAGATTGATTCATGCTTACATGAGAATGGATAATTTCATTTAGTGATTGAGCTATCAAAGGTAAATAGGTTCTCCAGTAGGAAAATTCTCCAGCGGGTGCTTGCCACCGCAGAAAACGCACACAAAGACGATTTTTTTCAGGTTCAAGGGTTCAAAAAATAAAAAGTGGTCTGTTAATGTAAGCCTTTATAAAACTAATCTTTGAAGTAATAGCAAAAAAGCCGTCTAACGTCCACGCTATTAAACGAAATCATTATTGGTGATGGTTTGGCTTACCCATCTACAAAAAAACAATAGAGGCTTTTGGTGGGGTTATTGATAATTTCGTCAAAAACCTAAATTATCCCAAAGCAGTTTTCGCAAATTTATGAAAAACTATCAGTGAAGATTTACTCCCCCGTTTAGTGGAACAAAGCTAAAATGCAATACTCTCAAGAAAAACTTTATTATGGTAAGATTATCGAACTTCAATTAAATGCTCCATTGTAGCAGTGCAAGAAATACAAGTTAACCTCATCAGGATTTTAAAAACATTACAGGGCAGCAAAAAGGTAGAAATTTAAAAGATGGTAACCAATAAGTAACCAAAGCTAATTTTGGCAAAACCTTAAAAGGTTGCATGAAGCCCTAAATATAGGGATTTTTAAAGAGTTTATCAATGGTCGGAGTGGCGGGATTTGAACCCGCGGCCTCTACCACCCCAAGGTAGCACGCTAACCAGGCTGCGCCACACCCCGACTTTGGAGGGGGAAATTATAGCAAAATTATTCTAAAATATCTTCGTAAAAGTCATAGCATGAGATAAAGTAGATACCATTCTCTTTTTTGATCCGCTTATCCCCTCTTTTATAGGCTTTTTTGAAGCGTTTCACAACCTGTTTGGCTTTATTGTAGTTGTATTGTTGGCGTTGAATTAAGTCACCTAAAGGGATCCAACAATCCTCTTCATGAGAGGCTGACTCTTTTGTTTGTTGACTCTTTTTAGAAGTTTTATCACACTTCTTTTCTTTGGGTGATTTGACCTCTTCAACTTCAACTTGAGGTTTAGATTCAGATTCAGGTTCAAGGTGGATTGTTGAACCCTCCTCTTCCATCTCTTTTGGGAGAGTATGAGCCAATTGTGTATGGTTTTGATAGAGTGTTTTCATCTCATGGAAGGCTTGCTTTAAGAGCATAATCTCTTCTTGCAGAGTCTGTGTAATTTGCGCATTGGCCTCTTTGAGATCTTGAATCGATGCCTTTAAGACTTCAATCGTCTCATCTTTGGCTCGAATAATCTCTTTATACTCATCGATCAGTGCGATCTGTTCAATCTTTCTCTCTTCTTTCTCTTCTGGTATGTCAACATCTGGAGCACTTTCTGATGTCACAATGACATAGTAACGTCCATCGATTTTTTTAGAAGGAAGTGTGCCTCGTTTGATCTTTGCATAGACACTCTGTCGAGAAAGACCGTGCATTTGGGCATATTCGGACGGTTTGAGAAGTTTTTGCATAGTGACATCCCGTATTGACATTTTTGTGCATTATACCAAAAAGTAATCAATAGATTTATGCCAGCTGTATGACATCTGTGTCAATTCTACTCAATACCATTTTTGACAGGAACAAAAAGACAGCTCTCTTTTGGATATTCACTAATGGTACCGTTAACTTTTCTAAACTGGGTAATGATTTGTTGATCACTTTTCTCAATAGGGGCAACAAGAATACCACCCTCTGCAAGCTGATCAAAGATGGTTTGTGGAACTTGTGGAATGGAGGCTGAAAAGAGAATACGATCGAATGGAGCATATTGACGCCATCCACGTTGTCCATCATCAAGGCGGGTGTGAATATTGTGAATATCGAGCTTTCTAAAGCGCTCTTTGGCCTCTTTGAGTAGTGCATCGATACGCTCGATGGTAAAGACACGTCGGAAGAGTCGGCTTAAAATGGCTGCTTGGTATCCACTACCACACCCAATCTCTAAGACATTGTCTGCCCCTTCAGGCTCAAGATAGACAGTCATCTTGGCCACAGTAATCGGGGAACTAATCCACTGGTCAGCTTTGATAGGAAGTGCATCAAGACGATAAGCCCAGTGGTGGAACCCTTGCGGTACAAAGAGCTCACGCTCTATCTCTGTAAATGCTCTGTAAATGGCTGGTGTGAGTCGTACTTCATCCGCCAGAGCATCGGCAAATTTTTGAAGAATAATCTGTTTGGCACTATCCATGAAAGATACCCATATTGATATAGCGTCGAATGCGTTTGATCTCTTTTGGATCGAAGAGAGCTTCGATCACTTCATGATCATCGTGACTATTGGCTTGACCATTGGGATTGATGATGGCACTGCTTCGTGCCATATCGCTATTGGCACTATTGGAGGCGATGACATAACATTGGTTGGCAACTGCCAAGGCACGCGTTAAGATCTCATAATGCTGTTTGCGTGGTTTACCCCATAGAGAAGGGTTTAAGATAATATCGGCACCACGCAGTTTGAGCCAAAGCTCGGTAAAACGGAGTTCAAAGCAGACAAGGATACCAAATTTTATCCCATCGATTTCAAAGATCTTCATCGCCTCTTCATTGCCTGCTTTGAAGTAGAGGTGTTCATCACCCAGTGGAAAGAGTTTCACTTTATCCTGAGTATGGAGAATTTCACCGTTATAGATGACATGAGTGCGATTGACAAAACCGTCTCCCTCTTTGGCAATAGTTGTCAATGTAATGATTTTGTCATCGCTGATCTTTTTGATCTGTTCAAGGGCATCAAGGCCTGCTTGGACCGCTTCATCCATACGGTCGTAAGCAAAGCCTGTAAGACAAACTTCTGGTGTGACAATAATGGAGTGTTTGGGTAGATTGGCAATCAGCTTTAAAAGATGGGCGGTATTCGCCTCGAAATTGTCACTGGTTGCCACCTGTAGTGAAAAGATTTTCCACTGAAGATTAGAAGTCGTCAAAACTGATGCTTCCTTTCGAGTAGTTGGTGACGTTTCCTTCAAAGAAGTTGGTCTTTTGATCGTTAAATGTTGAGAAGCTATCGACCCATTTAATCGGATTCTCTGCACCAAACATTGGCTCAAATCCGATGGCTTTGAGTCGTTTATCGGTCAAATATTGGACATACTGATCAATAATTTGTTGATTGAGTCCTAAAATCTGATCTTCCGTGACATACCATCCCCAGTTTCGCTCCAGCTCATAGGCTTGTCGGTACATCTCACGGATATTTTTGATGATACGCTCATTAAAGAGGTGTGGATACTCTTTTTTGATCTCTTTGATGATATTGCTATAGAGTGTTAAGTGGGTTAATTCATCACGCTGAATAAATCGAATCATTTGTGCCGATCCAAGCATCTTACCGCTACGTGCGAGGGCATACATCGCAGAGAAACCGCTATAGAAGTAGATTCCCTCTAGGCACTGGTTTGCGACCAACATATAGAGTTTTGCTTCATCGTCATCTTGTGCTTTTTCACCAAACTTTTCATAAACATCACCGATGAAAGAGTTTTTACGAAGCAGTTCTTGATCGCTTTTCCACATATCGTAGATCTCATCGGTGTTGATAGAGATACTATCGACCATAACGGCGTAGCTCTGTGAGTGGAGTGCTTCTTCAAAGGCTTGTCGTACAAGACACATATTGACTTCTGGTGCTGTGATCCACGGGTTGACGTTGTCAACCGTGTTGTTGGTCTGAATAGAGTCCATAAAGATCAATTGGGCAAGAACTTTGTCATACATACGGCGTTCAGCTGGCAATAGATGCTTATAATCTCGTGCATCTTCGGTCAAATCGACTTCGGTTGGGAACCAGGTATTGGCCATCATCACTTCCCATAGCTTGTAAGCCCAAGGGTAAGAACAACGGTTCAAGTTGATAATACCAGCAGTACAGCCATTGATGATAGAGGTAGTTGAACGTGTTGTATCGCATTCAGTGCTGTATAGCTTCTTTTTCATCGTTTTTTGGTACCTCTTTAAGTGAGAAGATTTCTTAGATTGGGGCTGATTTTAGCCTAAAGTTGTTTAATGAAAGGTGAAGAATTCAAGGGACTTCTAAGGATAAAATCGTCTTAGAAGAGAGGGGCTCTTTCCCCCCTCTTCTTATTGACAACCGAGACACTCCATACTGCGATCAGCAACATCCTCAACCATCTCAGGTGATTGGCTTCTGAGGTAGTAGGTCGATTTAACACCAAGCTTCCAAGCTTCGGTATAGATCTCATGGAGATAGCGTCCACTTGCCTTATCGAGTGAGACAAAGATATTCAAACTCTGCCCTTGATCGATCCACTTTTGACGTACTGCCGCGGCACGTACGAGAATCTTTTGATCGAGTTCAAAGGCTGGTGTATAGTACTCCCATGTTTCAGGGCTGAGATTTGGTACAACAACAGGAATGAGACCACTTAGGTTCTCTTCAAACCACTTACGTTTATAAACCGGTTCGATGGTCTGTGTCGTACCAACAAGGATGGAGATAGAGCTTGTCGGAGCAATCGCCATGAGGTAGCCGTTGCGCATACCATCCTCTTTAACCTTTTGACGTAGAGCTTCCCAGTCATAGATATAACCAAAAAGTCCACCGCGGTCAGTGAGTGCAAGGGCTCTTTCGTTGGCATTGTCGATTGGAAGAATACCTCGACTCCATTTAGAACCCTCATAGTCTGGATAGCACCCTTTTTCAAGTGCAAGATTAGAAGAGGCTTTGATGGCGTTGTAACTGATCATCTCCATTACTTCATCGATTAGGTTGAGATGTTCGTTGCTACCCCATTTTACCCTCTTCTCTGCAACCATCTGTGCTTCACCCATGACACCCAAACCGATGGCACGTGAGCGTTCATTGGTCTTTTTCACCTTCTCAAGTGGGTAGAAGTTGAGATCGATGACATTGTCAAGCATACGAACAGCAATCGGAACAACCCGCTCAATATCCTCTTTGGTATGGATTTTAGAGAGGTTGATACTTGCCAAGTTACAGACCGCCGTTTTACCTGGCTCACCAACTTTTTCGACCATGTAGATCTCTTTGCCATCGATACTATCAAGTGCCGTAATCTTTTTCGCCTTTTTGGTAATGCCACTGTCAACGGTGACATCTTCCTCTTCATCATAGTAGGCGACACTTCCATCTGTAAACTTGACTTGAACTTTGTAACTGTTTGGTTCTGTATTTTGGAAAATCTCTGTACAGAGGTTAGAGCTTCGGATAATGCCACAATGGTCATTTGGATTGATTTTATTGGCTGTATCTTTGAAGCAGAGGAATGGGTTACCCACCTCAAAGTAGCTCATCAAAATCTTTTTCCAAAGCTCTTTAGCTTTGACACGCTCTTTGAGTACATTAGGATCATTCTCATACTCGATATAGCGTTTCTCAAACTCTTCACCATACAGGTCGGTCAGATCGGATGTCTCATAAGGGTCAAAGAGTGTCCAGACACCATCCTCTTCAATCCTCTTCATAAAGAGGTCGTTAATCCAAAGGGCTGGGAAGAGATCATGCGCACGACGACGCTCCTCACCAGAGTTTTTCTTCAGATCGATAAAGTCCCAAATATCGATATGCCACGGTTCGATATAGACAGCGATGGCACCTTTGCGTGTACCGAGCTGATCAACAGCGATGGCGATGTCATTGGTGATTTTCAAGAATGGTACAATACCACCAGCGGCATTTTTATGGCTATCGATATAGCTTCCCATACCACGAACTTTGCTCCAATCCCATCCGATACCACCGCCATATTTGCTTAAAAGTGCCATCTCTTTGTAGGCATCAAAGATACCCTCAATCGTATCGGGTGTACTTCCAATGTAGCACGAGGAGAGCTGATGTCTTGGGGTTCTGGCATTTGAGAGTGTTGGGGTCGCAACCATCACTTCAAACTTACTGATCACATCATAAAACTTCTTCGCCCACTCTTGACAGTTCAGTTCATTTTGTGCAAGGAACATCGCCACACCCATAAAGAGGTGTTGTGGTAGCTCGATCGGATTGTTCTCTCGATCTTTGAGCAGATAGCGATCGTACAGTGTACGAATACCCAAATAGGTAAACTGAAGGTCACGCTCAGGCTTGATATAGTCATTCAAGTCATCAAGGTCATACTTCTCTTTGAGTCCAAGTACGATACGCCCTTCAGCTTCACCCTTTTCAAAATATTCACGTAGATGGGAGTATCCTGTAAACCCATTGACTTTATGGTAAAGATCGTAAAGAAAGAGACGCGCGGCGACAAAGGTCCAGTTGGGTCTGTCAATATCGATCTTGTCAACAGCTGTCTTGATCAATGTCTGCTGAATCTCTTCGGTTGTAATGCGATCACGGAATTGGATTTTGGCATCAACTTCGAGTTCACTCTGGCTAACACCTTCCAACCCCTCTACAGCCGCTGATGTATATTTTTGAATTTTTGTAATATCAAGCGGTTCGGCACGTCCATTCCGCTTGATGACTGTCAATACTCCCAATGACATGGCGTTCTCCCCTCTCTATTTTATTTTCCAAACACCCGTTCAAAAATTCTGTCAACATTTTTCGTGTAGTATCCGTAATCGAAACAGTCACGGATCTCTTCTTCACTCAACTTGCTTCTGAGCTCTTCATCAGCAAGGAGATATTGTAAATAGAGGCTCTCGCCTTTTTCGTTGAGTGCAGGTTTGCCTTGTTGTAGGTCTTCCCAAACTTTCATTGCATTACGCTGAACAATTTTATAAGCATCTTCACGTGTGACACCACGCTTAGGTAATTCAAGCAATACACGTTGAGAGAAGACCAACCCACCTGTAAGGTTCAAGTTTTTCATCATATTTTCTGGATAGACAACCAGTTTATCAAGAACACCATTAAGACGGATCAACATGAAGTCTGCTGTAATGAATCCATCAGGAAGAATAAAGCGTTCGACAGAGCTGTGGCTAATATCACGCTCATGCCAAAGTGCAACATTCTCCATAGCAGGCATACAGTAGCTGCGAACCATACGTGCAAGACCTGTAAGGTTTTCGCTCAATACAGGGTTACGTTTATGAGGCATTGCCGAGCTACCCTTTTGACCCTTATGGAAATACTCTTCACACTCATAGACTTCGGTACGCTGGAAGTGGCGAATGGCAACGGCAATCTTCTCAACGGTTGATGCAAGAAGTGCCAATGCACTCATCAATCGTGCATAGCGATCGCGCTGAACCACTTGGTTAGAGACTGGTGCTGGTTTCAGACCGAGCTCTTCACAGACATACTCTTCAAGCTCCATTGGTGCATGTGCAAAGTTCCCCATTGCACCACTGATTTTTCCGACATTGATGACCTCATAGGTCTCTTCCAAGTTTTTGAGATGACGCTTCATCTCGTCATACCAGATAGCGAGTACAAGACCAAATGTGATAGGTTCACCATGAATACCGTGGCTACGTCCAACCATGAGAGTCATTTTGTGTTCCATTGCACGACGCTTAATGGTCTCCATAACCAACTTAACATCTTCGATGATCAGTTTCAAGCTGTCACGCATTTGTAGAGCAACAGCTGTATCGATTGTATCGGAACTGGTCATACCATAGTGAACCCAGCGGCTCTCTTCACCAAGACTTTCGGCAACCGATGTCAAAAATGCAATCACATCGTGTCGTGTTTCACGCTCAATCTCATCGATGCGTTCAATATTGAACGAGGCATTCTCTTCAATCTTCTTTGCATCTTCATCAGGGATCAATCCCAAACGATTCCACGCTTTGACTGCCGCAATCTCAACATCAAGCCATGCTTGATACTTCGCCTCCATTGTCCATTTTGATTTCATCTCTTCTCTGGCATACCGTTCGACCATGTCAATCCTTTTGTAGGGTAAAATTACTTTTGAGCTTACGTATATATCGTCTGCAGGTTTAATGTCTCATGCAGGATACGTAAAATTATCTAAAAAGAGCACACGCTTTCCGTGTCCTAAGAAGTTAAGTGTAATTTTTTAGCGATAATTTTATGTTTATATCGAAGAATTCACGACACATGCGTAAGGTCAGCAACTCTTTTTTGGATGAGTGTATTTTATAGAAAAGTGCGTTAAAAAGAGGTAAAAAAATGGTAGGTTTTCAAACATGGGATTCATAAATAGAAATTATTATCTTGAAGAGCCAGTTCGTGCATTTCTATTTCTTATGAGAGAGCTGAATGTCACACAAGCTCAAGCCCAAAAAATCGTGGGAACGGGTCGCCTTATTGTGAATGGTGAGGTGTGGAAACGTAGTGGTCAGCCGATTCAAGGGCATATTGCTATCAAGATGTTTGTACCACAAGCTAAGGGGATCAAGCCAATCTTTACAACCCCTGATTTTGGTATTTTCGATAAACCGAGTGGTATTTTGGTGCATCCGACAACACGTCGTACCCCCTACTCTCTTCTTGATGAGATGCGTCATATTTACGGCAAAGATGCCAATGCGATTCATCGTCTTGATATGGAAACAAGCGGATTACTTTTGGTAAGTCGAAATAAAGAGTCTGAACGACGACTAAAACTGATGTTTGAAGATCGTGGGGTTCAGAAGAGTTATTTGGCATGGGTGCGAGGACGGATTGATGAACCTTTTGATGTGGATGTTCCTTTGAAACAGAATAATGACTTTTCAACTGTGAAGTTGAAGATGCTTGTCCACCCAGAGGGGAAAAAGGCTTTTACCCACTTTGAACCAGTTGAGTATGATTCTGTGCATGATGCAACACTTGTCCATGCCTTTCCCTATACAGGACGACAACATCAGATTCGTGTCCATTTGTTTCACGTGAAACATCCTATCATTGGCGATCCAATTTATGGTGTTCCGACAGAGATTGCCATTAAGTATTTGGATAAAGAGTTAAGTGAAGAAGAGAGACTCTACTATATGGGAGCCAAGCGGCTGTTACTCCATGCTCAAACATTGAGATTTGCTTATCAAGGAGTAACCTACCACTTCTCTTCAAAGTTTGACTTTGAGAGTCTTAAGGAGATGATTATCAAACCCGAAAAACGGTTTAATCCTTATTCGCAAGGATAAAACCGCCAATGCCGACAATCACGACAACGATAAGAAAAATGATAAGTCCGTAGTCGATATAGTTCATTGTGCCTCCTTGGAGAGCTCTTGTTCACGGAGCTGTCCACAGGCAGCACTAATATCGAGTCCTTTCGACTCACGAATCGTACAGAGAAGACCGCGACTCAGCAGATACTCTTGAAACTTCTTCATTCTCTCTGGTTCAGGACGTTTAAAGTTGGTGCCTGGATAGGGGTTGAAATAGATGAGATTGACTTTTGCTTTGATCCCCTCTAAAAGTTTAATCAGCTTTTTGGCACTCTCAACATCATCATTGACATCTTTAATCACCAAGTACTCAAACATCACCCGCTTTCTTGTATTGACAGGGAATGCTTTGACCGCTTCAATGATCGATGCAATGTTGTATGCTTTATTCATCGGGATCAACTCTTCTCGTAACGCATCATCAACGGCATGCAGACTAATAGCGAGTTGAACACCAAGCTCCATTTCACCCAATTTTTTGATCTTTGTGCTGATACCGCTTGTTGAAACGGTTTGACGTTTGGGCGAGATACTTAGACCATTTTCATTGCCAAAAATCTGTATCGCTTTGGCAACATTTTCAAGATTGTCGAGGGGTTCACCCATTCCCATATAGACAATATTGACCCGTCGATTGCTTGCAATATCGTTATCTTTTTTGATCTCTAAAACCTGCCCTACAATCTCTCCGGGTGTAAGGTTGCGAATAAAGCCCCCTTTGGCTGTCAGACAAAAAGAGCACCCTACTTTGCACCCAACTTGACTGGAGACGCAGACGGTATATTTTGCATGATGGATCAATTCACCATTTTCATCATACTCGGCATCTTTCATCTTCAGCAAAACCGATTCGACTGTATGACCATCTTGCAGTTCAAAAAGGTATTTGATGCTTCCATCACTACTCTGCTGCTTTTGTACGATTTTAAGCGGAGAGATCAGATATTGCTCATCCAACGCTTCACGCAGTTTTTTTGGAACATTCTGCATCTCCATGAAGGAGTCGATATGCTGTTGATAGACCCAGTTATAGATCTGTTTCGCACGAAATTTTGGTGGAAACATCTCCTCAAGTTCAGCTTGTGTGTAATCAAGAATGGAAGGTTTCAAGGTTTGGTATCCTCTTTTTGATATGTTCAACGAGACGTTGCATCGCTTCATCATGATTGGCTAAAAAGTCACGATGTGCATTTTCGTCACATCGGTTGGTAATGACAAACATCCCGCCGCAAGGAATATTGAAGGCTTGTGCCACCTGCATCACCGAATAGAACTCCATATTCTCCAAGCCAATGCCGAAACGATTAAATTTTTGTGCCAAGGCGAAGTCGGTTGTAATGTAATTGCTTGAATTGACAATAATAGGACGTTGCGGATTGGCAAATTGACTCAATGGTGTTTCACGTGAAACATTTTCATCAGAGGTGATAACATTGTTCTCTAGTGGTGTATAGCTCTTTCTCAATAGGAAAGAGAGTTCAATTTGACTGGCTGCTTTCGATTCGACAATATCAAAAATATCGAAATTGCCATAACTACCAGCACTTCCAATAAAGAGTAAAAACTCTGGTGGGTTCATTAAGACCATACGTGTGAGATTGACAGCACTCTCACACAGACCGATACCGATCGGTGTCGCAAAGGGGAAGGTTTCATTGTTTCCTGCACAGATAATCATAATCGCACCGGAATATTGTTATTGTGAAGATAGCGTTTGAGATCCATAATATCAATTTCACGGAAATGGAAAATGGATGCTGCAAGTGCCGCATCGGCACCTGCCTCAAACGCATCTTTGATATGCTCCATAGTTCCTGCTCCACCACTGGCAATGACAGGAACGTTGACAGCTGTGCTGACAGCATGGTTCAGGGTGTTGTCATATCCTGCTTTGGTACCGTCAGCATCCATCGATGTCAGTAAGATCTCCCCTGCTCCACGATCGACAACCTCTTTGGCCCACTCTAAAACATCAATCCCTGTGTCAATACGCCCTCCATTGATGAAGACATGCCATTTACCATCGGCAACACGTTTGGCATCGATCGCAACGACAATACATTGCGAACCAAAACGTTTGGCTCCTTCATCAATAAACTTAGGTCGTTTAATGGCCGCCGAGTTAATACTCACTTTGTCACATCCGACATTCAGAAGTGCATAGATGTCATCAAGTTTGCGAATACCACCGCCTACGGTAAGAGGAATAAAGACCTCTTTCGCCACCTCTTTGACAATATGGACAATTGTGTCACGATTCTCGTGGCTGGCAGTAATATCGAGAAAAGTCACTTCATCGGCACCCTCTTCATTGTACCGTTTGGCCACTTCGACTGGATCGCCGGCATCTTTGAGTCCAACGAAGTTGACACCTTTGACCACACGCCCATCTTTGACATCAAGACATGGAATGATACGTTTTGCAAAAGTTTCCAATTTTTAACTCTTTATCATGTAAGTTATTTATGAAATATATGAGAACTGTTTAAAGTTCAGTCAGTTTGATATGCTTCTATAATCCAATACTTATGCACTTTTGTGCTTAAGTTTAGTTAAAACTCTTTCATAATTTTTGAAAGAATTTAAATGATGTATAATAATAATCGCATTATATCGCATCCAAGTGGAAAATGCGGAAAAGTTTAAGCATTCTTTAAAAATGTAATCTCTTTTTAAGAAAAGTTTCAGTATGATAGATCACAATGCACGTATAGACAGTGAAAAAATTGCTAAAAAGAAGTTTGGCCAAAATTTTCTAAAAGATGAGACTGTTTTACATAAGATCATCGAATCGATGCCCAATGATGACCAACCCGTTGTAGAGATTGGGCCTGGATTAGGTGATTTGACCAGATATCTGGTCGAGATTAAGGATGTCACCGCTTATGAGGTGGACAAAGACCTTTGTGAACATTTGCGCAAGCGTTTTAAGACAACCATTGAGAGTGGAAGGCTGAAACTCCATTGCACAGATGTTCTGAGCCACTGGGATCAAGAAAGTTTGGAAGACCGGCCTTACCATTTGGTCGCAAACCTGCCCTATTACATCGCGACAAATATTATTTTGCGTGCGCTGAAAGACCCAAACTGTCAAAGTTTATTAGTAATGGTGCAAAAAGAGGTTGCTGAAAAGTTTAGTGCCCATCCTGGGATGAGGAATTTTTCGGCGCTTGCCGTACTATCGCAAAGTGTTGGTGAGGTACAACTCTGCTTCGATGTACCTCCAGAAGCTTTCGTTCCTGCACCCAAAGTGATGTCGTCAGTACTTCGGATCGTCAAGAAAAAAACGCTTCTCGATCCGTCATTCGAGACGTTTTTGAAGATAGCTTTTACCCAGCCACGCAAAACGTTGGTGAAAAACCTTTCGGCCCATTATGAGAAAAAAGATGTAGTAGCGGCACTTGCTTCACTGGACTTAGGCCCATCTGTCCGCCCCCATGAAGTGGAAACATCCCTCTATCACCACCTATATAAAATTTTAAAAGGTGATATTGATGGAAGAGAAGAAAAATCAGGGGTATCAACCCAACAATAACGGCGACAGATCGCAAAGTAATACACAAAATCGACAAAATCGTCGTCCAAGACGACCCAAAAACAATCCGCAGCAAAATAGTGAACGCAATGCTGCAAATGGTCAACGAAATGACCATGCAAACCGCTCACGCTCCACTCAACGTAATAACAATCAGCGTAACCGAAATAATCAGCGTGGTCGCGGACGCGGGAATGGACGCAATCCTGAATCGCACTATAAAACTCCTTCCAATGTACAGCGTAGCAGTGATGGTGTCTATACCGATATTAATCAAGCCATCGCTGCCAATAAAGCGGTTCATGAAGAGCGTCTGAATACCGCAGCAAAGATCGATACCAATAACAAAGCACGTGTCCGATTTACACCACTTGGTGGTCTGGGTGAAATCGGTGGTAATATGGCAGTACTTGAGACCGAAAATAGTGCGATTATTATCGATGTTGGGATGAGTTTCCCAACTGAAGAGATGCATGGTGTCGATATTCTTGTTCCCGACTTTAGCTATCTGCATACCATTAAAGATAAGATCGACGGGATTGTCATTACCCATGCCCATGAGGACCATATTGGTGCGGTTCCCTACCTCTTTAAAGAGTTAAAATTTCCAATTTATGGAACACCACTGCCACTTGGAATGATTTCAAACAAATTCGATGAACACGGTTTGAAAAATGATAAGAAGTATTTCCGTTTCATCGAAAAGCGTAAGCCGATTCGCATTGGAGAGTTTGAGGTTGAGTGGTTGCATATGACCCACTCGATTATCGATGCATCATCACTTGCGATTCGTACTCCTGCAGGAATTATTATTCATACAGGAGACTTTAAGATCGACCATACCCCAGTGGATGGCTATCCAGCCGATCTTCACCGTCTGGCACAGTATGGTGAAGAGGGTGTTTTGTGTCTCCTTTCAGATAGTACAAACTCGCATAAACCAGGCATTACACGCAGTGAAAAGACGGTTGGACCAACATTTGATCACCTCTTCTCAAAGGCGAAGGGGCGTGTGATTATGTCCACCTTCTCATCCAATATCCACCGTGTCTATCAGGCGATTGAACATGGGATCAAATATAACCGTAAGGTTGCTGTAATTGGACGCTCTATGGAGCGTAACCTTGAGACAGCACGACAGCTTGGTTATATCGATATTCCTGAAGATATCTTTATCGATGCGCATGAAGTGGTGCGATACAACGATAATGAGGTTTTGATTGTCACAACAGGAAGTCAGGGTGAACCGATGAGTGCGCTTTATCGTATGGCAACCGATGAACATCGCCATATTAAGATTAAGCCAACCGATACGGTAATTATCTCAGCTAAGGCGATTCCTGGGAATGAGGCGAGTGTATCGCGTGTGATGAACCACTTGATGCGTGCGGGTGCAACTGTGGCGTACCAAGATTTTAGTGAAATTCATGTCTCTGGTCACGCGGCACAAGAGGAGCAGAAGTTGATGCTCCGTTTGACAAAACCGAAATTCTTCTTACCGGTGCATGGTGAATATAACCATATTGCACGCCATGCCAAAACAGCGATAGAGTGTGGTGTCGATGAGCGTAATATTCTTTTAATGAGCGATGGTGATCAGATTGAGTTGACACCAAAGTATCTTAAAAAGGTCAAAACGATTAAAACTGGTAAGACCTATATCGACAACCAAGCCAATAGTGAAATTGAAAATGATATTGTCCTTGATCGTCAGAAGTTGGCGACTGAGGGTATTATTATGATTGTTGCACAAATCGATGAGCGAACCCATAAGTTGGTGGGTCATCCACGTGTGACAAGTTATGGATTGGTTGCTGATAAAGATGATAAGAAGTTTGCCAAAGAGGTTGAAGCGATTATTGAAACCTATATGTCGCACCAAAAAGAGAGTGAAAAACTCGATACACGGACGATAGAGAATGATATTCGCCAAGCTGTCCGTAAACATGTTCTTCGTAAAATGAAACGCTATCCTCTTATTGTTCCAACCATCTATGTGATCTAAATCTTTTACGAGGGTGTTCCCCACCCTCTCTTTCTTATGTTAAAATTTAACTCTCAAATTAAAGTGAACTCTATGCAAGGAAACGTATGAAGCCGCAGGATATTGCCAAAGAGGTGTTGCAGACCGAAGCAAAAACGCTACTCGATGCAACGGCATATATTGATGATGCTTTCGATCAAGCAGTCGAAATCATGTACAAAACCCGAGGCAAATGTATTATTACAGGTGTTGGAAAGTCGGGACTTATTGGTGCAAAGATCGCCGCAACATTGGCGAGCACGGGGACACCGAGCTTTTTTATCCATCCGACTGAAGCACTCCATGGGGATTTGGGCATGATTGGTGCAGAGGATTCGGTCTTGGCGATTAGTTATAGCGGTGAGAGTGAAGAGTTGATTAAAATTTTGCCACACATTAAGCGGTTTGACATTCCACTGATCGCAATGGCAGGGAATTCTGATTCGACCCTTGCAAAATATGGCGATGTCTTTTTATCGATCCATGTTGAAAAAGAGGCGTGTCCTCTTGGTGCGGCTCCGACCTCTTCGACGACGTTAACATTGGCACTTGGCGATGCACTGGCTGTGGCATTGATGAAGAAACGAAACTTTCAAGCCGAAGATTTTGCTTCATTCCATCCAGGTGGATCGCTTGGTAAACGGCTCTTTATCAAAATTGAAGATGTGATGCGCAAAGAGAATCTTCCAACAATCTCCTCTGATACGTCGTTGAAAGAGGCATTGATTGTGATGAGTGAGGGACGGTTGGGAAATGTCTTGATTGTTGATCAAGAGAAGAGGTTGATTGGTGTTTTGAGTGACGGTGATGTACGGCGTGCATTGATGCAGAAGGATTTCTCGATCGATAATGCAGCGATTCAGTATGCCAACTGTTCACCGAAAACATGTCAAAATGAAAGAATGCTTGCAGCCGAAGCGCTGGAGCTGATAGAAAATTACAAAATCCAGATGCTCCCGATTGTTGATGAATCGGGACATGTGAAGGGTGTACTCCACCTTCACGATCTGGTAGAAGCAGGAATTAAACGATGAGCCCATATCAGGCCAAAGCCGGTAGTGAGACACGGCTCAATAAATTTCTCTCACACAATACAAAGTATTCACGCCGTGAAGCAGACAAGCTGATTGAAGCGGGGCGTGTGGAAGTGAATGGTAAGGTTGTCACCGACTTCTCGTATCGGGTGAAGCCAAGTGACAAAGTGAAGTTGAATGGTCGCTATATCAAGCCTAAATCGATGCATGAGATGACGGTGATCGTCTATCATAAGCCAAAAGGGGAGCTTGTAACCAAACGCGATCCTAAAGGGCGTAAGACCATTTACGATACCTTGCCCAAGAAGTTTTCGCACTTTGTACCGATTGGACGACTCGATTTTGCGAGTGAAGGTCTTTTGCTTCTTACGGATTCGCCACGTGTTGCCGATATCTTAATGCGCAGTAATCTTGAGCGGGTCTATAACCTGAAAATCCGAGGCTCCATCACCCCTGCGATGGAGAAGGCGATGCAAGAGGGTATCAAGATTCGGAGTAAAAAAGGGGCGCATGAGAAGAGTAAGATTGAAGAGATGGAGTTTGCACCATTCTTTGCCTATCAAATTCTTAAGAATGAGTCCAACTACTCCAAGATTCGTGTAGCGATTGGAGAGGGAAAAAACCGTGAGTTGCGCCGATTCTTTGGCTATTTCGATCGTGAAGTCCTTGACTTGCATCGGGTCAGTTTTGGCGGTATAAACCTAAACAATCTTCCCAAAGGGAAAACCCGCTTTTTAACACAAAAAGAGTATGATGACCTGCATGCCTTTATTAAAACCCAGCAGGAGAAAGCATACTTAGCGAAAAAAGAAGAGAAAATTCACAGAGAGGAATCCCATGATTGAGCTTACCATTCAAACCAAACACACATCGGAGATGATTGATATTACCGAAAGTGTCCATGAAGCGGTGATTAAAAAGGGGATCAAAAGCGGTCTTGTGACAGTTTTCGTGCCCCATACGACAGCAAGTATTGTCCTGTTTGAAAATATCGACCCACAGCTTCGACGTGACTTTTTGGCGGCACTTGGACGTATTGCACCAGCAACACATCCTTATCATCATCAAGGTGATAATGCTGCAGCACATATTAAATCGGCACTTTGTGGGGCACGTGTTGTCGTTCCGATGGAGAATGCCAAACTTCAGCTTGGTGAGTGGCAGGGAATCTTTCTCTGTGAATTTGATGGTCCACGGGAACGCAAGGTGATCATACAGGTTGTCAACGGCTAAGATAGGAATCGCCGTTTGAATCGCAACTTCGCCCTACTCTATCGACCAAAGTCGTTAGATGATTTTATTGGTCAGGAGCATCTGTTGAGTGCTTCTGCACCCCTTCGGCGATTGATTGAAGAGGAGGCGTTGCAGCACAGCTTCTTTTATGGTCCACCTGGGGTGGGCAAAACAACACTTGCACGTATCATTGCCGACCGATTCGGCAGACCCTTCTATGAACTTAATGCAACGACACTAAAGATTGATGAACTTCGCTCAATCTTTAAACAGTATGCCCAAGCCCTGCAAAAACCGCTCATCTTTATCGATGAAGTCCATCGACTCAGCAAAACACAGCAAGAGGTGCTTCTACCCTTTATGGAGCGTTATGATGCTCTCATTATCGGGGCATCGACGGAAAACCCCTACTTCTCTCTAACAGCGGCGATGCGTTCACGTTCTCTCCTTTTTGCATTTCAACCACTCGAACGAGAGCATTTAAAGATGATGCTTGATAGGGTGATAGCACGTGAAGGATTGACGCTTCAAGAGGATGCAAAGGCGTATCTTATCGATACGAGTGGGGGTGACATGCGTGCGATGCTCAACCTGCTTGATGCAGCGGTTTCAATTCATCCTGTCGTAACGGTTGAGATACTTAAACAGCTTCGCCCCTCTGCCCTACACGATGGAGCCAATAGTAGCGATACCCACTACAATCTAATCAGTGCAATGATTAAGAGTATGCGTGGAAGTGATATCGATGCGGCACTCTACTATATGGCTCGACTCATTGTAGCTGGTGAACCACCCGAATTTATCGCACGCCGTATGGTAATTTTTGCAAGTGAAGATATTGGCAATGCCAACCCCAATGCACTTGGTATTGCTGTCGATACAATGACAGCAGTGAGTCGTATCGGCTACCCTGAAGCCCGTATTATTCTCTCTCAATGCCTTATCTACCTCACCTCCTCTCCCAAATCGAATAGTGCTTATACAGCCATCAATAGAGCCATTCAGAGTGTTGAAGAAGGCACCCTACTCCCTGTTCCTGAACACCTACAAAGCCTTCTGCATAAAGGGTACCTCTATCCGCACGATTTTGGTGGGTGGGTCGAACAAACCTACCTAACACAACCGATGCGATTTTACGAATCTAAAGGGATGGGGTTTGAAAAACGGTTGGATGAGTGGATTGAGAAGATTACGGGTAAGGGGCGATCTTCATAGTATTGATACATTCGAGTTTTATGTTGTCACTTTTATGTAATGTGTTATAATAATAATGACAAGAAACACCTTCGTAGGGTTAACAGGGTGGCAAAGCCTGTGGGTAGCTCCCACAGGCTTTTTTTTTGCCACCCTAAAACTCTACGAAGGGGGCGAATATGCGATGGGTGTTTCTTGTCATATTCCTACTCTGTCTTTTGACAGTTAGGGCGTATTGACCCACGCAGGGGCAGGATAACCTGCCCTCGCCCCCTTTTCCGCTTTTATCTATATGACTTTATATTATATAGTTGTGTAGGGTTGAGTGCAATTTCACGTTCATACTTTGACTGATTTGAGTAATAAATATGTTCTTTATCAATATATCCTGATAATAAGACTCTATTTTTCTTCTCAAACCATGGTTGAGCATTGTAGTGTTGATATGCAAACTCATAAGCAACTTGTTTTGAAGTCGTCCATGACTGTCCATATTTCTGATTTTTGTATTCAGATAAATCACATCCTCTATATACATGTACAGTTTGCTTTAAGTTATCAATATCATTAGGGTCTAATATTTTGTTTAGTACAATTTTTGGATACCAAGATTCATTTTCTTGATATATAAATAGTTCACTCAGGCCTCCTTTACTAAAAGATATGAAAGCATGCCTTAATGAGTCTATAAATTCTAAAAATACTGGACATTGATTTTTAGTTTTAATTTGTGATGCAATTTCATTTATTTTCTCGATTTTCTTGTTTTGATTTTGCTCTTTTAAAGCATTTACAAAAGAAGTAATTGTACTAACTGCTAAGGTTCTATAGCAAGACATCTCTTCTGAACTAGTTTTCATTAGTAAGTGTGATATATCAATAGACATATCAGATACTAATACGTTTTTTATATCTTCTTCAAACATTTTTTCCTCAAAAATTTAGAAAAGTAAAACCTTCTTATATTTTCTATGATTTTTTAAGATAATTTAATCTACATATTATCGTCATATACACGATTTTGGAAAGAGTAAAAAGAGCTTATTGGTAGTTACTCAATAGATTTATACAGTGATCTCATAGTGTTGAAATATTTACAGATTACCTCCCCCTCCTCCATCCAAATCACCCCAGCAAACCGTCCTGTTGTTCCCTCTCTTCGGTAGGAGAAGTAGTCGGGGTGGCAACAGGTGCAGATATTAGAAATTTCGATATGCTCTTTAGTAATAGATGCTTGGATGAGTTGGTCGTAGTTGAGTTGTTGGAGATTGAGTCGTCCATTTTGCATATAGACTTTTCCAAAACTCTTTTCGACAATAGTTGCAAGGTCATCACCGATTTCATAGCAACAGGCATGGATGGAAGGTCCCATGATGACGTGAATGTTGCTTGGCATACAGCCAAACGCCTTTTGCATCACCTCGACTGTTTTTGGGGCGATTTGTAAGAAGGTGCCGTTGCGTCCTGCATGGATGGCGGCGATGACATGACGTTGGGGGTCGAACATTAAGATGGGGATACAGTCGGCAACCATGACGGCTAAAGCGATATTGGGCTGGTCGGTGACGATGGCATCACAATGAGGAATTGGTTCGGTATGGGGTGATGTGATGATTTGAATGTTGGCATGATGGACTTGATCCATCCAGACAATATCGGGGGTGTTGTATCGATGTTTAAGGATAGTGCGGTTTTTGATGACGTTAGCGGGATTATCACCGACATGTAGGGCAAGATTGAAGGTGTCGTAGGGGGGTGTGCTGACACCCCCGTGACGATTGGTAAAGTGGTATGTTATCTTCACAGGCGTTGTGCTGAAGTGAGATGATAGCGACTGTATGGGATATTCTCTCCATCGATAACCCATACCTCTTCAACCTCTTTAGGAAGTTTCAGACCATCAATGGTCTGATACGAGAGGATACGCATCTTCCATGGTGTTGGTTGAAGCTTCTTCTTGACCGAACGCATTCTGTCATCACTTTGAATCTCGACAATCTGCCCCTTCTCATCTGTAACAAAGGTGACAGAAGCTGTGATATTGCCATCATGAACTTTGGCTTTGGTATGGGTTGCATCGATTGGTTCATAGGTGATGCAACTGCATTGAAACAGAGCAGGGTTGAAAATAGCATAGGCAAGCAGGCGTGCAAGCTCTGAACGGGCAAACTTTTTATCATCAAGTTCAGCGGTTGGAATGATACCAAAGAGCAGAATCTGCATCGTTGCTTCACCGCTACGGTAGGTTTCAATCGCATTAAAAGTGACAATAGGGTTGCTATCGAGTCGTGTTGCTGAGAGCATGTCAAGGGTTGGACGAAGTAGGGTGAGTGTATGCATCTTCATCGATTTAGAGGGTTTAGGATGATACTCACCATCAAGTTCAAGGACAATAGCACGATACCCATTTTCTGAAAGACCGCTCTGTTCAAGATGGTGTTTGATTGGGGTTGGAAGCTTTTGTGCAACGGGCAGGGTACTATTATTTTCAACAAAAGCTTTACCGAGCGATTTGACGGTTGCTTCAAAATTGGCTTGACCATACCACATAAACCCGACATTGATCAAAACTAAGGTCACAAAGACCATCACCATTTTTTTGATTAAAGATGCCACACACACTCCTTCATCGATTTTGATGGGGAATTATAGCATTTACTTTCTGTTTACGATTCGTTGGATGGGGTTTACTTTTTACCCTGTACAATAGAGCTGAAGATTTGGTCTATATGCAAACTCTGGGCGCAAACGATTCTCCCTACTCCTTATGTTCCTGACAGTTCATAAATGCCCAGAGTTTGCATATGTATCAACAACAAGGAGAGTTTAGAAAATGATGAAAAAGACACTATTCATTTCAACGGTTTTAGCGGTAACGTTAATGGCAGGCAGTATCGAGTTTAATGAGGCACCCAAAGCAACACGGGTCATGCCAGAAGCAGGAAAGATTCTCTCATTTAATCAAGCGATTGAGCATGCAAGTCAATGTGTTGTCAACATCTCAGCCAAAAAGCGGGTACGACAAAATATCCCGCAAGCCTTTATGGATCCTTTCTTTAGAGAGTTTTTCAATATGCCATTTGGGCAGATTATGCCACGTGAAAGAGTTCAGCGTTCGTTGGGTTCGGGGGTGATTGTTTCATCTGATGGCTACATCGTGACAAACAACCATGTGATTGATGGTGCCGATGAGGTGCATGTGACCCTTCCTAACAGTACCAAAGAGTACAAAGCCAAAATTGTCGGAACTGATCCTAAAACTGATATTGCTGTGATTAAGATTGATGCTAAAGATCTTCCAGCTATCCAGATGGGAGATTCTGATGCACTAAAAACTGGAGATCTTGTCTTTGCAATCGGTAATCCATTTGGTGTTGGAGAGAGTGTGAGCCAAGGGATTATCTCGGCACTCGGAAAAGATCGTGTCGGAATTAACCAGTATGAAAACTTTATTCAGACCGATGCAGCGATTAACCCTGGTAACAGTGGTGGGGCGTTGGTCGATAGTCGAGGTGTCTTGATCGGGATTAATAGTGCGATTATTACCCGAAGTGGGGCAAACAATGGTATTGGATTTGCGATTCCTGTCAATATGGTCAAGCGTGTTGCATCACAGCTGATTGAACATGGAAAGGTTGAGTATGGTTATCTTGGTGTAAGTATTAGCGATTTAACACCAGATTTACAAAAGCTCTATAAAAATAAAGAGGGTGCTGTGATTCTTAATGTTGATAAAGATACACCAGCACAAAAAGCGGGACTCAAACGTGGCGATTTGATTATCAAAGTGAATGATCGAAAGATTCAAGATGCCAGTGACTTGAAAAATGCGATTGGTGCGATTCCTCCAGGTCATAAGGTGAAATTGACATTTGAACGCAATAAAAGAATTCACACCCTTGAAGTGACATTGGCAGAGTTTCCTGATAATCAGTTGAAGGTGACAGGTAATCAAGGATTTGTCGATGGTTTGACACTGCAGAATATCACACCACAGATTCGCAATCAGGTCGGTATCCCTGATGATATTGAAGGGGTGATTGTTTCGGAAGTGAAGCCAGAGAGTAAAGCAGATAAAGCGGGATTTATGCCCGGAGACATTATCATTCAAATTGAAGATACAATGATTAAGAGTGTCAAAGATGTTGAGCGGGCGATGAAGAAGTATAGCGATAGCAAACGGGTTTACATCAACCGCAGAGGCATGATACGCATCTTAGTGGTCGATTAATGGTACCAAGTCGGCAGATTGTAGAGTAGGAGCGTGGTGTGATCAAAGTTTTGATGATCGAAGATGATGAAGAGCTTGCAGAGATTTTGAGTGAATATCTCCAACGTTTCAATATTGAGACGGTGAGTGTCTCTGACCCCTTTTTGGGGTTGAGCGCTCTTGAAACCGATAGTTTCGATCTTGTCATTCTTGATTTAACACTACCGGGAATGGATGGCTTAGAGGTGTGTGAAGAGATCCGAAAGAGAAACAATATCCCGATTATCATCTCCTCTGCTCGAAACGATCTGACCGACAAGGTGATTGGACTTGAAAAGGGGGCAGATGACTATTTGCCAAAACCCTACGACCCAAGAGAGTTGGTTGCCCGTATCAAGACCATTTTGCGTCGTATTGGACGTGAAAAGGGTGATGATGAGCAAAAGAGTTGTGAATTAAGGCTCGATGAGACAACTCAAATGATCTACTTTCGAGGAAAGCCCCTCCATCTTACAGCGGCAGAGTATGGCATATTGGCTTATCTATTGGAGCATGCCAATGAGGTGGTTTCAAGAGAAGATCTGATTTATAATGTTGATGCTATCCATGAAGAGAGTTCGCTCAAGAGTATCGATGTGATTATTAGCCGTATTCGTCATAAATTGGAAGATAACCCCAAACAGCCCCGATTTATCCGCTCGGTACGAGGATTAGGATACCGATTGACCCCATGAGACGTATCTCTATTTTTGTTTTTATCACCGCTATCTTTACCATCGCTTTTCTTGCGGCTGGAACCGCTTTTTACTTTTACAGCATTAATGATAAGTACCGCCATTCACAGATGGTTGTTCAACGTAATATCCTATTTGCCCAAAATATTCTACTCCGTTTAGAGCGCGGGAATGGGGTAGAGCAGATTGAAGCGACCGCCAAAAAGTATGGTATGAAGTGGATTACCGATGAGAAAGAGGGGATTACGCTCCTTAAAGGTGCCAAACTTCTGGGACGACAACCAACCCCATTTGGTTTTATCGATATGTTGGAAAAAGATGAGCATATCTATCTGCTCATCAATACTTTTGGGCGGTTGATACTCTTTGAAGATGAGAAGTATCGCCCTTATGACCCTAAGATGGTTTGGATCTACTTTATTTTGACCGCTTTTTTGATTCTATTGATTTTTTGGGCGATCTGGTTCAAACTCAAACCTCTTAAATCACTGCAACGCTGTATCCGTAAGTTTGGAGAGGGGGAGCTTGATATTCACTGTAGAATCGAAGGGAGTGATGAGATTGCCCAAGTTTCGCAAGCGATCGATGAGGCGATTGGTAGAATCCGTATGCTCATCAACTCCCGCAATCTCTTTATCCGCAATATTATGCATGAACTCAAAACACCACTGACAAAAGGGTTATTGACGGTTCAGATGCTTCCAGAGTCGAAGCAGAAGGAGCGACTTGAGCGTATCTTTATGCGGTTAGATAGTACGATTAGTGAGTTTGGTACGATTGAACAGCTCAGTAGCGGAAAGTTTCCTCTTCAAAAACGCTCAGTAACGATGGAGGATTTGGTCGATCAAGCGATCGATTTGGCAATGATAGAGAGAGATCGGGGGAGCTTTGATATTCAACCTGTCAGAGTTGAAGCCGACTTCAAGCTTTTAAGTATCGCCATCAAAAACTTGATTGATAATGCTGTGAAATACTCTAAAGATCGAAGATTTCATCTTATCGCCAATGCAAAGAGGATTGTGGTAGAGAGTTATGGAGAGCCTTTGTCGCATCCACTCAGCTACTACACACAACCCTATACCCAAGGCAATGAGGCAATTAGTGGATTGGGGTTAGGGCTTTATATTGTCGATATGATTGCCAAAGCACACGGTTTTCGCTTTGAATATGCCCATAAAGAGAAGAAAAACAAGTTTATAATAAAATTTTAAAGATTTTAGAGTATAATTCCAGTCCACAATATGACGACCCGTTAGCTCAGCTGGTAGAGCAATTCCCTTTTAAGGAATGGGCCGTTGGTTCGAATCCAACACGGGTCACCACTAAGATAATCTATCTTATTTACGGTGCGGTGGTAGTTCAGTTGGTTAGAATGCCGCCCTGTCACGGCGGAGGTCGCGGGTTCGAGTCCCGTCCACCGCGCCACTCTTTATATATTTATTTCATTCTTCTACTAATTTGTTCTAACTTCAATCTAGTTTTAACTTCTCACGAATGTATTATTTGATTAATGTACTCCAATCTCTTTTTGGCTCAATCCACTTTTTAGTAAAGCTGAGATATGGTATCTTTTTACTAGGGTTAACTGGTTGTAGCTCATGCAACTTTCCTTCTGTTTTTGGTCGAACAAGGATAACTGACTACCAGTTAACCCTCGCTTACCTCCTCTTCTGAAAAATTGCACTTACTCTTTGAATTGGCGGATATCTACTACACTTATACTAAGTTTTACTATTTTAAAGAAATAGTATATTATTTAACATCATTTTTATTATAAATTAATTATAATGACTAAAAATAATTGTATTTATATTGTAAGAGGTCTATTGAAAAAAGGAGTTCATCTTTTAATTAATCAAGATATCATCATTAAAAAGTACAAAGATTATTGTAAAACTTTTATTGATGATGAGTATATAAGATGGTTTTGACAAGCAATGTAAAATTTGCATAAAAAGGTGAAAAATGATAAATAAACAAGAAATTTTAAAGAAATATAATAATGAGGTTGTCACTAGGATAGTTGATTTTTTTTATGAGAACAAAAATACTAAATCTATTATAGAATTAAATTTAACTGAAAGTGATATTGATTCTATTGAAG
>QNYO01000029.1 GCA_003978765.1 Hydrogenimonas sp. | reverse complement strand
ATGTAGAAAAAATACTTGAACAAATAGGAGAAATGATTATTGATCTTGAAGCTTTAGATAATTTATCAAAAAGTATAGATAAATCATCAATCATTATTCCTAATTCTATATGGCAAGTAAAATTAGATAAAGAAGATATTGATGACATATTTGGAAGCGATAAAATCATAGAACATAAAGTATATAGAGTTAAAAAACCTTTTAAGGTATTTGAATATAGTCAATATGTTTGTTTAGCAAATCCAATAGAATTTACTGTAAAGAGTGGTGAAATAGTAAAAATTTTGAAAATAGAAGAAAAAGATAGAGAATTATACGTAGTTTTAAAAATTTTAAACTAACTATATTTTGTGTTAGAGGTTACAATGATAGAAGCAAATTTTTATGACTATTTAGAACAAAAAGAGCCACCATACATCTTGGTGGTAGAGAATGACAAAGAGGCACAAACTGCTAAAGCTGTTGCCAAAATCCTTGGGATAGAGAGTGTTGTTTTACCCGACTTTCGAGCCACTTTCGGTGAAGATTTAAGAAGCTGGAAAGATGAGCTATTCGCACTCAATAATACCCTAAAAAATTATTACCAAAAAACCATCCATCATTCATCATCCATCATCCATCATCCAATCTTAATTGCTCCCTACCATACCCTTATCTACCCACTCCCTAAGCCTGAACTGTTAGAGAGCTTTTCAATAGCTTTTGGTGATGATATTGATTTGGAAGCACTCAAAGAGAAGCTCTATGCATGGGGTTACAGTTTTGTAGATGTGGTTGAAACGAAGGGTGAAGTTTCGATTCGTGGGGATATTATCGATATCTTTTCACCCAATGCCGACAAGCCTTGGCGTATCAGTCTGTTTGATACAGAGGTTGAGAGTATCCGCACCTTTGAGGTTGAGAGCCAAAAATCGAATAAAGATGAAGAGATTGAAGAGATTGTGATTGCACCGGCACTCTTTTCACTCAGTACCGAGCAGTTTGAAGCACTGCAAAAAAAGGTTGAAGCAAGTGATAGTGATGTCTTTGTCAAAGATATTGCATCGCTCGGTTTTTGGTATTTAGATGAACTTTCACACGATTTGATGGCAGGCAAAAGAGCAGTTGCCATTAAAGATATGAAAGAGGAGATCGCTTTTGCCTATGAGCATGCAAAGCAAGCACTCCCTAAAGATCGGTTTGAGATAGAGATCATTCCTGAAACGAAACGGATTAAGGTGATTGAACCGAGTAATGTTGACCTTTTAACAGAGAACTATCCCGAAAGAGAGTTGGTGATCGTTGCAGAGAGTGATGCACTGGTTCGAAGGAGTCCCATTAAAGAGTTGGCACGGGCAACAGTTGTCAAAACTGATGGGGTTGTCAACCTTCTGACACCTGATAAGATCATCGTCTCTTTAAACAAACCCTTTAAAAAGCGTGTGGTCAAACGTCCAACGATTCTGCTTGATGATCTCAAACCAGGGGATTATGTCGTCCATGAAAGTTACGGTGTAGGAATCTTTAAGGGGATTGAACCGCATCAAGTCTTGGGGGCAATGCGTGATTTTGTCCATATCACCTACCAAAATGATGATACCCTTCTTTTACCAGTTGAAAACCTCGATATGATTGACCGCTATATTGCCGAAGGGGGTTCACTACCTGTTCTTGATCGCCTCGGTAAGGGGGGATTTGGCAAGCTCAAAGCAAAAGTCAAAGATCGCCTCTTTGCTATTGCGAGTGAGATTGTGAATATGTCGGCGAAGCGGTTGTTAATCAAAGGGGCAGTTATTAAGACCGATATTCCTGAACTGATTGAGTTTCGTGAAGCGGCAGGTTTTGAATATACACCCGATCAGATGCAGGCAGTGGAAGAGATTTTTGCTGATCTCTCAAGCGGTCGGGTAATGGATCGACTTCTTAGTGGGGATGTCGGGTTTGGTAAAACGGAAGTGGCGATGAATGCTATTTTAGCAGTGGTGAAGTCGGGGTATCAGAGTGCCTTTGTTGTACCAACAACACTGCTAAGTAACCAACACTATAAAAGCGTACGTGACCGCTTGGAGCCATTTGGTGTGCGTGTCGATAAGCTGGATCGATTTACAACAGCCAAACAAAAAAAGCGTATTTTAGAAGAGATTGAGAAGGGTGAGCTTGATGTTGTCATCGGTACCCATGCACTGCTTGGAGCGACCTTTAAAAATCTTGGGCTTGTAATTATCGATGAAGAGCATAAGTTTGGTGTGAAGCAAAAAGAGGCTCTCAAACAGATGAGTGCCAATGTTCACCTTTTGAGTATGAGTGCCACACCGATTCCAAGAAGTCTCAATATGGCACTGAGCAAGATCAAAGGCTATAGTGAACTTAGAACACCACCGGTAGAGCGTAAAGGGGTACGCACCTTTGTGAAGAGTTTTGATGAAACAGTCGTGAAAGAGGCGATTATGCGTGAATTGCGCCGTGGTGGGCAGATCTTTTATGTCTATAACTCGATTGCAGGGATTGAAAGTAAAAGAGATGAGCTTCTTGAGATACTGCCTGACCTTCGTATTCTGATTCTTCACTCCAAAATTACAGCGGTTCAAACCGAAAAAGAGATTCTTAAATTTGAAGCGGGTGAGTATGACCTACTGCTTAGTACCTCGATTATCGAATCGGGTATCCATATGCCTAAAGTTAATACGATGATTGTTGATGGTGCTGATCGGTTTGGTATGGCGGACTTGCATCAGCTTCGTGGACGTGTTGGTCGGGGGAAAGTAGAGGGGTATTGTTACTTCCTTGTTGAAAACAAAGATGCTTTAAGTGATCAAGCCAAACGACGGTTGATTGCATTGGAGTCCAACTCATTCCTTGGTAGCGGTGCAGTCTTAGCGTATCATGACCTTGAAATTCGGGGTGGTGGTAACTTGATTGGTGAGAGTCAGAGTGGGCATATTAAGCAGATAGGTTATGCACTCTATCTGAAGATGCTTGAAGATGCGATTCGTGCCTTGAGCCAAGAGAGTGCACCAGAGAAGAAGCATGTCGATATTAAACTCTCTATTACTGCATACATCTCTGAAGAGTTGGTACCACACGATCGGGTACGCTTGGAACTCTACCGACGTTTGAGTAGCTGTGAAGATGTTCATGATGTGATTGAGATTGAGCAAGAGATTGAGGATCGTTTCGGTAAACCCGACCTTCCAACACGTCAATTCCTTGATCTTGTAACGATCAAAGTCCTTGCCATGCAAAAAGGGGTTGAGCGTATCAGCAATTACAATGAGCATATCACAATACAGTATAATGAGGAGAATAAAACGACCTGTAAGGCACGCAGTCGTGATGATGATGACTTGATTGCAACGGTGTTGGAAGAGCTTAGAAAGTGATGGAGAATGGAGGATGGAAGATGAAAGATAGTATGAGGAAACTTGTGATGCTTTTAGGATGTGTGTCACTGGTTTGGGGTGGAGAGTTTTACTATATGAGTGGTGGAAAACGGGTGGAGCTTACACTTGTAGAGAGTGGTACGGTGACACCCCGATCCTCTCAAAATATCTTACGCTTTAAAGATGGAGAAGGAAAAGAGATTGCGATTCCAAACCGACTACTTGTGAAGTTGAAAGATCGTGAAACGTTGGATCAATATCTGACAATCTATAAGATGAAGATTGTTAAAGAGTATCCCGATAATACATTTCTTTTAGAGACCGACTCTCCTCTATCGGCGATGGATATTGCCAATACTTTAAGCCAAGACTCTCATGTGATCTATGCCCAACCCGATTTAATAAGAAAATGGAATTTACGATGAGAAACATTTCGATTATTACCATATTTTTTACTCTACTCATTTTACAAGGGTGTGGTGGAGAGAGTTTGATCTCCTCGATAACAACCTCAACAGAATCGGCAACCTCAACGGACACAACAAGTTCAACGGAACCGGTAACATCGACAGAGACAACAGGTTCAACAGAACCAGTAACATCAACAGAGACAACTTCAACCGTAACAGTTGAGACTACGACACGTACAGTTGCTCCTTATAGTGACAATCCTCTTTTACCGCAGCAGTGGTATTTTATAAAAAATGATACTTTTTATAATACACACAATATTAATGCTGATGCCCATATTCATCCTTGGCCGACACAAACCTATACAGGGAAGGGTATTAAAGTTGTGGTGATCGATGATGCATTGGACACAACTCATGAAGATCTGCAAGGTGCAGTTGTCGAAACGTATGATTTAGAGACCAGAACCACTAATGTACGTCCAAAAGATAATAGTGAAACGCATGGAACCGCTGTCACAGGTTTGATTGGTGCAAGTAGCAATAGTATAGGAATTTCAGGTATTGCACCAGGGGTTGAACTCTATTTTATTCGACTTCCTTTTAATAGTACCATTAGTGATTCAGTGATTGTTGAAGCCTTTCAAAAGGCGAAAGAGTGGGGTGCTGATGTGGTTAATTGTAGTTGGGGGACTGGAAGTGTAAGTGATGCGGTGAAGTCAGCAATTATCGATTTGGCACGAAATGGTCGTAATGGGAAAGGTACGATTATTGTATTTGCCTCTGGAAATGGTGGTATTGATGAGATTGGTGATCCTATTGGTAATGATGAGTCAGGTATTGATGAGGTGATCGCTGTAAGTGCTACGAATATTAATAATGAGCGAACAGCTTATAGTAACTATGGTCCACAACTTGATTTAGTTGCACCAGGTGGTGAACATATGGGACTGGCGACACTCGATTTGATGGGATATGCTGGTGTTGATATGGAAAACTATATTGAGTATGACTCATCGGAAGCTTTTGGAGGAACATCGGCAGCAACTCCTATTGTCACGGGTGTAGTCGCTCTCTTATTGGAAGCAAATAGTAGTCTGACACGTGACGAGGTGATACAAATTTTAGAAAATAATGCTGACAAGATCGATCCTACACAATGCACTTACGATTCCAATGGGCATAGTGACTATTGTGGTTATGGAAAAGTGAATGTTGAACGGACAATTCGTGCATTAATTGGAGGGTAGTGTGAGAGAACTTTTTATTATGCGACATGCCAAATCGAGTTGGGATGATCCCTCTTTGGCCGACTTTGATCGACCACTCAACCAAAGGGGTAAAAGTGATGCACCCTTGATGGGAAAGCATTTGGCTAAGATAGGGGTCAAACCAGACCTCATTATTGCTTCACCTGCAAAGCGTGCGAAAAAGACAGCAAAAATCGTTGCAGAGGAGATTGGGTATAATCCTGAGAAAATTTTGTATCGTGAAACGATCTATGAAGCCTCGCCACAGTCACTAC
The DNA here is from genome assembly GCA_003978765.1 of Hydrogenimonas sp. Lineage (GTDB taxonomy): Bacteria > Campylobacterota > Campylobacteria > Campylobacterales > Hydrogenimonadaceae > Hydrogenimonas. Next base: position 25,123 of record QNYO01000029.1, on the reverse strand, counting down.
TCTATATGGTTTGTCAACTTCCTAAGGATGCCAAGCGGGTGATGATTGTAGGGCATAATCCCGGTTTAACGCAACTGGCCAATATTCTTGGTGATATTATGATTGATAACCTTCCAACAGCAGGTATTGTGGGTATTGTGTTTGATACTTCAAAGTGGGAAGAGGCGTGTCGGATGAAGGGACAGACAGTTTTATTTGATTATCCGAAAAAGCTTAAACAATAGATCAATGGAAGATGGCAATAGAAACTGTTTTAGGGGGAGTGTGTGAAGATAGGATTTATTGGTGATATTGTTGGTCGTCCTGGTCGGGGGATGGTGAGAAGATATTTGCAAGAGTTACGAGCATCGGAATCGCTTGATTTTGTCATTGGTAACTATGAAAATGCCAGTCATGGATTTGGTGTGACAGAAAAGAATGCCCAAGAGCTTTTTAAAGCAGGTATTGATGTGATGACAGGTGGTAACCACACATGGGATAAGAAAGAGATTCAAGGGTTACTAGAAACATTACCTCTGCTTCGTCCCATTAACTACCCTGAAGGGGTACCAGGACGGGGTGTTCGCATCTTTGAAGTGTGTGGTGAAAAGTTGGCAGTCATCAATATTATGGGACACTTTGCAATGCCGATGGTTGATAACCCTTTTATTTCAGCAAACCGTATTGTTGATGTTCTTCACTCAGAAGGGGTAAAGCATATCTTTATCGATATGCATGCTGAAGCGACCAGTGAAAAACGTGCACTCTTAATGATGTTGCGTGATAAGGTGAGTGCCATTGTTGGAACACATACCCATGTCGGTACCGATGATTTAGTGATTGATAAGGGGTGTGCCTATCTAACCGATGTTGGCTTAACAGGATGTCGGGATAATGTGATTGGAATGGATGCAAAAGTGCCGATCGAACGTTTCTTGACAGGACTTCCTGGACGCTTTAATGTTCCTGATAAGTGTAAAGCGATTTTACAGATGGTTGTGATCGAGTTAAAAGATGGTCGTGCTGTGGATGCTTACAAGGTACGGGTCTATTCGGAAGGGGATCGAGAGGTTGCTTTGCGGGCACGGATGGAAGATTGAAGATTGAAGATTGAAGATGGATGATGGATGATGGATGATGGATGATGGATGATGGAGGTGTTAAAATTGACAAATAGTTATGAGTTACTCAAAGCACTGCATGCGTTACAACTACCGATTCAGGAGAAAGATCCTTGGTGGTGGCCCAATAGTGGGACTTATGAGGTGGTGATTGGTGCACTCTTAACACAAAATACAAAGTGGCAGAAGGTTGAAGAGGCGTTAGAGAATCTGCGTACGCTTGAGGCATTGACGATTGAAGGTCTTGCCAATCTTGATGAAGAGCTTTTACGTGAAGCGATCCGTCCGGCTGGTTTTTATAACACTAAAGCGAAACGATTAAAACTGTTGAACCAGTCGATTGGAGATAAGTTTGGTGATTTTGAGACCTTTCAATATGCGGTTGAGAGGCGTTGGCTTTTGAGTAAAAAGGGGATTGGTGAAGAGACAGCCGATGCTATTTTAAACTATGCTTGCTACCGTGAGGCGATGGTAGTTGATAGCTATACCGCTGGACTACTGCGAGCACTTGGCTATACCTTTGAAGATTATCGAGGGATTCAGGCGTGGCTGATTGAAGGGTTGAAAGATTATGATATTAAGGTGCGTGAACTCTTCCCCTCTTTGCCCAAAGCACAGATTTATGCACTCTTTCATGGGATGATTGTTGAGTACTGCAAACAGTACAAACGGGGTAAACGGTACGATCTTTCACTACTAGGTGTGACACTTTAGTTTCATAAACCTTACGCAAAAAGCGTAAGGTGATCGGTTAGAGTCTTATATTGAGTTTATTGGCTTTAATCTTTTCGATCATTGTTGTGATTTCTTTCACTCTTCTCTCCTCCTCTTCCAAACAGTTGATGGCTTGCAGGTTAAAGGTCTCAAGTTTGTGACTGAGATAGGATGTATCAAACCGTCCAGCAATAAAATCTTCATCTCTAACAATCTCTCGATGGAGTGGAATATTTGTTTTCACCCCCTCAATATAAAACTCATCCAAGGCTCGTCGTGCCTTATTGACGGCACCTCTCCAATCGAGAGCCCACACAATAAGTTTGCCGATCATAGAGTCGTAATAGGGGTTAATTGTATAGCCTGTATAGACCCCTGTATCCATTCTGACACCCGGACCACCTGGTGCTAAAAATTTTTCAATTCTCCCTGTGGAAGGGAAAAAGTCACGATTAGGGTCTTCTGCATTAATACGAAACTCAATCGCATACCCTCTAAAGTGTAACTCCTCTTGCAAGAAAATGAGTCTATCCCCCTCTGCAATCTTTATCATACGTTGAATAATATCGATACCACTAATCATCTCAGTGACTGGATGCTCTACCTGTACTCTGGTATTCATCTCAATAAAGTAGATATGATCTTGATCATCAAGTAAAAACTCCATCGTTCCGACACTCTCATAACCTAAACGAAACATAGCTTTGGTTGCGATGCGATAGAGTTCACGTCTGACCTCATCACTTAATCTTGGACTGGGTGCAATCTCAATCACTTTTTGGTGACGGCGCTGGATGGAGCAGTCACGTTCGCGTAAATGTACGACATTACCATATTTGTCGGCGATGATTTGAATCTCAATATGGCGTGGATTTTTGACATACTTCTCAATAAAAACATCCCCTTTACCAAAAAACTTTTTGGCTTCATTGACAGCAGACTCAAAGAGCTCTTTAAAATCCTTCTCTTCAAGTACAATGCGCATACCGCGTCCACCACCTCCAAATGCTGCTTTGATAATGACAGGAAAACCAATCTCTTTTGCCGCTTTGAGCCCCTCTTCAAGGCTATTCACAGGCTCTTCAGTCCCCTCTATAACAGGAACACCAACCTCTTTCATCACTCTCTTTGAGGCGATTTTATCCCCAAAGAGTGCGATATGCTCTGCTTTTGGACCAATAAAGATGATGCCATTCTCTTCACACATCTGTGCAAACTCTGCACTCTCTGATAAAAACCCATACCCTGGATGAATCGCATCACATCCACTCTTTTTTGCCAAAGAGATAATCTTTTTAGGGTCAAGATATGCTTGGATGGGATCTCCAAGAATAGGGTAGCACTCATCAGCCTTGCGTATCCAAACCCCATCACTATCGACTTCTGAAAAGATGGCGACACTCTTTTTACCAAGCTCCTTGCATGCTCGAATAATACGCATGGCAACTTCACCACGGTTTGCGATAAGAATTTTTTTAATCTCTTGTTTCATGAAGATTCCTTGGAAATAGTTTCCAACTATTATAGGTGAAGAGCGACGCCTATTTCTCATCTATAAGTGCTTAAAATATAGCTCATAAGTGCTAAAATAGTTATCCATTTTTGCTATAATGGAGAGATGAAGCGAGAGACACAAGAGAGAAATATTAAGATAGCTAATGATATTATGTACTATATCTATACACATATAGATCTTAATATCGATATTGAAGAGTTGAGTCAAATGGTGCATGTGAGTCGGTTTCATATGCAGAGAATCTTTAAAGAGGTGTTTGGTCGTAATATTTATGAAACGATCAAATCTATACGTCTTGAAAAGGCTGCGAACCTCCTATTGGTCAATCGACTCTCGACAATCTCAGACATTGCCAATCAGTGTGGATATACCTCTCAAACCTCATTTATTAAAGCATTTAAACAGCGTTTTTTGATGACACCGACACAGTGGCGTGTGGGAGGGTATCGGCACTATTCACGTAATATTTTGGCACAATCTATTGAAGCGATACACTCTGAAGCGGACTTCTCAACCATTGAGCCTAAAATTGTTAAACAGCCTGAAATCAGGAGTTACTATATCCGCCATAATGGATACAATCGCTCGATTCGACAGAGTTGGCAAAAGCTTCAAGTATTTCTCCTTTCAAACAATATTGAAACGTACCAACAGATTGGACTCTATCATGATAATCCTGCAGTGAAGCCGTTGGATGCTTGCCAATATGTTGCGTGTATTGCAACCGATAAGAGTGTAGAAGGTACAAAGTTACCACAATTTAAAATTGCAGGTGGTGTCTATGCCAGATTTGATCTTGAAGGCTCTTATGGTGATGACTTAAAGTTTATTCACTGGGTCTATAATGAGTGGTTTCCTCAAAATGGTTATGAGACAACACCCAAACCCTCGTATGCCATCTACTCACGAAACGGCTTTTTAGAAGATGATGAAAAGTTTCAGATGAGCTACTTTGTTTCTATAAAGATGTGATTGGTGTAAAAGCTATTTTTGAGTGACAATATTCATCGACTGGATGCGTCGGATGAAGATGGCACGTTTATCGGCGGTGGGTAAATCGTTTCCAAGCCACAGATCGGTGATGACTGCTTGACCGATAATGTAGCGTCCATTGCCTTGGGTACGGATACCCCACATATTATGCATCGCATAGGCTTTATGATTGATGGTGCCAATATAGAGCATGATATGTCCAGGTAGATAGAGTAGGGTTTGAAATGGAATCGCCTTTTGGATAATGGCTCTCTCTTTCTCTTCTGCTGTTTTTTTCGAAAGGTCAATAACGTGTCCGACACCCTTTTGCGCCCTTGAGTTGCGTGGTAGCCAGATACCAAAAGGGGCGAAAAAGTCACGGGTCATTGCCGAACAGTCACGATCCTCGACCATGCCACCCCAACCGTAAGGTTCACCAAGCAGTTGTAGAGCGACCCGTTTTATCGATGGTTTAGAGAGTGGAAGAGGCATAGGGGATGCCCACTCTTTGGGTAGAAGTGATGGTTGAAGGATTAACCGATCTTTCTCTTTTTTAGGAGTAAGAATCTTATAAAATCCACTCTCCTCTCTAATCCACGGAAAGAGGGTTGCCATTTTGGCAGAGAAGAGAAAGTTTTGGTGGTGATCATAGATGGGGACATGCTCTTGCAAAAGAACCACTTTAGGGATTTTCATGATTCTCTCAATCTGCTGTTGTGAGATCAAGGCGATATCACGCATAGGAACCCACCCAAGGGCAAAGGGGCTTTGAACAAATGCCCAACCACCATCACGACTTAGGTGTGAAACAATTAGTGGGGTGTAAGCTTTGATAGCACTATTTTGATTATAGTCAAAGGGGAACCCTTCACCATCAAGCTTTGGATTGTAAAAGATGGGGCGATGGGTGGGGAAGAGTCGTAACGATGTGGGGTGAATCACAATGGCATGGCGTTTGAGCCGATTAAAGGCATGATAGTTGGCATTATTTACCCATGCGTTAAAACGCTCTTTAGGGAGAGGTCGCCGATTTTCACCAAAGAGAGATTTGGAGCGGTAGTAGCGTACTGCCCATGTTGCCTCTTTGTAGGTGACATCGACTTGATTGAGTTGCCACGGTCGATAGTAGTGGCTTAGAAAGTCGGCATAGAGACGTTTTTGAAGATAGGTTGGTAGAGAGGTGGGGGCTTGTTCTAAAAAGGGGGTAATCTCTGTTGAGGTCTTTGGTATAGGTGGCTGTTTGGGTGCACATCCACCTATCCATAGGATAAGTAGAATCGCTCCCAAGACTCTTTGTATCATACTTTCGATCGAATCACAATCTTTTTGGCACCAAAGAGCTCTTGTGCCTTTTTAACCATCGGGTCATTAAGAATCTCTTTGGCATCATACTCTTTGGTTGGCTCTGCTTCACTACAGTTTCCTGTCACACAGCTGGCATTGTTGCAGTCAATATCTTCGACCATCGAGCCTGTATCGGTTGCTCCATTGGCATCATCGGATGGTGGTGTCTCTGAAGGTGGTGTTTCTGCTGGGGTAGGGGTTGGCTCATTTTGTGGAGGTTGCGTTGCTTCTTTAGGTGGTTCAGGTTGCTCTGGTTTAACCAGTGCAATTTTGGTATTAAATCCAAAAATCTCTTGAACAAAGTGTCGAACAATGCCAAAATGGTTTTTAAGCAGGGTGCGGTGTTCGCCTTGCGCACGACTAATCCATGAAAGCACCCCATCTTTGTAATCGACAAACTCAATACTCTCTTCAAAAGCACGTCCAAGTTCAGCATTGCGGTCATAGAGCTTTTGAATGAGCTTCTTAAAGCGAATGGTATTGTCTGGTTGCATTGTAGGGGGTACAGGTTGAACCGTTTGTGTTTGAGGTTTTGGCTGAGTTTTAGGTGGAGTCGTCGGGATGACTTGGGGGGCTTTTCTAAGGGCTCCTACGGTTGATAGTTCACTCTCAAGCACTTCGATCATCTCATCGATCTGCTTAATATTCATCGCCTCAACCATCTTAAAGAGGGTGAGAGAGAGGACAAAATCGCCATCGGTATTGAGTGATAGAAGCGGTTTGGCATCGGCAAGGATACGATAGAAGCGCTCTAAAAGCATCGGTGAAAATTTTGGATCGTTTTGTAAGAGCTTCTCTTTTAAAAAGAGGCTCATCTCATCGATCACCATCTCCGCTTCATAGTTCTCAAGGTCACGCAGATAGGTGCGAATCTTCTCTTCATCTTTCTGTAAAACAGCATCAAAGAGGTGTTCAAGGAACTCTGGATCGACAATACCAAGCATTTGTGTGACAGTTGCCACATTGACATGGCTTTTTGAATAAACAATTGCTTGATCAAGCAGTGTCAGAGTGTCGCGAAGTGATCCACTACCGCTTCGTGCCAAAATTTCGAGTGCTTCAGGCTCAAAGGCAATCTTTTCGGTATTGAGGATATGTTCAAGGTGTTGCACAATGAGTGGCTTAGGAATCTTTTTGAAACGAAAGTGCTGGGTACGGCTTAGAATTGTTGCTGGCAATTTGAGCGGGTCGGTGGTTGCAAGGATAAATTTGACAAACTCTGGTGGCTCTTCGAGGGTTTTAAGGAGAGCATTAAACGCCTCTTTAGTGAGCATATGGACTTCATCGATAATAAAGACTTTGTAGCGTCCGATGGAGGGTTTATATTTGGTATGTTCGATGAGGTCACGAATATCATCGATTTTACGGCTCGATGCTGCATCCATCTCAATAATATCGATATGGCGACCCTCATTTGCCATACGGCACTGTTCACAGATATCGCATGGTTTGGATGTTGGGCCATTTTCGCAAAGCAGTGCTTTGGAAAAGATACGGGCTGTTGATGTTTTTCCACTTCCTCTAAGCCCGGAAAAGAGGTAAGCGTGTCCCAGACGGTCCTGATCGAGTGCCATAGCAAGCGTCTGGGAGATAGAGCTTTGACCAATCAGATCTTCGAAACGTTTTGGACGGTATTTGAGAGCAAGCGCCTGTGACACATCAACCTCTTTTTTGTTTTAGTTTATCACGTTATCGGTTATACTCTTGTTAATTCTTCGAGTTGAGATGAGTATCATGCTTTAAAGCCACTGTTTGGCAATTCGCTTTAAACCATCGGGATTTTCCGATGCAAAAATTTTGAGTTCACTTTTATGGGTATGGTGGGGTCGGTAACCATGCTTTTCAAGATGTTCAGCAATCGCCTCTCCAGAGTGAATAAGAAGCGGTTGGTTAGGAAAGTAGTTGCGAATCGCATCGGCAATCAGAGGGAAATGGGTACATCCGAGGATAATCGCATCGGGCTGTTGTACCGATTTGAAGTAGTGATCCAAGACGCTTTGAAGCAGGTGACCTTCAAAAATTCCCTCTTCAACAATCGGTACAAAGAGCGAGGGGGCAATGGCTTCGATATTTTTAAATCCAAGTGCTTTAATCCCCTCTTGATAACGTCCACTACCGATGGTTGCTTTCGTACCAAGTATAAGAATACGGCTTGTATGGGGTAGGTTGGCATTTTTGAGTGCCAAAATACCTGGTTCGATGACCCCATGAACCTCAAAATCGGCATTGACACGTAGTTCGGGCAGGGCATGGGCACTGACACTGTTGCAGGCTGTAATCATCAAATCGATCTCAAAGTTTTTGAAAAACTCTAACGCTTCAAGTGCATAGCGTGTGATGGTAGCAGGATCTTTTGGACCATACGGTACACGAGCTGTATCGCCATAGTAGATAATTTCATCAAAGAGATTGTGTTCCAGAAGTGATTTTACAACGGTAAGACCACCCGCACCGCTGTCAAAGACGCCAACTTTGGTTGGCCTCTTTGAGATGGAAGATGGAAGGTGGAAAATGGAAGATTGTTTCATTTTAAGTTACTCTTTGATGTGATGAGAATGGCTGAAAGGATATTGATAATAGATTCAAGCTCTTTTTGAAGGGTTTTAACTTTCTCATTTGTTTTAGGTAAATAGTCAGTTTCAATGAGTAGAGCGATCCAATATCGTGACTCTTTTGCCTCTTTGAGAGCGATGGAGATTTTGGAGATGAAATCTTTTTTACTTTGTGCATCTTGTGCTTCTGTGACATTCGCACCAATGGATGTTCCTGCCCGAAGTAACTGTTTAGAGAGTATAAACTCTTTTTTGGTTTCAGTTAGATACTTATAGAGTTTAACGATGCGTACGGCAAATTGAAATGAGAGCGAAGCGATCTCATTTTTACCATCTTCCATCTTCCATTCTCCATCTTCCATTCGCAAAGCGAAACCGCTTTGCGTTACGCTCCTTCATTCATGATGCTAAGAAACTCTTCATTATTTTTGGTTTTGAGCATTTTGGAGTAGAGGAATTTGAGGGCTTCCACTTCATCCATCTGTTGCATAGCATTACGGAGTGCCCAGATTTTTGGTAGGGTGTTTGGATCGGTAAGAAGCTCCTCTTTACGTGTACCTGATTTGATAATATCGATGGCTGGGTAGATACGGCGGTCAGCGATATTACGGCTTAGGACAATTTCGCTGTTACCTGTTCCTTTGAACTCTTCAAAGATAACTTCATCCATACGGCTTCCCGTATCGACGAGTGCTGTTGCGATGATGGTAAGACTTCCGCCATTTTCGATATTACGTGCAGCACCGAAGAAGCGTTTGGGTTTATGCAGAGCATTGGCATCGACACCACCTGAGAGGACTTTACCACTTGATGGTGTTACTGTGTTGTAGGCACGAGCAAGACGGGTAATGGAGTCGAGAAGAATCACAACATCTTTCCCCATCTCAACACGCCGTTTTGCCTTTTCGATAACGAGTTCAGCAACACGGACATGGTTTTGGGCAGGAAGATCAAATGTTGAGCTATAGACTTCACCCTTGACACATCGTTCCATGTCAGTCACCTCTTCAGGGCGTTCATCGACGAGTAGAACGATGAGTTCCACTTCTGGATGGTTGTGGGTAATGCCGTGTGCAAGCTCTTTCATCAACTCCGTCTTACCACTTCGTGGTGGTGCAACAATCAGACCACGCTGTCCCTTTCCAATTGGTGTGAAAAGATCAAGAACACGACCAGTCAGTTTGGTTGGGTGGTACTCAAGCTTTAACCGCTCTTGCGGATAGAGTGGGGTGAGGTTATCAAAGAGTGGGCGGTTTTTGCTCTCAGCCACCGGCATATAGTTGATGGCTTCAATCTTTAAAAGGGCGTAGTAGCGTTCTTGATCTTTTGGTGGACGGACTTGTCCAGTGACGACATCCCCGTTACGTAGTGCAAACTTACGAATCTGCGTGCTTGATACGTAGGCATCGTTACTGGAGTTAGAGAAGTTGGCATCCATCGCACGCAAGAAGCCGTAGCCCTCATTGGTAATCTCAAGGATACCAGTAAAGAGGATATACCCCCCTTTGCTCACTTGTGATTTGAGAATCTCAAACATCAAATCTTGGCGTTTGAGTTCGTTTGGATGTTCGACACCGAGCTCTTTGGCGATGGCGATCAGCTCTTCGAGACTCTTTTGTCGAAGATCTTCAATCTTATACCCTTCAACGGGAATATGGGTTCTAGATTTGCTACTGTTGCTATGGTTGGTGTTACGGGTAGAGGTTTCGCTCATGGTTCCTTCTTTGTGAACTTGGAATTTGCAGAATTCTGGCAGTATTATGTAGATGTGCCCTTAGCACAGAATGTGTCAGATAAATTTTTGTTGCGGCTATTGTATCAATTTTAGGATTTTTTTGTCAACCTAGCCCAGTGCGATTAATAGCAGCAGAGGGTAGATAATGACATTGATCCATTGCATCCAAAATGAGAGTGGCATACGCAAAATCATCTGAAACTCCTGTGGCAACTCTTTTTCATTCATCTTCTTCATCATCCATAACTTGGTCACAATATCACTCGCCTTCATCACAATCATGAGACTTAGAAGTGTTCCTTGATACCCTTGTAATACAAAGATAAAGAGAAGAAAATAGAATGAGGGGTACATGCAAAAGAGCATAAAGATATTGCGTTGCGCATAGTGACTCATCTTATAAAGTACCCCTTCAAGGGTGGGTGCATATTGCCACCAACTCTCAAAAACTTCAGCCAGTAACAGAATAGTTACAAAAATTAAGAGATTCATAGGTTCCATAGATTAATTTTATCTTTTTCTCGCTACAATGTAACAAAAAATTTCAATAAGGAATGGAAAAGCAATGAGCACAACATGCAATTCTCAACAGATTCTCATTACAGGCGGTGCTGGCTATATTGGTAGCCATGTTGCCAAACAGCTTCTTGAACAAACCGATGCGAATATTACCATAATTGACAACCTCTCAACAGGTACAAAAGAGCGTATTGATGCCCTTAAAGCGATTGCAAATGATCCTAATCGTGTCGATTTTATCGAAGCTGATCTTGAGAATTTTGATATGATCGAAGGTGTTTTCAAAGCAAAAAACTTTGAGGCAGTGATTCACTTTGCAGCAAGCATCGTTGTTCCTGAAAGTGTGGAGAACCCACTGAAGTACTATATGAATAATACTGTGAATACCACCAATGTGATCCGTTTGGCCAATAAGTATGGTGTTGGAAAGATGATCTTCTCTTCCACTGCAGCAGTCTATGGAGAGCCTGAAGAGGTGCCTGTACAAGAGACAACGGTGACTAAACCAATTAACCCATATGGTATGAGTAAGTTGATGAGTGAAACCGTCATTCAAGATGCGGCATTTGCCAATGAGAATTTTAAATATGTCATTTTACGTTATTTTAACGTGGCAGGTGCCGATATGAATGGTGCAACGAAACTCGAAGAGATCAATCCACGTATCGGTCAGAGCTTCCCAAATGCGACACACCTTATTAAGATTGCAGCAGAAACGGCACTTGGTAAGCGCGATAAGATGTATATCTTTGGTGATGATTTCGATACACCAGATGGTACTGGTATTCGTGACTATATTCATGTAGATGACCTTGCTGATGCTCATATTGAAGCGTTGAACTATCTTGATGAGAATCCAAGTGATATCTTTAACTGCGGTTATGGACATGGATACAGCGTTAAAGAGGTTATTGATGAGATGAAGCGTGTGAGTGGTGTTGACTTCTGCGTTGAAACAGGTCCACGACGTGCTGGTGACCCTGCCGCACTCATTTCAGACAATACAAAGATCAAATCTTCTATGGCATGGCGACCAAAATTTGATGATCTTGCACTTATTTGTAAGAGTGCATTGGAGTGGGAACGAAAGATTTAATGCTCGAAGGGGCTTACTTTAAAAGGTAAGCTCCCTTATCCTTCTCTGAAAGAGGGCATTGCAAAGGGTTGAGCTCAATAGGAAATCTTCCATAGAAGCTTCCATTGAGTTGTGTTGTTTCAATAAGGTAGTAACGAAACTTTGTAAAAAGTTCAGGATCAGGGGCTTTATACTCCCTCCAAAAGCGCTCTAGTGACATACCTTTACAGGTTAAATCTTCAATATCATAAAAAGCTTCTCCGAGAGTAATGGTTGGAATACGATGAAATAGTGATGAGAGACCTACAGTACTATTGATTGTGATTGTCCCAATGGCATGTCGTAAACAGGTGGGTAGATGAAGATCATGAACGACGATCACTCTCTTTTGGACTCCTAAATGCTCTGCTAAATTGTGAATAAACTTCTCATAATTTTTTCGTCCCCGATCCATAGGGTGGTGTTTAATCACCAGATAGCTCTCTTTGGGTGCATGGTGTGCAAAGGAGTTGATCACTCTTTCAATAAAGGCTTCAATCGATGGAAAAGGGGAGTGCTCTCTGAGTTGAAAGTCGTTATAGGTTTGAAGAGGTACAAAGTAGTACTTTTTAGAGAGTTCACCCGATAGCCTCTCTAATAGTCCTCTCTCTTTAATCTTATAAAGATACTTACGATAGAAGCTTCTTATCCCCCAAAAGCCCTCTTTGATCACAGCAAGTTCACGATGATGTTCATAGTGTGGGTAGCGAAATTTGAGAGTTTTTGCAAGGATATAGTATATCGATGCACTTAATGCCATTCTCCAATATTTAGGATTGGCTGGTAGAATGAGACGTTTATGAAAAAAGTTTTCAGGAAGATTGCGATAGAAGTTGGGATCACGGCTGATTTTGCTGTAGTTATTGACACCATATCGCTCCATTGTGACAAAATCTGGACGAATATACCCCTCTTCAAAGACAAAGACCTCAATCCCAAGTTTCATAGACTCTTCAATGGCAATCTTTTGGTAGAAGCGACAATCTCCAAAGAGAAAGATTTTATGAATCTCTTTTTCTTCTAAAAAGAGACGTATAAAATCTCTCCATTGCTCTTTTGTACCACGGTAGGGGATATAGTTATCGCGATTGGAGAAAAACCAATCTCCTGCATTAAATCCTATTTTAAAGGTGTTTGCACCACCTTGTCGAAAACGTAGGTCGAGCTGTTGAAAAAAGCTTCCCATCGGTCCTTGTAGTAAAAGGATATTTTTATCTTTGATATTACCTATTCTATCCACCCAAAAGCACCTTTAGTATCCACTGAATTTTTCGAGAGATAAAGTTTCGGCTATCTACCATTAGCCTATATAAAAAGTTGTTATTATACCTCTTTTTTTCTTGATCTATCGCTTCAAGTAAGGCTTCGATTTCACATAAAGTTTTGGTTTTGGGGTGGATATAGCGTGGATAGAGGATAAGTGTTGCGGCAATTAACTCTTCAAGTGAGCGTCTCTTTTCTCTTCTTGGGTTAGTTTTGGCATCTATTGTAAGCCCCCAGCCTGCATAGAAGGGCATACCATAGGTATAGACCTTTTTACCACGCAGAAGTGCTTCAAAGCCAACCAGTGAGGTCATTGTATGGACTTCATCGGCAACCTCTAAGACACTATCGATACTTGCCTCTTTAACGATAAGATTGCAGTATTTTAAAGCTTCTACATCATCAATATTTCCTTTTCGATTGCCTGCTAAGACATCGGGATGAGGTTTGTAGATGATGTAGGCATCGGGTGCATTCTTACGAGCCGCTTGAAGGAGTTCAAGGTTACTCATACCATCTGCACCATAAATAATGGAGGCATCATCTTCGACTTGCCCTGGTACCATGATAATCTTTTGTCCCTCTTGATACCCTTTTAAATCTAAAGCAACATCTTTGTAGATGTTATATTTGGAGATCTTGTTGGTGGTGATATAGTTTTGCAGGGCTTTGGCTCGTTGTAAAAGCTCTTGATCAAAGGTATAGCTATTTAAAATCTCTTCCAAATCGCTTGGTTGTGTCGGGTCAAAGTAGATACCTTGTGAATCGACAACAAGAGAGTAGGCACGTGTAAGGTCAGATCCAAGCGAAACAGAGCGGATAAAACCATCTTCCACACGATAGATTGGGATCTTATGCTCTTTGGCATAGGCCTCAACATCAAGAAACTCTCTTTTACCCCAGATAAAGATTTTAGAGTGTTGATTCAACCCTTTTTTGAGAGCATGATTGATGGTTGAACAAAAAGTTTTTTGATTATGTTGTAATGCTGGAAAATAGTCTTTTAAAAACTGTTTCTTCCACCAGCTAAATCCAAAAAAGTATAAATCTCCCTCATTATGTTGGTAGATGGTACGATACTTATGGATCGTTTCGATTGTATCGATAATATTGGATGGCTTTTGAGAAAAGGGGTTATAGTATTTTGTATAGAGGATATAAGCACCTGCAAAGATCTCCTCTTTGGATAGTTTTCGACCTCTTCGCTGAGATTTGATTTTGTCAACTGTAACACCCCATCCGGCATAAAAGGGCATACCAAAACAGATCACCTCTTTACCCAGTAAAACAGCCTCAAACCCCATCTGAGATGTTTGTGTATAGACTTTATCAAAAGCTTCAAGTAAAACGATAGGGTGTATATCTTCGGTAATCACTCTACAATACTTTTTTGCAAAGTTGATATCGATATTGGATGCTTTTTTCCCTGTTAATACATCTGGATGTACTTTAAGATAGATTTCTGCATCTCTATTCTCTTCTATGGCAGTGATAACCATCTCTTTAGGATCAAACTTATCTGCCATACCATATTTGAGAGATAGATCACCCTCGGTTTGTGCAATAATTAAAACTTTTTTGAGATCATTTTTTAGGTCATTTAAAGGCTTTAAAGATGATTGGTTATATTTTGAAATTTTATAGGTTCTGATAAGATCAATAGCTTGTTTTGCTATTTCAAGAAGCTCTTTATCACTTTGAAAGTCGTAGTTCTTTAAGATATTTTCAAGTCTTGAAGGCTTAGTGGCATCATAATAGACTCCTAAGTCATCTTCAACAATTGAAAAAGATGGAGCTCCTGTAACTCCTAAGCCAATAGATCGTATAAAGCCATCTTCAAGAAGTCTATAGGAGGTGTTAAACTTTTTTGCAAGATAGATGGCTCTTTGACCTGAGGTTTTTCTTCCCCATCCATAAAAGATACCATCTCTCTGCAAGTACTCATCAAAGCGTGTGTAGTATTCAAGATCAAAAAAGTTTTGCGCATTTTTGATTAGTCGTTTTGATGTGCTATAGTGTTTCAACGCTTGTCCCTATCTAAAACATTGAGTCCTTGGGTAATCCACTCTTTAATCACCTCTTTTTCTCTTTGCCAATTATGTCTTGACGATGGTTGATGCTTCGCATCGATATAGTGATACTGCTTTGATGCAGACTCTAAGTCAAAACCAATAATATCGATTTTTTTAAAGCTATTACGTAGGGTATAGATCCAGTAGATGAGTAGAATACCAGCACTTGGTGGTGCATGTAAAATTTTGACCATCTCTCTCCATAGAGGAAGAGGTGTTGTTAAAATTCTGGTCTGATCTAAATCGACCGATTGAAATCGACCCCATTTGGCGTTTTTGTAGAGCATATTGGGACCTGTAATAATAATCCATTGGGCAGGAATCACAGAGTCTATATTGGGTGCACTGACCCATATATCTATCTTTTCACCTAAATCATCTTTATATTGGGGTTGACAGCAGTGATTAAATCGGATCACAATATCATGTTTATCGATAAGGTTTCCAAGATTTTTACCTTTGGTAATAGCAGAGTTTCCTACAATACACACCGTCTTATTGTGGATATATGCTTGAAACTCTTGAAACCACTCTGTCTGTTTTTGAAAAACCGTTTGAAGAAAGGGGGATTTTTTGGAGAATCTCCCATGAAACTCATCAATTAAGGGGCGTGCCCGTCGATTTAACAAGAGGTTAGTTTTTAGTTTTTTATATCGTGCAGAAGATAGTCGATACCCTAAATCTCTACAAAATATACAGTATTCAAGATAGATTTTAGGATCACTCGTCTGTTGAAAGGCTTGGTAATAGAGCTTGAGTGTCTCTAAGGTATAGATACCTCGTGCCCTTCGATCAAGAGCCGCTTTAAGAGGTATTCTCTTTTCAATAAAGTGAATAAGTTGTTTTGAGACTTCAACCACATCAGCCTTTTTTAGGACTTTTTCTTGGAGTTGATGACTTTTGTTTTGATACTCTTTTTCATCAAGAAGAGATTCCAGTTGATGAAAAAACTCCTCTTGATTGGAGACAATGATAGCACCTGCATCTTTAAATCTTCGTGTATCATCATTATCTATAGTCATTGTTGGAATATTAAAATAGCCTGCTTCAATCACTTTTAATGCTGATTTGCAGTGATTAAAATGGGTCTTTTCCAGAGGTGCTAAATTGACCCAAACATCTTGATAGTTTTTCCAATGCTCTGAAAAGTCAACCCTTTGACGGTACTGAATTTGATGGTTGGGTACATTTAAATGAAAGTTTAATTGTCCAGTAATTTTAAGGATGATGTCGGGATATGTGTTTAAAAACTTCTCCAAAGGTTTTTGAATGGTTAGAAAATCTTTATCATGACTGCGAGTACCAGGAAAGTAGGAGATAACTTTTTGGTTAACTCTTTTTGTCTGTTTGGGAAGAGTTTTCCAATCTTCATAAACAGAGTTGGGAATGACAACTGTATCTGCATGGGGTATGAGACGCTTGAGATGGCTTTGAAGAGGGGATGTAGAGACAGAAAAATGAGAGAATAGTTTAAATGCTTTGAGATTCTTTTGAAACTGTTTTTTCACTTTTTGTAAGGGTAGAATCTTATTGATGTAGGCAGGTGACTCTGAGGCGTAGTTTGCATCAAAAATGAAATCATCAACATCCATCATAATAAAGAGATTTCTTACAGAGAGCATTTTAATAAGTAGCCATAATCTGATAGAAAAGGATGGTCGATGAAAAATGAACACATCACCCTTTTTAAAGGGATGAAGATCCTTAATGTGGATCAATTCCGTTGTGTGTCCATTTTTCTCTAATCCTTTGGCGATATTTTGGCATCGATAGATGAATGATGGATCACGCCGATAAAGTTTTCTATTTTTATTGGTCGCTATAAAGATAAAGTGCATTAATCATTATAATATTTTTTAAGATACCACTGAATCGTTTTGACAATACCCGTTTCAAAGTTTTCATCAGCTTTCCAACCAAGCTCTGTTTCAATCTTTGTTGCATCAATCGCATAGCGTCGATCATGACCAGGGCGATCTTGAACAAAGGTGATAAGATCTTTATATGATGTTGGGTTTTGGATATTGGATTCTGGATGAAACATCTTATTCTGTTCTATCGGTAGAAGCTCATCCAAGATTTCGCATATTTTGTTGGCAATATAGAGATTGGTTCGCTCATTACGACCACCAATATTGTAGGTCTCTCCCGCTTCACCTTTATGGTAGGCTAAATCGATACCTTTACAGTGATCGAGTACATAGAGCCAGTCACGCACATTTTTACCATCACCATAGATTGGAATAGGGTTACCCATGAGTGCATTACGGATAATGGTTGGTATCAACTTTTCATCATGCTGTTTGGGACCATAGTTGTTTGAGCAGTTGGTAATGACGGTGTTCATACCGTAAGTATGGTGGTAGCTTCTGACAACCATATCACTTGAGGCTTTGGAGGCACTGTATGGACTGTTGGGTGCATAGGGGGTCTCTTCTGTAAATAGCCCTGTCTCTCCTAAGGTACCATAGACTTCATCGGTTGAGATATGGTGAAAACGGCACCCTTCATACCCCTTTTTATAACAAAAAGGTCTCTCCATCCAGTACTTATAGGCAACATCTAAAAGCGTAAAGGTACCATTGACATTTGTTTCCATAAAGATACCAGGATTTTTAATCGAGTTATCTACATGCGATTCAGCAGCAAAGTGGATTACTCCTTGAATATCGTATGTTTCAAACAGATATTCAATAAGTTCACGGTTACAGATATTGCCTTTGACAAAGATGTGTCGTGGATCGTTTTGCACCTCTTGAAGATTATCTAAATCGCCTGCATAGGTAAGTAGGTCTAAGTTGATGAGGCGATACTCTGGATACTTTTCTAAAAAGTATGGGACAAAGTTACTACCGATAAAACCAGCACAACCTGTTACGAGTAGAGATTTCATCGTATTTCTCCTTTGAATGCTTTCAAACAGGCTTGAAGTGACTCTCGCCAGTGGGGAATCTCTATCTGAAACTCCTGTTTAATTTTTGATTTGTTGAGAATGCTATAAGGAGGGCGTTTGGCTGGTGTTGGATAATCTTTGGTTTCAATTGGATTGACTTTGATATCTAACTCTTCAATCTCAAAGATCGCTTTTGCAAAGTCATACCAACTTGCGACACCTTCGTTACTATAGTGAAAGATTTCAGCATGATAGTTTCTCACATCAGATGAGGCATGCTTGAGAATATCTAGAATCGTTATTGCCAAATCTCTTGCATAGGTTGGGGTGCCAACTTGATCGAAAATAACTCCTAATTCATTTCGACTCTTTGCAAGTTTGAGCATTGTTTTAACAAAGTTGTGACCATAAGTTGAATAGACCCATGATGTTCGAATAATAATACTTTTACAACCTGTCTGAATAATGGCCTCTTCCCCTTTTCGTTTGGTGATACCATAAACACCAAGTGGATCGATAGGATCATCTTCAACATAGGGACGATAGCTTTTGCCATTAAAGACATAGTCGGTTGAGATATGAATCAGAAAGATATCTTTCACTTTGGCAATATCGGCTAAATTTTTGACAGCCAAGTGGTTGACACGATCAGCTGTTTCATGTTCACTTTCAGCTTTATCCACAGCAGTATAGGCGGCACAATTGATAATTGTATCGATCTGCTGTTCTGTAATAAGATGTTCAATTGCCTCTTTATTAGTAATATCAAGCTTATCTCGGTGAATAAAGAAGAAGTTGGCATTTTCAAAGAGATAGTCTCTATTTTCAATCAGGTGTTTAATCTCAGAGCCCACTTGCCCCTTGCTTCCTGTGACTAATACATTCATTATGGTACCTTTTTGAGTTAAGTGTAGTAGTTTACACCATATTCAAAGAGATCAGCATCTTTTAATACAGGTGCATTTTTATCTTTATCAGAAACGACAATTTCACTGGTTGGGAAGTTCCAATCGATATCAATTTGAGGATCATCAAAACGAATAGCACGGTCACACTCTGGTGCGTAGTAGTTATCGACTTTATAGGTAAAGATCACTTCATCACTGATGGTTAAAAAGCCATGGGCAAAGCCTCGTGGGATAAAGAGTTGGCGTTTATTCTCTTGACTCAATTCAACAGCAACATACTTTCCAAATGTTGGACTTCCTCGACGGATATCTACAGCCACATCGATAACACTTCCTTCAATGACACGGACAAGTTTACTCTGTGCATGTGGGGGAAGTTGGTAGTGAAGACCTCTTAAAACACCTCGCTTTGATTTGCTCTCATTGTCTTGACAAAAGTCAACCGAATATCCAATAAACTCTTCAAAGAGATCTTTTCTAAAGGTCTCCATAAAATAGCCTCGTTCATCTCCAAAAACTTTTGGTTCAATAATGATAACATCAAGGATCTCTGTTCTTATAAAATTCATCGCTCTACTGCTCTTTCACTCGCACGTTTTAGTAGATATTGACCATACCCATTTTTTTCTAGTACTTTTGCCATCTCATTCAGTTTTGATTTGTCAATATACCCCATCTCATAAGCGATCTCTTCGATACACGCCACTTTTAAACCTTGTCTCTTTTCAATGGTACGGATAAAGTTACTGGCATCAAGCAAGCTATCATGAGTTCCTGTATCGAGCCAAGCATACCCCCGTCCCATAAGCTCTACTTTTAAACGATTTTGTTCTAAATAGACTTGATTGACAGAGGTGATCTCTAGTTCTCCTCGATCACTTGGTTGAATGTTTTTGGCAACTTGTATGACATCATTGGGGTAAAAATAGAGACCAACAATGGCAAAGTTGCTTTTAGGCTCCTTAGGTTTTTCCTCAATACCAATAACATTACCTTGTTTATCAAACTCAACGACACCATAACGCTCTGGATCATTGACAAAGTAGCCAAAGATGGTTGCTTTGTTTTCATGTTTTACATTTTCAATACTCTTTTTTAACATACCAGAGAGTCCATGCCCATAGAAGATGTTATCACCTAAAATAAGACAGACATCACTATTCCCAATAAATTCTTCACCTAAAATGAAGGCTTGTGCAATTCCATCAGGACTGGATTGTTCAACATAGTTAAACTTGATACCAAGTCGTGAACCATCTCCTAAAAGTTTTTTAAAGTTAGGTAAATCATTAGGAGTAGAAATAATGAGGATCTCTTTGATACCTGCCAACATCAATACAGAGAGTGGATAGTAGATCATTGGCTTATCATACACAGGGATTAATTGTTTGCTGATGCCACGTGTAATAGGATAGAGTCGTGTCCCACTTCCCCCGGCTAAGATAATGCCTTTCATAACTCTTTTAACTCCTTTATTCTAAAAACAGAAAAACAGAAAGATTTTCATGGTTTGGTTTGGTTTGTAAAAAGAGACTGCTTATTTAAACAACAATAAACCAAGGATTTAATAAGTCTCTTTTATTATACTGTAATAGTGTTAGTGTTTGATTACAACCATTTAATGAGAGTAATTTTGAGTACTCTATCTCCTTTTGATAACAGTAGGTTTTTTTACCACTCTTTCTAACGATTGCATCAGCTGCAGCAGTATCCCACTCCATTGTTGGTGCAAGCCGTGGATAGAGGTCCGCACTTCCTTCTGCAACCATACAGAGTTTTAAACTACTTCCTTTGGATAAAAAGAGTTTCTCTTTATCTGTTTCAATCGCATCAATAAAGCTCTTTGTCTCTTCATTAAGATGGGATTTACTTGCAACAATGAGCAATTTATCATCATTACGTGAGATAGGAAGCTTGGTTGTTTGCCCATGTTCCACTTTATAGGCAGATGTGTGGTCAGTATAGTAAAGAGTATCGATAGCAGGGGCATAGACAACGCCTAAGGTTGGGGTATTTTTATGGATGAGTGCAATATTGACAGTAAATTCACCATTCTTTTTAATAAACTCTTTGGTGCCATCAAGAGGATCAACCATCCAAAAATATTCCCATGATGCTCGCTCTTCAAAAGGAATATTACGTCCCTCTTCACTTAAAATTGGGAGTTGATATTTTTGAAGTCCTTCGGTAATGACTTGATGGGCAATCTGATCAGCCAGTGTGAGTGGTGATTGATCCTCTTTAAAGGTGACATCAAACTCTTGTGTATAGATTTTCATAATCTCTTCACCAGCTTTTCTGGCTATGGCAATCACATCATCAATATCGATTTGATTTAACATAATATTCCTCTTTCTTTTAAATAGAAGATAATCTTTTCAACTGCTGTTGGAATGCTCTCTTCGAGTGTTTTGATATGAATATCTGGATGGGTAGGTGCTTCGTATGGAGAGTCAAGCCCTGTAAACTCTTTAATCTCTCCATTAAGAGCTTTTTTGTAGAGTCCTTTAGGATCACGTTTGGCACACTCTTCAAATGGTGTATCGATAAAAATCTCTATAAAGTGATCTTCTCCGATAATCTCTTTTGCTCTTTTACGCTCTTTTATAAAAGGAGAGATAAAAGCAGTAAGAGTGATAATACCAGCATCGGTAAAGAGTTTAGAGACTTCAGCGACTCTTCGAATATTCTCTTCTCTATCACTTTGACTAAAGCCAAGTCCTCGATTGAGCCCTGTTCGGATATTATCCCCATCTAAGAGATAGGTGTGGTAGCCCATTTGGTTGAGTCTCTCTTCTAATGTGTTGGCGATGGTACTTTTACCACTTCCTGAGAGTCCTGTGAACCAAAGCACACACCCTTTTTGGTTTTTGATCTTTTCACGATCCTCTTTGGTTACATGATGTTCATGCCATACGATATTTTCCATCGAGTACCCTTATTTTATATAGTTCTTTTTAATATACTTGAAAATTGTTTCTGCTGCCTCTTCTGGAGAGATCTTTTCTGTATCGATAACAATTTCAGCATGTTGAGGCTCTTCGTAGATATCACTAATACCTGTAAAATTTTTTATCTCACCTTGTAGAGCTTTTTGATAGACTCCCTTATAATCCCTTTGTTGACAGGTTTCAAGATCGGCTTTGACATAGACAACAATATTGTTTTTTACCATTTGTCGAATCATCTTTCGAGATTCTCGATAGGGTGAAACAAATGAACAGACGGTAGAGATGGAGTTTTTTTGAAGAGTTTGTATGAGGTGACCAATACGTTTAATATGTCTATTACGCTCTTCTCTGGTATAGCCAATATCTGGAATCAGTGCGCGAATATCTTTACTATCAATTCTCTCTAATGGAATATCCAGTTTTTGCAGTTTTTGATAGAGCAAATCGGCAATAGTTGTCTTTCCTGAGAGTGGTAAGCCTGTAAACCATACATTAAATGGCTCTATTCTCTCTTTACCCCATCGAATCTTTTGCCATATCTTCTCATGCCCCCAGTAAAGAGCGATTTTTAAGATCGTCTCTAAAAGACCAGCCGCAATGGCAAGGTCTAATCGTCCAAAAAAGGTATAAACGATGATAATGGTCGTACCAGTAGCTACAAAACGCCAACTAATACCTTTGGCAATTGAGCGTAGATTGGTCTCTTTATACAAAAAAGTCTCCTAACACACGCATCTATTCGATCTCATCAATCGCTTTGCATCCCCACTCTGGAAAGTGGGTTCGAATAAACTGATTCAAAGCAATTTCACTCTCTGTATAGACTCTTTTGTTGACCTGTTTTGTGGCTTCACCTACAATCATACCTGCGGCCACAGTATTATTAGTAACACGATCAATAAGGATAAATGCACCAGTCTCTTTATGCTCTTCATAAAGGTCAAAAGCGATTTTTTCTGTCAGATCAATCTGTACACGTGCAATATCATTGAGATGGAGTGTTGTTGTTTCGACCTTCTCCCATGTATTGACATCTTTTTTGAAGAGAATCTTTCCAATAAAACCATTTGTCTCTTTGGTATAGAGCTTAACGATATATTCACGCTCTTTGAGAGATGATTCATCCATCCAAACAAGCATTGCTTCAAAACTGTCACTAAATTTTGGTTCTTTCTCATTGGCTTTGATAATCAGATCTCCACGGCTAATATCAATCTCATCATGGAGGGTTAATGTGATCGCCATAGGAGAGAATGCTGTATCAATTGACTGTGTAGCGTCATTGACACTCATACTTTTTGTATCGGTTGGGTTAAGCGGAGGAACAATCGCTTTAATAGTGGACTCTTTTTGCGAAGGATAGACAACTATGTGATCTCCTACACAAATCTCTCCACTGATAATGGTCCCTGCAAAACCTCTAAAGTCAAGGTTGGGGCGATTGACATATTGTACTGGGAAACGGAAGGCGTGTTCAGAACTATTTTTACGTTGAATGGTGACTTCATCGAGATACTTCATTAATGCTTTGCCATGATACCACGGCATACGATCAGAGTTTTGAACGACATTATCTCCTTTTAAAGCACTAATAGGGATAAAGTCAATGGTAGGCTGGTAGTTTTTGTAAGGGAGAGAGTATCGTAACTGCTCATACATACTCTCATAATCTTTTGTAATGTTATTAAAAACCTCTTCAGAGTAGTCCATCAAATCCATCTTATTAATAGCTACAACAATATTTTGAATACCAAGAAGACTTACTAAAAAGGAGTGGCGTCGTGTCTGTGTCAGGACTCCTTTACGTGCATCAATGAGGATAACAGCTAAATCGGCAGTGCTGGCACCTGTAACCATATTTCTTGTATATTGTTCATGCCCTGGAGTATCAGCAATGATATATTTTCTTTTATCTGTGGCAAAAAATCTGTAGGCAACATCGATCGTAATACCTTGTTCTCTTTCACTCTGCAAACCATCAATCAAAAGAGCAAAATCGATCTCTTCATTACCAACTGTACCATACTTTTTGGTCTCATTTTTTACTTGTGCCAACTGATCTTCAAAGATCATTTTACTATCATAAAGAAGTCGCCCAATGAGTGTTGATTTTCCATCATCAACACTTCCACATGTGATAAAACGAAGTAACTCTTTATTCTCATGCTCTTTGAGATATTGTTCAATATTGGTTGTACTTGCCATTAAAAGTATCCTTCGATTTTTTTCTTCTCCATTGATCCCTCTTGGTCTTTATCGATCAGACGACCTTCACGTTCACTATTACGACTTAATAACATCTCTTGAATGATTTCAGGAAGGGTCTGGGCAGTTGACTCTATGGCACCACTGAGTGGATAACACCCAAGTGTTCTAAAGCGAACTTTTTCCATTTTTGCCTTTTTTCTTAGCTCTTCAGGCATACGGTCATCATCGACCATAATCTTAGCACCCTCATACTCCACAATTGGGCGTTCTTTTGCAAAGTAAAGAGGAACAATTGGAATATCTTCAAGATAGATATATTGCCAAATATCGAGTTCTGTCCAGTTAGAAAGAGGGAAAACACGGACACTCTCACCTTTGTGAATATGTGTATTAAAAAGATTCCATAATTCAGGTCTTTGGTTTTTAGGATCCCATCGGTGGTTTTTATCTCGAAACGAAAAGATACGCTCTTTGGCACGAGACTTCTCTTCATCTCGTCTGGCACCACCAATGACGGCATCATAGCCTCCAGCATTGAGTGCTTGTTTGAGTGCCTGTGTTTTCATAATATCGGTATGGACTTTACTGCCATGAACAAAAGGATTGATATTCATCTCAACCCCTTCGGGGTTGGTGTGAACAACCAAATCAACACCCAGTTCCTTAACCCGTCGATCTCTAAACTCTATCATATCTTTAAATTTCCAGAGGGTATCGACATGGAGAAGAGGGAAGGGGGGCTTTGCTGGGTAAAAGGCTTTCATCGCTAAATGAAGCATGACAGAGCTATCTTTTCCAATCGAGTACATCATCACAGGATTACGGAAGTTTGCTACAACCTCTCTGAGAATATAGATACTCTCTGCTTCGAGTTGTTTGAGATGGGTAAGTCTTTTTTTAGTTATCATATTGACCTCTAGTTAAAGTGATTTTATAACAAAAAGAGTTATAGTATATTGCTCTTTCTATCAAATCTTTTTGTGCATTTTTGCTTAAAAGATTAGTGATTTTCTAAAAGAGTGTTTTTAATCTCTTTTAAGAGCTCCTTTGTTTATAAAGGTTAAGAGTATGATAAACTATTTACTCTACTTCACTTATGTTATTAAAAAGTTCACTAGTCATTTATTTACTTAGAAACTTGATATTGTAGGTTTTGAGTAACTAAATGACTATAAATTTCATTTATTTAAAACTCTATATGAAAATCTCTCTTCAATCTATTCCTAACTACTTGATACATATTATGTATAATTTGTAAATCT
>QNYO01000050.1 GCA_003978765.1 Hydrogenimonas sp. | reverse complement strand
GCATCCAATGATAGCCATATCTTTTTGATGCTCAAAAAGATTGTGATCGATGCGATCTTGGTAGGGCTCATTATCTATCTGGTAGGTAAGTATGTGATCAACTGGCTTTTGGAGTGGGTGACACGCACCGACTCATCTGAAATCTTTTTGGGTACCGTTCTCTTTTTGGTTGTGGGATCGGCTGAGTTGGCACATCTTTTTGGTTTTACCTACTCATTGGGAGCGTTTTTGGCAGGGATGATGTTGGCAGAGACCCATTATAAGTATCAGATTGAAGCGGAGTTAGTCCCTTTTAGAGATCTGCTTCTTGGACTCTTCTTTGTCACTGTTGGTATGCAGATCGATCTGCAGGTTGTTGCACAAAATATTGGTCAGATTCTTTTGGTGACACTCATTGTTATGGCTGTAAAGTTTGGGATTATCTACCTCTTTTTACGCTTCTTTACCCGACTTCGTATTGCCATGAAGACAGCATTGGCACTTGCTCAGGTGGGAGAGTTTGCACTCGCTGTCTTTTCGTTGGCACAAGCCAATCTTCTGATTGATGGTGAGCAGGCACAGATCCTTTTGAGTGCGGTTGTGATTTCGATGGTGCTCTCTGTCTTTATTCTTGCCCGTATCCATGAGATTACCGACCGATTGATTCCAGAGCCTGAACCTAAGATGGTGAAAGTAGCCTCGACAGGCTTTAATGACCATATTATTGTTTGTGGATTTGGTCCATTGGGGCAGAAGGTGGTAGCAGAGCTGAAGCGTCAAGGGGTGAGCTATGTTATACTCGAACACAATATCCATCGTATGGAGCAGGGGCAGAGGATGGGAGAACCAATCTTTTTTGCCAATGCTGCCAATAAAGAGGTGTTAAAGCAGTTTGATATCGATCGTGCCAGTGCGGTCATTGTGGCGGTTGACCATATCCGTCACCTTCGTCTCATTTGTGAAGCGTTGATGGACATCGCACCCCATGCCAATGTTGTGGTGAAAGTGCGTAATGAAGAGGAGCAGTCGATGATTGAGGATCTACAGATCGATCATGTTTTGGTTCAGAGTCGTGAGATGGCAAGGCTACTGGTTGTTGAGGCTATGCGATGCCGTTTAAGAATTGGTCAGAAGGAGTAGTATGTTTGAAAAAGGTTTTTTAGGGACAGAGGCTCCTTTGTATATGGATGTGGCAACACTCTATTTTGCACTTTTGCCTCTACTCTTAGCAGGTGCTATCTTTTTGGCTGTGAAAAAACGGCTCAAAGCCCACGCCTATCTTCAACTGTCCCTTTTTGTAGTGACGATGGCAGTGGTTCTCTTTTTTGAGATTGGTATTCGTGTGGATGGTGGGTATTGGGCTGATTTGACCAATACATCGTTTGGAAAAGAGAAGATGACCATCTATATGGTGGTGCATATTCTGATTGCTCTGATCTCAATTCTTGCATGGGGGTATCAGGTGATTCGCTCTTTTAAAGCATTTCGGAACCATCAACCCATCTTCTCAAACCATAAAAGTGTGGGGCGTTTTGTTTTTGCAGGCATGAGTATCACGGCTCTTATGGGGGTTGGTGTTTACTGGCTCCTCTTTGTCCAAGCCGTCTCTTAGCGGTGGTTTGTTAGAATTACCCAACTTTCTTTTTACGAGGCGTACATGACCAAATATATCTTTGTAACCGGTGGAGTTCTCAGTTCTCTTGGTAAGGGGATTACGGCGGCGAGCGTAGGAACGCTTCTCAAGCAGACAGGGCTGGATGTCTCCATCTTGAAGATGGATCCTTACTTGAATATGGACCCTGGTACGATGAGCCCACTTGAACATGGTGAGGTCTTTGTCACGGCAGATGGTGCAGAGACTGACCTTGACCTTGGCCATTATGAGCGTTTTTTAAATGTTGATTTGAGCAAAAAAAATAACTTTACGACAGGACAGGTCTATCATACGGTTTTGACCAAAGAGCGTAAAGGTGAATATCTTGGTAAGACGATTCAGGTCATTCCTCATATTGTTGGTGAAGTAAAACGGCGAATTTTTGAAGCGGGCAAAGGAAAAGATGTTCTGATTGTTGAGTTGGGTGGTACCGTTGGCGATATTGAGGGGCTTCCATTCCTTGAGACGATTCGCCAAATCAAACATGAGCTTGGCAGTGATCGGGTTATTAATATCCATGTAACGCTTGTTCCCTATATTCAAGCGGCGGGTGAGTTGAAGACCAAACCGACACAACATAGTGTACAGGAGTTGCGTCGTATCGGTATTACACCCCATATGATCATTGTCCGTTGTGAAAAACCACTTCCTAAAGAGGTGCGCCGTAAGATTGCAATGAGTTGTGATGTGGATATGGAGAGTGTTATCGAGTGTAAAGATGCACCAACCATCTATCAAGTCCCTCTTAACTTCTTGAAAGATGGCATTATGCATCCACTCACCAAACGTTTCGGTTTGAGTGCAGGTGAACCAAATATGGAGGAGTGGGATATCCTTGTGAAACGCATTATCGCACCACGTGATGATGTGACGATTGCATTTGTTGGAAAATATACCAACCTCAAAGAGTCCTATAAATCCTTAACAGAAGCACTGATTCATGCCGGTGCGGCACTCGATACACGTATCAATATCCACTGGGTTGATAGTGAGGATATTGAAGAGAAGGGTGTTGAAGAGACAATCGGTGATGTGGATGGTGTCTTAGTCGCTGGTGGCTTTGGTGTTCGAGGGGTTGAAGGAAAGATCATGGCGATTCGCTATGCACGTGAGAATAAGATTCCATACTTGGGAATCTGTCTCGGAATGCAGTTGAGTCTGATCGAGTATGCACGCAATGTTTTGGGCATCAAAGAGGCGACATCGGTTGAGTTTGATCCTGAAACCAAAGAGCCTCTCATCTATCTGATTGATGAGTTTATCGACCACTCAGGTGAAAAACAGGTACGAACCCATACCAGTCCATTGGGCGGGACGATGCGTTTGGGTGCTTACCCATGTGAGATCAAAGAGGGGACAAAACTCTTTAAAGCCTATGGTGCTAAAAAGATTATCTATGAACGTCATCGCCACCGCTATGAAGCCAATCCAATCTATCGTGAACGGCTTGAAAAGGCTGGTATGATCATTTCAGGTGAGTCTAATGGATTGATTGAAGCGGTTGAGGTAAAAGATCATCCATGGTTCTTGGGGGTACAGTTCCACCCAGAGTTTACCTCTCGTCTGCAAAATCCTAACCCTTCTATTCTTGCATTCGCTAAGGCGGCATTGGCGACAAAAAACGCCGAAAATGAGTAATCTTCCTCGCCTAACCAAAGCGAAAATTGCCGCGATGCTCGCGGCACGTTTTAGCGACGGTTTTAAATCTCTTAAAGAGCTTCCCCACCCTTTTGAACTGCATGATATGGCACGTGCCGTGGAGCGTATCCATCAAGCGATTCAAAAGCAGGAGCGTATTGTTGTTGTGGGTGACTATGATGTGGATGGCGTGGTCTCTTCTGCACTGATGGAGGAGTTTTTTGAGATCATCAACTATCCTATTGAGATTGTCATCCCCAACCGCTTTCATGATGGGTATGGTGTCTCTCCCCAAATTTTAGATCGGATTGAAGCCGATGTTATCATTACCGTTGATAATGGAATTACTGCATTTGAAGCCGCAGAGGTGTGTCAAGCACGGGGCATTGATCTGATTATTACCGATCACCATACCCCTGCAGAGAAACTTCCCGATGCCTATGCGATTATTAATCCCAAAAAAGAGGCGTGCCACTTTGCCTATCCTGAAATTTGTGGGGCACAGGTGGCATGGTTTTTGATCGGTGCATTAAAGCATCAGATGGGGTTGTCGATTAAGATGGGACAGTTTTTGGATCTGTTGGCATTGGCAATTATTGCCGATGTGATGCCACTGGTTTCGATCAATCGTCCACTGGTGCAAAAGGGGCTTGAGATGCTTTCACAATCACAACGTCCCGCTTTTGAAGCAGTACGTGCCTACTTAGGGAAAAATCGCTTTAGTGCTGAAGATATTGGATATGGCATTGCTCCACGTATCAATAGTGCTGGTCGGATGGAGGATGCAACCATCGCTCTTAGATTTTTGCGTGCTAAGAGTTTGAGTGAGGCAAGCAGTGGTTGGTTGATGTTGGATCAACTGAACCAGATACGACGAGAGACCGAAGCAGAGATTACTGAAATGGCGATTGGTTTAGCCAATCCCGATGATCCTATCATTGTTGTAGCTGGTGAAGGGTGGCATGAAGGGGTGATTGGAATTGTGGCATCCCGTTTGGTGGATCGTTTTAAGAAGCCAGCAATTGTTCTATCGATTGAGAATGGTCGCGCTAAAGGGAGTGGACGAAGTATTGGAGAGGTTGACCTCTTTGCTCTATTGTCAGAGTGTCAAAGCCATCTCAATGGTTTTGGTGGTCATAAGATGGCAGCTGGATTGACACTTGATTGTGATAAGATAGAGAGATTTCGTAGAGCTATCTGTCAGGTTGCTTCAACGCTTGATCCGAAAGCCTTTATCCCCAAAAGTTATGTGATGGGAGAGCTTCCAATGAGTGAAGTGGATTGGGAGTTGATGGAGATTCTCTCACAGTTTGAACCCTATGGAGAGGCGAATACACGACCAAAGTTTTTAATGAAAGATCTCCATGTGATTGAAGCCTCTGCCATTGGTGCTGACAAAAATCACTTAAGATTGACACTTGGCAATCAACACTACCGACTGCAAGCCATTCAATTTGGATTTGAGAAGATGGTAGCGGTTGGAGAGGTTATAACGATTACAGGAACACTTCAAGTCAATGAGTTTAACCACCAAAAGTCGATTCAGATGGTGATCGATCAGATTCACTAATCACATTTTTCTCTACAAAATATTAATAAATAAAATTACTTTTATAAGTAAGATAGATTTTTATTTTAGTCTTTATCCAATATAATAGGGTGTTTGATACAAAGGAGTGATGCAATGAATAAAAAGATGATTCAAGACACCCAAGAGGTGATTGAAGAGGTGATGAAAAAGGAGGGGATCAGCCGACGTGATGCTCTGAAGTTGATCGGACTTGGTAGTGCGGCAACGATGATGGGCGGTGTGACATCGGCATCGGCGGCAACTGAAGCACGTGCAGCGAGCAGTGCCAAAGGAAAGATTGTTATTGTTGGTGGTGGACTTGCTGGTATGTCAACGGCGGCACGATTGGCAAAAAATTTAGAAAACCCCGATATTACAGTGATTGAGCCCAATGATCGCAGTACAACCTATCAGCCGGGATTGACACTAATTGGTGGTTATACATGGACCGATCAAGATATTGTTTACAAAACAGAGGATTATGTTCCAAGTGGTGTGAAGCTTATTAAAGATCGTGTGGTTGAGTTTGATCCAAAAGCCAATAAGGTTACAACAGCAGGTGGTCAAACAATCAGTTACGATTTTATGGTTATCGCATCGGGTCTGGTGCTTGATTTTGGACGCATTAAGGGGCTTGAAGAGGTTGGTGAACTCTATACAGCAGGGCATAACCAAAAAGCGGCTGATGTTTTTGGAAAGAGTGGGGCAGGCTCGATCTATTTCGTTGAAGGGGCGATGAAGGTTAAAGAGAATCTTCACAACTTTATCGAAGCTGCCAAGAGCGGTAAAAAGGTACAGGGTGTCTATACCCACCCTAATACTCCGATCAAGTGTGGTGGTGCACCGAAGAAGATTATGTTCTTAACCGACTCCAATCTTCGTCATGCGGGTGCTCGCGAAAATGCAGAGTTGACATTCTATCCAAATGGTAGCAAGATGTTTGGGGTACCAGAATATAATGAGGCGATCTTTAAGCTCTTTGAAGAGAAGGGGATGAAGTATAAGTTTTCGCATAACCTGACTGAAGTTGATCTTGCCAAGAAGATTGCAGTATTCGATCACCATTGGAAAGAGAAGGGTGAGTATGACCCAGATCTTGAAGAGTATGATATGATTACCAAGCATGAGCGGGTGGAGGTGCCATTCGATTTTCTCCATATTACGCCACCAATGAAAGCCCCCGATGAGATTGGCAAGTCACCTGTTGGAAGCTCGAAAGGGTGGGTACCAGTCGATTACCGAAATGGTACACTTCAGCATATCAAGTTTAAAAATATCTTTGCACTTGGTGATGTTGCGGCACTTCCTTTGGGCAAAACAGGTGGAAGTGCACGTAAACAGTACAAAGTTGTTGTCGATAACCTCATCGCATTGATGGAGGGGAGAGAGCTGACAGCCAAATATGGTGGTTATACCGTCTGTCCTCTGATTACTGAGATTGGTAAAGTGATGTTGGCTGAGTTTGACTGGTCTGATCCTGCTAATGGAAAGTTCAATGGTAAAATGATTGCAACATTGCCACTGAGACCTGATGAGCCACACTGGGCCTACTGGTTGTTGAAAGTCTATCTACTCAAACCGATGACACAATATGGAATGTTACGAGGATTGGCTTAATCTTCATTAGGGTGGTTTTTACCACCCTTTTATTGTTTCCCCTCTCTTTGCATGCTAAAATGGTTGTAACAATATAAGTGGCATATGATGTTGAAGGTCACGATAGAGGGAAACAGGCATTGAAGATCAATAGCGTATCGAAACACTACTATATTATTGTCACAGGTGTGGTACAAGGGGTAGGATTTCGCCCTTTTGTCTATCGTACTGCCCACGAATTGGGTCTTAAAGGGAGTGTGTGTAATAGCACTTTGGGGGTTGAGATCCATATTGAAGGGGATGGAGTAGCGGTTGAGAAGTTTTTAGAACAACTCAAAACCGATGCCCCACCATTGGCAAAAGTGGAAGCGATCGATGTTCAAGAAGTAGATTTACATGGGTTTGAGGATTTTGAGATTATCGCTTCTGATGAGGTGAGCCAAAAGGTGACACCTGTCAGTCCCGATGTCTCTGTCTGTGAAGCGTGTCTTAAAGAGATGCGTGATCCATCGAATCGCCGTTACCGCTACCCTTTTATCAACTGTACCGACTGTGGTCCCCGTTATACGATTACCAAAACAGTTCCATATGATCGCCCCAACACTTCGATGGCTACATTTCAGATGTGCTCAACCTGCCAACAAGAGTATGAAGATCCGATGGATCGGCGCTACCATGCACAACCGATCAGCTGTTGGGAGTGTGGGCCGACACTCTTGTTGCGTGACCCTGCAGGTAAGCTTATAGAGTGTGATGATCCGATCGCCTTTTGTGCCGAACGTTTAAAAGAGGGTGAGATTGTTGCCATCAAAGGGTTGGGCGGTTTTCATCTCATGTGTGATGCAACCAATGAGGTGGCTCTCTTATCGCTTCGTGAAAGAAAACGGAGACCCTCTAAGCCTTTAGCCATTATGGTTAAAGATGTGGCAATGGCTCAGACTGTTGCGACGTTCAATGAGGCAGAGCGGAAGTGGCTTACATCTCGCGAGCGTCCCATTGTGCTTCTTAAAAAGCGTTCAGATACAGATCTTGCCTTCTCTGTAGCGCCTCATATTGATCGTATTGGTGTGATGCTCCCTTATACACCACTGCATGAGCTTCTCTTTGAAGAGATCGATCGACCATTGGTGGCAACCAGTGCTAATTTGAGTGATGAACCGATTATCCGAACATTTGAAGCGTTGGTTGAGAAGTTGGGGCATGTGGTGGATTGGATTCTTGACCATGATCGCGAGATTGTCAATGCCTGTGATGACTCTGTCATGCAAGTGGCTGGTGACCAACCCATTTGGCTACGTGTTGCCAGAGGCATTGCCCCATTAACCTTTACCCTTGATCAAAAAATCGACCGGAACATTCTTGCTGTGGGTGCCAACCAAAAGAGTACGATTGCATTGGCATTTGCCGATCGTATGGTTGTCTCTCCCCATATTGGTGATCTCAATACGATTGAAGCGATGGACTACTTTGAACGAACGGTTCAGACGATTAAAGCATTTTACGATATTAAACCCGATACGATTGTACATGACAAACACCCTGGGTATGAGACCACAAAGTGGGTTCATACAATCAAGGATCAAGAGGGGATTGAGAAGATTTTTGAGGTTCAGCACCACTATGCTCATGCCTTAGGGGTGATGGCAGAGTATGGGTTGCGTGATGAGCGTCTGCTTGCCTTTTGCTGGGATGGTACAGGGTATGGCGATGATGGTACGATTTGGGGTGGTGAGATCTTTTTGGCCAATGCCTATGCCTATGAACGCCTTGTATCTTTGCGACCTTTTAGACTTTTGGGGGGTGAAAAGGCGGTAAAAGAGCCAAGACGTGTGGCATTGGCACTTCTCTTTGAACTCTTTAGTCTTGAAGAGATTTTAGCAATGAAGAGTCCTACTGTGAAATCTTTTCATGCCGATGAGATTCGTATGCTCCATTGGGCATGGGAGAAGGGGATGAATGCTTTGCCAACGACATCGATGGGGCGCCTCTTTGATGCTGTTGCAAGTTTCGCAGGTATCTGTCAGACACTTGGCTTTGAAGGGGAGAGTGGTATGCGTATTGAAGCGTTGGTTGATGAGGACTCTCCTGCAGAACCCTATCCTTTTAAATTTGAGCATGGAGAGCTCGATTGGTCAGAGATGGTTCGTGCAATGACTGAGACAGTTGAACCTAAGATCATAGCTTCTCGCTTTATGGCAACACTTGTCGAGATGATCTTTACGGTTGCCAAAGCCTATCCCGACTACCCGCTTCTCTTTGCTGGCGGTGTCTTTCAAAACAGAACATTGGTTGAGCAGTTGATGGTTCGGGCACAAAAAGAGGGGAAAACACTCTATTTTCCACGTCGCCTCTCTCCTAATGATGGGGCTGTGGCATTGGGGCAAGTCTGGTATGGATTGGCACAGACTCAAGCGACATAGTGTTTGTAAAGAAGCGATAGAATAATCTCTTTTTGCTCTTTGAGGGTGTAGTTGAATTTAAACTCAGCCTCTTTGAGATAGTAGAAGAAGTGATCCTCATCGACACCACGATACTGTTTGATATGTTTCTCAAAAAAGTTCCAAAACTTTACAATGGTGTTATCGAGATGTTTAAGGCGTGCAACACGCCGAAAGGTGAGAAAGCGTGCAAACTGGTGGTAATACTCTTCGGGCATGCTCTCATCAAAGAGGTTGGTACGATACTTTTTGAGTGAGGGCATCAAAATATTATAGACTTTACCACCATAATCGAATGTCAAAAAGTTTCTAAGATCAAAGATTGTCTTTTCACTCCGTTTTTTACTCTGTTCAAGGTAGAAGTATTCATCAAACTCTTTAATATTGAGTGCATGGTCGTTATAACGAGCTTCAAGGTATTGTGCAATCAAGATTCGGATCTGATCGTAGTGTGATTTTGCAGTCATATAACTGCATTGACACGCTTTAGATGCCTCTAAAGCAGTCATATTGTTGCAAAATGCATCGACTAGATGGAGGGTTCTTTCCACTTTGGCTGGGCTTATTTTTCGTTTACAAGCAGCACACTTAAGATGACCATTTGCCAGAGTATAGAGTTTGTGATGGCCACAGTGAATACAGTGTTTCACCATTGATAGCTCCAGATATGTTTGCTTTCATTGTGATATGATGAAGCTTAAGTATCCATACACTTTAGATGCTACTTACAGATTAATGAGTTGTACAGATTGAGCATATATCGAATGTTCTAAAGACAAACTCAGCCACTTCGGTATCAGATAGACCAAGCATCGCTTTTTGTGCAACACCAGGCTCTTGAGGGGTTGCATTGCCCAGATTCCATTGTGTTGGGGTAATAATTTGAGATGCTTGAATTGTACCATGTTCTAATGTAATGGTGTGAATCAGTGATCCTCTTGGTGCTTCGACAATACCAACCCCTTGACCACTGAGTGTCTGCCATGAACACTCTGGTTCGATATAGGATGGTTCATTAAGATCGAGGGAGGCGATTCGTTGACGACACGCATGAAGCAGAAGGGCAATCTCATAGACTCTGGCTGTAATACGTGTTGAGATTGTATCACGATTGGATTGAAACATCTGATGGATCAGAGGCTCTTGTCTGACCAAAGCTCTTGCGAGTGGTCCTGTTTCGTAAAACTCTCCATTGAATCGAACATTTTTTGCAAAGGTCTCTTGACCATAGCGTGGGGTGGTCTTCTCTGTGACATGATTAAAATCGACAGAGTGGGAGATTTCGGTTGATAGTTTTGCAGGAGAGAAGAGGGAGTGGCTGCCCAATACAATGAAGCGACCATAACTTTGACCAAGTTTATCAAGCCCTTCTCGTTCAAGCAGACGTAGCATATCAGGAAGATCTCCACCTAATGTGAATAACTTTTCATCGTGGGTGAGTGCAAGGATACTCTCCAAGCTCTCTTGAATCATTCTCTCTTCAAAGAAGTCGATGACACTACATAGCAGGGTATCAGCCTGCATCACTTCAAGGGGAGTTGGATCAGAGGCGATACCACCTGGAATGGCGTAGGAGGTGTGTGGCCACTGTCCTGCAAAGGTGGCAATAACCCCTGTGATTTGTGTAACAGCACGGTGCATTGCAAGGTAGGCGGGTGGCTCTGTTTGTGTCAGTTTGGCAAGTTTGGGTGCAAGTGTGAGATAAAACCACTTTAAGTGGTTCTGTATCAGTTCGCAGTAGAGTGTAATCTCTCGGATTGTTTTGGCCTTGTCACTCAATGCGATGTGAACACCATGATGATGCAGGAGATCTTCAAGGGCACGTACAGAAGCCATCAGATGGGAGTGGCTACAGATACCACAGACCCGTGGAGAGATGACTAGTGCATCGCGTGCGGGTCGTCCCTGTAGAATCGATTCAATACCACGAAAGTGGGGAAAGTCAATTGTGACATCCGTGATTCTCTCTTCTTTGGTTTCAAATGTGAGGATCGCTTCACCCTCAATCTGTTCAATCAGTCGTTTAATCATCAAGCAATCTTTTCTTTAGTCGGGGGATAGAGAATGTTTTGGCAATACCGCTGATCGTAAGGTAGGCACGCTTGGAAACATCGAGTGGAATTTCAGCAGGTATGGACATATTTTTTGGGGTGTGAAAAAAGGAGAAGTTTGGAAATTTTGGATCTGTACAGCCAAAACATGGTATTCCTGCTCTCGGTTTTGAGTTGACTTCATTCCAAAGCACAAGATTGCAGTTACCATGAGTCATAGGTGCGCGACACCCCTGCTCATAAAAGAGACACCCCTCTTTGTGTCCAAAGCTTTTGGCATCGACTTTCCACTCAAAATATTCACTACGACTGCACCCTTGATGGACAGTATGGGCATAGATCTCTTTGGGGCGGTGCATTGTATCAAGGGGAATGGGCTGATTGGCTTTTAGTGCTAAGAGGATGGTTGCAAGGTTATGAGGATGGACAGGACATCCCGGTAGATTGATCAC
The DNA here is from genome assembly GCA_003978765.1 of Hydrogenimonas sp. Taxonomy (GTDB): domain Bacteria; phylum Campylobacterota; class Campylobacteria; order Campylobacterales; family Hydrogenimonadaceae; genus Hydrogenimonas. The sequence continues at coordinate 21,094 of QNYO01000050.1, read as the reverse complement.
ATCACTTTGAGAGATGAGCGGTTTGTTAAGTGGTTGTTCATGACGATAGAGAATTCCGCTTGTATTTTGGTCATTTTCAGAAAAGATCCCACCAAAGGAGGCACAAGTACCAGCAGCGATGATTGTTTTGGCACGCCCATCAAAGCGTTGTAAAAGTGTGTCACTTGAGAGACCTGCACGATTAAACTTAGCATCAACACTCCCCTCAAAGATTAAAATATCACAGGTAATTGAATAATCATTTACTATAGATGCCAATGGTAAGGGTGATGGAAGGAGGGGATGGTAGAGAAAATCGAATGCTTGGAGAAGGGTTTTTAGGTAAGGGTAGTTAAAAAAGGCGTGACTGTTTCCATTGCACGAGGCCCCTTGAAGCCAGATGACTTTAGGCTTGGTCATCATTTTTCAGGGCTCGATAGATATTTTCGGTGATCGACTCTTCATAACTTTCAAGGGGTTCAGGGAGAATCGCTTCACCATTAAGAAAGACCATACCGCCAAGGTATCCCATAAAGAGGCCAAAGGCTGAGAAGAAGTTTTGGTTACGAAGATCCCCTTTTTGTACACCATCATCAAAGAAGATCATCAGTTCTGTCACAAAGGCCATAATACAGGTGATGCCTTGACATCGCTCTTTATAGATTTCACGATTTGAGAGATAGATGCGTAGAAAAAAGTCCAGCATTTCGGGTTCTTCAATGGCAATTTGGAAGTAGATATGGACAATTTCTCGAATCTTCTCTTTGGTCGAGAGGTGCGGTGACTCATTAATGGTACGAATTTTAGTAGCAAGATATTCAGAAATATATCGAATAATCTCTTCTGCTAACTTCTCTTTGGAGGAGAAGTAGTTATAAAAGTTACCTGCACTCATGCTCATCGCTTTTGCAATCTCTGGTATGGTTGTTGTATAAAATCCTCGTTTTGAAAAAAGGCGTAGTGCGGTTTTAATAATATCAATCTTCTTACTCTCTTTTGATCGTCTCATTGATTATATCCTGCAAATAGTAAATTCTACCATCCAAACTATAAAACTTCACCAAAAAATGGTACTTATTTCTAAGTACCTTAGGATGATGCTTTATTATAGTTAAGTAATGTTTATATTTTTAATAAAAAACCAAATAAGTTTTACAAATAAACTGATTAATTATTTTTGATGAAAAAACTTTATGTTCATCAAAGATTAAGTTTAAATGAATTAATATTCATTCATGGGTCATGCCGGGTGTCATAATGTGTATGTTTATATGAACAGGAAGGACAGATTATGACAAGGATAGCGGCTGCTCTACTTTCAATAAGGAGATACCATGAATGAATCAAGTTTGCTTCAGCGATTCTCTGAACGTATTAATGCGCTGAAAAAACTTCCAAAAATTCAGGAGAATAAGTCGATCCCGGAACTTTTGGAGGAGAAGGGATTTTCTCGACGAGATTTTATGAAGTGGGCAAGTGCGATGACAGCAGTTTTGTCGTTGCCTGCAACCTTTGCACCAACGGTAGCAGAAGCGGCAGAAGTGGCGGATCGATTACCGATTATTTGGCTCCATATGGCGGAGTGTACAGGGTGTAGTGAGAGTCTGTTGCGTACCACATATCCTACGATTGATAGTCTCATTTTTGACTATATCTCACTTGAATACCATGAAACGATTATGGCGGCTGTTGGTTGGCAAGCAGAACACAATCTTGAGCATGCGATCGAAAAGTATAAAGGACGCTATATTCTGATGGTTGAAGGGGGTATCCCAACAGGTGAGCATGGTGGTTATCTCACGATTGGACCACATGGACAAACAGGACTCAAAACCGCACAAAAAGCCTCTGAAGATGCGGCAGCAATCTTTGCGATTGGAACCTGCTCGGCATTTGGTGGTATTCAAGCAGCGGCTCCAAACCCAACAGGCTCTGTTCCACTAAGTGAAGTGACACATAAACCTGTAATTAATGTACCAGGATGTCCTCCAAGTGAAAAGAATATTGTAGGAACCCTTCTACACTACATTCTTTATGGAACTCTTCCAGCACTTGATGCGTATAACCGTCCAAAATGGGCGTATGGTCTTCGTATTCATGACCTTTGTGAACGACGTGGTCGTTTTGACGCAGGTGAGTTTGTTGAAGCGTTTGGTGACTCTTATGCAATGGATGGTTACTGCCTCTATAAAGTTGGGTGTAAAGGACCTTATACATTTAACAACTGTTCACGTGAGCGATTCAATGACCATACCTCTTGGCCAATTCAAGCAGGACATGGATGTATCGGATGTAGTGAGCCAGATTTCTGGGATACGATGGGACCGTATGAAGAGCCTTTAGCGGATAGACTCTATGAAACTGTCTTTGGTGGGCTTGGTGCCGATGCAACAGCCGATAAGATCGGTATGGGTGTCCTCACAGCAGTTGGTATCGGTATTGCCGCACATGCCGCTATTTCATCGATTAAAAATCCTAAGGAGTAATGAATGGGAAAGAGAGTTGTAGTCGATCCTATTACCAGAATTGAAGGACACCTTCGTGCAGAGGTTGTTGTCAATGATGAGGGTGTGATTGAAAATGCTTATATTAGTTCAACACTATGGCGTGGACTCGAGGTGATTGCAAAAGGGCGTGATCCACGTGATGTACCTTTTATGATGCAACGTATTTGTGGTGTTTGTACCTTCTCACACTATCTCAAAAGTACCATGGCTGTTGAAGATGCACTGGGTATTAAAATTCCTTTGAATGCTGAATTGACACGTACCTTGATGAATATTGCACTCTTCTTGCATGACCATGTGGTCCACTTCTATCAGCTTCACGGTCTTGACTGGGTTGATATTGTCTCTGCATTGAAAGCAGATCCAAAAAAAGCAAGTGAATTAGCATTCAAATACTCTGATGATCCGGTTGCAACAGGTGTCAATGATCTGATTCGTGTTCAAGAGAAGGTGAAAAAGTTTGCTGAAAGCCCTCAAGGTCTTGGACCATTTGCTAATGCTTACTGGGGACACCCAACCTATCGCTTTACACCAGAACAGAATCTCATCGCACTCTCTCACTACCTCAAAGCACTTGAGCTTCAGCGTGTTGCAGCACGTATGATGGCGATCTTTGGTGGTAAGAACCCACACCCACAAAGCCTTACTGTTGGTGGTGTTACTTGTATTATGGACCTTCAAGATCCTGCACGTATGGGTGAGTGGATGGCACAGTTTAAAGAGATGGCACACTTTGTCATCAATGCCTATCAAGCAGATATTATCATGGCAGCAGAGATGTATAAAGATGAGCCTTCTGTTGTCAAACCAATCGGTGTGAAAAACTTCATGGCACATGAGGATATGCTGATTGGACGAGAAGACTACCTCTTTAGTTCAGGTTATGTCCTCAATGGAGATTTGAGCAAAGTTTACGACATCAATGAAGATCTGATTACAGAAGAGGCGACTCACTCATGGTACAAAGATAATGAACCACTTCACCCATATGAAGGAAAAACCAATCCAAACTATACAGGTCTTCGCGAGGGTGAGAGTGTTGGTCCAGATGGCAAGATGACCCACTCTAAATTGATTGATGAGTCGAAAAAGTATAGCTGGATTAAGTCACCACGTTATGATGGGCAACCGATGGAGGTTGGACCATTGGCATGTATGGTGGTTGGCTATGCACGAGGCAATGAAAAGATTAAGAAGGCTGTGGATGACTTCTTGCATCGAACAGGTCTTCCTGTTGATGCACTCTTTACAACACTTGGACGTACAGCTGCACGTATGCTTCAGGCAAAAGTGATTGTAGAGAATGGTATGACAGCATTCAATAACCTTGTTGAGAACCTCAAAGTTGATCAAACAACCTGTGCACCATATGTGATCGATAAAAATAAAGAGTATCGTGGTCGCGGTATTGGTGATGTTCCACGCGGTATGTTGAGCCACTGGATCCGCATTAAAAATGGTGTGGTTGAAAACTATCAAGCGGTTGTTCCTTCAACATGGAATGCTGGTCCAATCGATGCGAGTGGTCGCCAAGGACCTTACGAAGCAGATCTTATCGGTCTTAAAATCCATGATTTGACACAGCCATTGGAAATTATCCGTGTCATCCACTCGTATGACCCGTGTATTGCGTGTGCGGTTCATGTGATGGATACCAAAGGCAATACACTCAGCGAGTATAAACTCGATCCGCTTTATGGCACCTGTTCTGTCTAAAAGGAGTGACAATGGCAAACCATGAAACAAAAACACTCATGGAGCGGGAGAAGGAGTTCTCCGCTTCATATCGATGGCAACACTGGATTAGGGCATTCTCAATTGTTGCCCTAACCTTTACAGGGTTCTATATTGCCGACCCTTTTATTACAGCAGAACCAAATGCTGAACCAACCAACTTTTTACAAGCCTATATGCGTGGTTGGCATGAGATTATTGGATGGATACTGGTTGCTGTCTTTTTCTTTAAAGCCTATCTCTTCCTCTTTACACGTAATCATCGTGGAGAGTTGGAGTCGTTGAAAGACTTGACCAATATTCAAGTCTGGAAACAGCAGATTGGATACTATCTTTTGATTGAAAAGCACCCAAAACTGAAAGGGATCTATAACCCAATTCAGTTTGCGGCGTATGCTGGATTCTATCTGATGCTGATCGGTATTATTGTTACAGGGTTGATCCTTTACGTCCATACAACACATGTTGGTTTGGGTGCTATGCTCTATGAGCCGATGCGTGCACTTGAAGTGATGATGGGCGGATTGGCTAATGTTCGTGAAATTCACCATATCTTGATGTGGGGCATCATCATCTTTGTAGTCGGTCATATCTATATGGCTGTTTACAATGCCGTCTTTGGTAAAGATGGTGCGATGGATGCCGTCTTTAGTGGTATGAAGTGGAAACACGAAGATCACTAAATTGTAAAAGTCGCCATCTTTGGCGGCTTTTCCTCTTCAACACACTTGCGTATTGTAGGCATATAGCTTCTTTCTGCGCATGATAAAAGATTTTATGGATTCAAAATTTTTTCTGATTCGCTGAAGGGAGAGATAGTACTGTTATGAAAATTTTAATTCTTGGTATAGGCAATATTCTTTTTGGAGATGAGGGGATTGGCCCACATATGGTGCACTATTTGGAGAAGAAGTATCGGTTTGAGTCGAATGAACATAGTGTGGATCTTGTGGATGGAGGAACATTAGCACAACGGCTGATCCCAATCATTACAGATTATGATCATGTTCTGATTATTGATTGTGTGACAACCGATGATGGTGAAGTGGGTGATGTCTATTTCTTTGATTTTAATGATGCACCAGCCTGTGTCACATGGCAAGGGAGTGCTCATGAGGTAGAGATGCTTCAGACACTGCAGATGATTCAAATGTTTGGAGATCTCCCACCTGTGAAGATTGTTGGTGTTGTGCCCTATGTGATTGGTGAAGATTCAACCTTCTCCTTAACTGATGAGGTACTGATCGCTTCAAAAACGATGGAGAAGGCGATTATTGATCATCTTGCTGGTTTGGGCGTTGAAGCAAAACAGATTTGTTCTCCAAGCTTACAAGAGGTAGCAAAAGAGACCTTTATTAGGGAAGTGCGATGATTTTAGCGTTTAAATTTTTGAATGTAACGGACAATGGTCTTTTAGAGAGAGTATTGCAACGGGAACTTTTGAATACTTCATGTCATGGTCGTCTGATACGTCAAGGGGATGAAACAACTCTTTATATGCAGAGTGATGAGGCTGAAATTTTGGAAGATTTTGCCAATCAATTGGCACAATCGGTACCCCATTCTATCTTTATGAAATCTTATAGTGTTGAAGTGGTCGATGCAATACCTGATGAGAAGGTGTGGGAAGCATCAACTTCTTATCCTAAAGCGATGCCACCATGTCCGAACTGTTTGGCCGATGTTGAAGAACCTGAAAGTAAGCATTTTGGTAATCTCTTTACCCACTGTGATGTGTGTGGTTATCCTGTAGAACCTTCTGATGTCAAACTGACCAATTTTGCCAAAGAGATGGAAGCACCTGCCGATGGTAACCATACCGAACTCTTTGAAGCATTGGCAAAAGTGCTTCATCGTGGTGGTTATGCAACTGTGACAACGATGAATGGTCAAGTCACCGTGGCAGCATTGACACAGAAGAATATCGAGAGATTTCCTGTTGATGAGATTGTTCTTTACGATGTTCATACAGCAACACACCTTTTTGAGGTGCAAAAGGGAGAGGTACTGGCACTTGGAAGTATCGAAAAACCGAGAATAAAGTTGCAGACTTCTAAGGCGTTTCAAGAGAGTTACCCTTTTTATGAAGGTGAGTTTGCTCATGTCAAACTGCCTGATGATATGGTGCTTTTTTTGTTGATGCGGGCACTCCATCAGACAGGTGAGAAGCTCTTTTATCTCTCCTATCGTGTCGATGCACAGACACCGATCTCTTTAACCTTTGCTTCTGAAGTAACCCCTCTTAAACCGTTGGAGGTTGTCGTCACAGAAGAGGGGGATGCTGTGGTTGTATCGGGTGAGCGGTCGATTATACCGTGGCAAGGCAAAGGGTATGGCAAAAAGAGTGTCAGCCTTTGTGGTGACTATGTTGGAATGATGGATGAAGAGTCTGCACACGTTGTTTCTAAAGAGAGATTAGCAGGCTCTGATATTGAGGTGGAAGAGGTATTGGTTGCAGAGGGTGAAGATGCACCTGATACAGGGGTTCCTGTCATTCGTTATGTCCATCGTCATGCCGCATTCTTCTCTGTCTTAGGAGAGTATGATCTACTTGATCAGACAATAGCGGGTATCTATATCAGTCAAGCATATGATAGTGCCATTATGATTCACTCCAAAAAGTTTGGCTTGGTTGACTTCATCCGCTTTGATTTTGAGTACCAAACCTTTGGTGAACTCTTGTCCGATATTCGCACGATGAATGAGACAGGAGAGCGACTCCTTGCAAATTTTAACCAGAAGTTTCCAGGAGTTTTAGATCGGTTAGAGAGTGAAGAGATTGCACCAAATGGTTCAAATATTATGAAACTTTTTGGTGTGATTGGCGTGATTTTAGGATTTGGAGAGAGACCATCGCAAGCTGTTGTGAAGTTGTTGGAGAATGCAGCAGCATTTAAAGGGAAAAAGGGACCAAGAATTGACTATAAACTTAAAGAGGAGCGTCGTCTTGATCCTCTGTGGAGTGTTCGAACGGCAATGAGTTTCAAGCTTGCTGGAGTCGATGATTTAACCCTCTCTTTTGGTGTGGTTGAGAGTTTCTCCGAATTTTTAAGTACTGCGATTGATGATATTCAAACCGATATGGGACTCGATGGTGTGGTTCTGTGTGGTTCACTCTTTGGGGAGAAGAAGATTCTCCAAAAGAGCCATCTATTGATTGCCAAAAACCACTCAACCTATAGCAATAAAGCCCTGCCTTTGGATGAGATGAATACGGCCTATGGGGCACTGTTATTAACACTTTAATGGAGTAACAAGGAAGGAATCTACGATTGATGATACGCGAATTAAAGTCGAAAGAGGAGCGAAAGTTCGATATTATCGTCGCGGCCATTAAACTCTTTTCTCGTGACGGTTTTTATGCCACACGAGTCCCCGATATCGCAAAAGCTGTGGGGATGAGTGCTGGGAATATCTATAACTACTTTAGTTCAAAAGAGGATGTGGCAAAGTGTGCGATACGTTACTGTAGCAATGTCCTTGCTAAGAGATTGCGAGCTATTAATGAAATGCCCGTTTCGACCAAAAAGAAGATTGAGCTTTTTGTCAATGGATACTTTGAAGAGGTTGAAAAGTTTCCCGAACTTATAGAGTTTTTTTTACGAATCTATCTTGCCAATCGGGAGATCTTTTCTAAAGAGTGTGATAATGGGTATGAGTGTGCTGCTGAATTTGTTGAAGAGGTTCAAAAACTTTTAGATCGAGGGGTTGAAGAGGGAGAACTGGAAGAGGAGAATTTTCATATCGCTTTTAGTATGTTAATGGGACCTTTAGGGTGTTTTGCTTTTATGAGAGGTGAAAATGTCCTTGAAAAGCCTGTTGGATGTTATGCCTCTGAGATTGCAAAGAATATCTATTTGGCACTATGTAAATCTGAAAGGAGAGACCATTAAAAGTAGTAAAAAGCGTCACTCAATTCTTTCATGCTCTTTAAAACTCTTTGCAAAAAAGGGGTTTTACCATACAACGATCCCTCTATTGGCCAAGGAGTTAAAGATGAGTGTGGGAAATATCTACAACTATTTCCCCTCTAAGATCAATCTTGCCAAAAGTGCGATTCGTTTTGCATCGGGTATTTTGGCCTCTTCACTCCATCAAATTAACCAAAAAGATATCTCTGCCAAAGAGAAGATAGAGTTGTTTGTTGAGGATTATCTTGAGATCATTCAGGTTTCCCCTGAAGTGATTGAGTTTTTTTTAAGGGTCTACCTTGCCAATCGGGATCTCTTTGAAGAGGATGAGAATGGTGGATTTCAACTTGCTGAAGCATTTGTGAATGAGGTTGAAGCGTTAATCCAATATGGTATGAAGCAGTATGAATTTCGTCAAAATCAAGACTTCTTTGTATCTTTTAGTGTTCTTACAGGGATTTTAGGGGCATTCACATTTCTTTCGGGAGAGAATGTTTTAGAGAGGGATATTGCATCCTATAAAGCTGAAATTTCTTCAGCTATCTATAAAGGGTTATCTTAAATAAGATAGATAGTTTTATTTTAAGGAAGTTAAAAGCCTTTGAAGGCTATTATTATGAATGGGTGTTCATTCAAGAGAAGATTGCACACTGCATTTGCATCACCTCCTTAAGCAGTGTAATGGAACCCACGATCAAAGGTGAGAAGAAGAGTTCTTTGTCCGCCGAGGGTATAGCTGATCCCCTATGTCCTTCATACATCACTCCTTACAAATTTACTCTTTTTCTACCTTTGATGCCCCTATATCCCTACTTTTCTTTACTCACTTCACCTTTTCTCTCTGTAGAGTCTACCTCTCTTTTCTCAAAAAAATAGAATCTAACTATTGCTCTATCTTGAATATCTATTCGTAGTTTTAAAATCAAATTTATTTCAAAGCGATTACACTTAAAAGATAAATAACTATTCATTCATTAAAAGGATGGGATGATGGATGTGCAAATTTCAAGGAGAAGATTTCTTCAAGGTAGTGTCGCTTTAACCATTTTAGGGGCTTCAAGTTTGACAGGTTCTGCACTATTAGATGAAGGAACAAAGGATAAAGTAGGTGATGGTGTACGAAAGAGTGTGCCAACACTATGTGAAATGTGTGTCAATAAGTGTGCAGCGTATGCACGTGTTGAAAATGGTAAAGTGGTTAAACTCGACCCCAACCCTCACTTTCCAAAGTCAAAAAATATGTTATGTCCACGAGGTAATGCCGGTATTCAGGCACTCTATGATCCAGATCGTTTGAAATATCCGTTGATTCGGGTTGGAGAGAGAGGGTCTGGTAAGTTTCGACGGGCATCATGGGATGAAGCATTTGAGTATATTGAAAAGAGGCTCGTTAAAATCCTCGATGAAGAGAAGGATAATCGATCTACGATCGCCTATTGTGCCGGCGAAGGGATGGCAGAGCATACCTTTAAGAGCTTTATGGCAGATAAATTTGGTTCGACAAACTTTGTCAGCCATGCCTCAATCTGTTTACAAACGACGATCTCTGGCTATGCCTTAACGATTGGTGGCTATGGACAGGCCGATTTGGAGAACGCCGAATATGTCATTATGGCTGGTGCCAATCGTGCGGAAGCTATTGTGACACCCGATACGATGGATCTCTTTAAACGTACCAAACGCAGAGGTATGAAGCTGGTTGTTATCGATCCACGTTTCACGAATACAGCAGTGCATGCCGATCGATGGATTCCTATTAAAGTGGGTACCGATTTGGCATTTGTTTTGGCGATGACCTATGTGGTGATGACAGAAAACCTCTATAACAAAAAGTTTGTTGAAGAGAATTTTAACGGGTTTGAAGCCTATCGAGACCATATCCTCAAAAACAACTACACGCCGGAGTGGGCAGAGAAGATTACAGGGATAGATGCCGATACGATTAGAACCGTTGCCAGAGAGTTTATGGCACATGCACCCAAAGCAATCTACTATCAGGGCAGACGTACTGCATGGAGCCGACAAGATTTTCAGCTCAGACGTGCGCAGGCAATTTTCACAGCACTGGGTGGTGGAATTGATAGAGAAGGGGGCATCATCTTTGGAAAAAAACTTCCACTGGGTGAACACTCCATTAATGCACCACTCTATGCCAATCCAAAATCACGCATCGATAAGAAAGAGGCGGCCATTGTGGGGGGGAGTGGTACATGGATAGGTTTTAGAAATATGATTGTTGAAAATCGAACACCCTATCCGATTCGGGGGATGTTTGTCTATAAGCAAAACCCGATGCTGAGTGTACCCAATACGCAAAAGACGCGACAGATGTTTGAAAAGATGGATTTGGTCGTTGTGATCGATACGATGCCGAGTGATACTGCGATGATGGCAGATGTCATTTTGCCTGAATGTACCTACTTGGAGCGAGAAGATCCTGTCAGATCCTTTGGAGGGGCACAACCTTCGATTGTGCTACGTCAAAAGGTGATCGATCCGATGTATGAGACCAAACCGGTGATCGAAATCATACGAGGCTTGGCAGAAAAGATCTCTAAACCGCTCTTTGAGATTACCAAAAAGTATGATGAAGATGTTCAGATGGAGATTGAAGATAGGGGTGAAGAGGCGGTTTATAAGGAGGATGGCTTTGATTTGGCTGATGCCTTTAGAGTGTCTCAAGAAGAGATTAATGAACATAGGGTCGTGAGTATTTATGGCAAAGAGGCGTATGAGATGTTGAAAGCAAAAGGGGTCTTTTATCCCAATATGGAACAATATTTCAAACAGATCTCAACCAATGAGTATGAATACTATCCAAAAGATAAACGCTACTACTCTGTCATCAAGGGTGAACTAAAAGTTGATGTCCATGATACCTGTATTGATGAAAAAGAGATTGCTGTGATGAAGAAGAGATTTAGAACACGCAGTGGAAAAGTGGAGTGTGTGCTTCCATCTATGGCAAAACGAGGTGTCGATCCAATGCCAACATGGCGGGATGAACTCTATACCGAAACACCAAAAGGAAAGTTCAAGTTAATTACAGGACGTCATGCCCAGTTTACCCAAAATGCGACACAAAACAATGCGATGCTTCTTGATCTGATTCCAACCAACTACCTTTGGATCAATAAAAGGGTGGCCAAGGCCAAAGGGATTGATTTTGGAGATTGGGTTGAGGTTTCGAGCAAAATTGGAACCATTAAAATCCGAGCCTACCCAACGGAAAAGATTGGACCCGATACCCTCTTTTTTATTCATGGCTTTGGTGCCAATTCAGATGCCTTGACACTGGCACATCACAATGGCGCGAGTGATAACGCCATTATTGAGGATGTGATAGAGCCTGTCTTTGGCAGTGCAGCGATGCATGAAACCATTGTTGATGTAAGAAAGGTGTAAAAGATGGCGAGATATGGAATGGCTTTAGATTATAAAAGTTGTATCAACTGTAAAGCGTGTGAAACAGCGTGTAAAGAGGAGAATGGTGTACTACTTGGTGCCGATAAGCATAGAATCTGGGTCGGTGTGAAGGAGATAGAGGGTGAATTTCCTCTGCTCAATATCGCTTCTAATACCTTCTATCCGAGTCAGTGTCAACACTGTGACAATGCGCCATGTCAAGAGGTGTGTCCAACACAAGCGACCTACTATGATGAAAATGGGGTGGTACGCGTTGATAGTGACAAATGTATTTTGTGTAGTTACTGTATGAATGCATGCCCTTATGATGCCCGCTATGTTGATGATCGGACAGATACGGTTGATAAGTGCAACTTCTGTTCGGATACTCGACTGGTTCGTGGTGAAGTGACGACAGCATGTCAGGCGACTTGTCTGACAAAGGTGAGAATCTTTGGTGATCTTGATGACCCAGAGAGTGAAATTTCCAAAGTGCTAAGAGAGCGAGAGCATTTTACGCTCAAAACCCATCTTGGTACCAAACCAAAACTATTCTATCTCATTTAAGGGGGCGATAATGCGTATGCAATCGATGATACCGATGAAGCAGGTCACACTAAAAGATCTGTTGCAGTTTGAGAAGCGACCATTGAGTATCTTTATGGTGCTTTTAACAGTTGGACTGTTAGGGCTTTTTGCCACGGGAGCCATACTCTATTTGATGCATGGACACCATGCTTACAATGTGACCCGTGAGCATCCATGGGGACTTTTAATTGCCATGTATGTCTTCTTTGTGGTTTCAAGTACTGGGCTCTGTATTGTCTCCTCGTTGGGTCATGTCTTTGGCATTAAAGAGTTTGAAGTGATTAGTAAACGGGCGATTCTTGGTGCCATTGTGACAATTGTGTCGGGGTTTGCAGTGATTGCGTTAGAGATTGGTCACCCGATTCGTATGGTGATCTATAACATCTTAACTCCAGGGTTTACATCGGCCATTTGGTGGATGGGAACACTCTATGGTGCCTATTTGGCTTTTATCATCTTTGAGTTTATCTTTTTGCTAAGAGATGATCACAAGTGGTCGAAGTTTTTTGGACTGGGTGGTTTACTGGTCGGTATTGCGGCGCATAGTAACTTAGGAGCTGTCTTTGGATTTTTGGTGGCACGCCCCATCTCCAATGGTGTTTTCTACCCCATCTACTTTATTCTCTCTGCCATGATTACAGGAAGCTATCTGCTCTTTATTCTTTATGGGTATAAGTATCGTCTTAATTTTCCAAAACCGATTGAGATGATGCTCAAAAAGCTTGCCAAAGTGCTTGGCTTACTGCTGGGTATTTTGATTTTTTTTGAAGTGTGGCGTATGATGACAGCAATTTACGGTGGTATGCCGGGACGTGCCGATGCGGCATGGCATATTCTTACAAGCCCAAATTTTTTGATTGGAGAAGTGCTACTGGGGATGTTGATACCTTTTATTATCATTCTTAAGAGCAAGGGAGAGGCGATTAAAGCGTTGGTCTTTGCCTCTTTGTCAGGGATGGTTGGAATCTTTTTTATGCGCTATGATCTGGTGCATGATACACAGCTCATTCCTCTACAGACACTCAAAATTAGAGAGTATCAACTCCCACCATCATTTGTCGAGTATATGCCATCATTTGCAGAGATTGCTATTGCACTTGGAGGAGTTGGTTTGGCGATTCTTCTCTACTTTCTTGCTGACAAACTCTTCGTACTTGATTCTACAAAAGAATAGACTTTTACCAAAGGGGGCACCCCTTTGGGATTACACCGCTGACTCCATGAACTTTTCATGAATAAACAGCCATTTAAGGCGACAGTAGATACAATAAATCCAATAATATTCACGTAAAAGGACTCTCATGAACAGACTTGTCTCATGGGTGGCGGGTATTGCATTCTCGACAACGATGGTGTGTGCTGGAGGATATGCCAATCCTGTCCATTGGAGTTATTCTGGGAAGAGTGCACCAGAATATTGGGGAGATCTCTCTTCGGAATATGCCTTATGTAAAACAGGCAAGAATCAGTCACCGATTCATATCCGTACGCATGATGCGTATGATATCGATTTAGAGCCACTGGTTTTTAGTTATTATGCTAAGTCAACCCATGTTTCTCAAGATCATGGTCTTAAAGTAACGATTGATCCAGGGAATTTTATGGTGATTGATGATATAAAGTTTAAGCTTAAAAGTTTGAATTTTCATGCACCGAGTGAGACTGTTATTGATGGACGATCTTACCCTTTAGAGATCCATTTTATGCATGTTGCAAATAATGGAGAACGCGCTATTTTGACAGTACTTTTTGAATATGGTCAAAGCAATGAACTGCTTGATCGTATCTTCAATAAAGTGCCAGCCCTACCCAATATTGAAACCCCACTTGTGTTGACTCCCAAAGAGATTATGGAGTTGATCCCAAAAAATCGGGACTACTTCCGTTACAATGGCTCTTTAACAACACCACCCTGTTCGGAAGGGGTACGATGGATTGTGCTTAAACAACCGATGACACTCTCAAAATCGCAGATGCGTCGATTCAAAGAGCTCATCCCTTACAATAACAATCGCCCACTTCAACCGATCCATGCTCGAACTATTTTAGAGTAGCGATCGATTTGTGACTTGGCACTGGTGGTCAAGTCACTTAGGATTGTAAGGCACGGCAAATGGCTTGTGCAATCTCATCACAGTGCTCATCTAAAGGCTTTTGTAATACCCCTTCATTATAAAGGAAAGTGATACTTCCTAAGATACCCATAATCGATGAGAATGCAATAAAAAAGTTCTCTTGGGTAAAATGACGGGTTTGAACACCATCATTGATGAGTCGCTCCAACTCCTCGATAAACTCTTTGGCAAGTGAAAAACCGCAATCATCCTCATCGCAGAATATCTCTCGGTTGGAGAGATAGACTTGAAAAAAGTATTCAACCATTTCAGGATTCTTTTGGATAAAACAGAAGTAGCTTCGTACAAATTCACAAATCTTTTCTGTGGCTGGAATCGACTTATTGTTGATATATCGTAGATCGATTGCCATCTTCCCTGTGACATGGGAGATGGCAGCAGTTGCCAAACTCATTTTAGATGGGAAGTAGTTATAGAGAGTCCCTTCACTAATCTGTAGGGTATCGGCAATATCACACATGGTCGTTTTGTAAAACCCCTGTTTGGAGAAGAGTCGTAGAGCAGAGGCGATAATTTTTGCACGTTTTTGTCGTTTATTCAATCAAACTCTCCCTATGAAAATCGTATAGATGGGCTTTTTAGAATCTGTAATCGTATTGTAACAATCTTAAATTGTAACTTTCTTTTATTTACAAAACAAATATTCATAATCAAATTTATGAATGACGCCTCATTTTTTTTAAAGCCATCGTCTATATCACACCGATATAATTTTTTTTCAAAATTGGGTTGCCCAGAAAAACTACATACTAAAGGCAAGTATCATGATAGTCCAGGAGAAAAAGACATGTATTAGAGCCTACTGCAATATGGACTGTGGCAACAATATTCTAGAGATAGAGTATTGCTGTAAGAGTATGAAAGATAAGATTTTTGCTGTGGTTCAGAAATTAATTGAAGTACATAATTATCCACCAGAAGAGGTGGAGCTCTTTACTGAACAGCATGATGAAGAGTGTGGATTGATCTGTGTAGAGTTTTATCACGATGATATGCACCGCTATGGACTACTCTTTTTTAATGCACTGATGGCAGAACTCAATATTCAATATTGTGATGAATAAAGGATAGAGGGATGGAGCAAACAGTCAAACCCAGACTATTTAGAATCAATACTGGAAGCTGTAACGGGTGTGATGTCGAGTTTGTTGCAACGGCATTTGTACCAAAATTTCATCTGGATCAACTTGGTGTTGAGTTGGTTGATCGGATTGAAGATGCCAATATTTTGGTGATTACTGGACCAATGACAGCACGTAGTCAAGCCTTTTTTGAAGAGGCTGTCTCTAAAGTAAAACCCCCTTATGTGGTTGTGGGTGTTGGAACCTGTTCGGTGACAACAGGAATCTTTAGAGACTCTTATGCCATTTATGGGCCCCTTGATAAGTATATCGATGTTGATGTCAATGTTGCAGGATGTCCACCGCGTCCACAAGCCATTGCTGAAGCGATTGCACAAGGTGTGAAGATTTTGCAATCGAAGCTTCTTGACCAACCGATGCCAACGAAGTTGGAGACAATCTTTACCGACTTTGAAGCTCCTGAAAGCTATCGCGGTCGGATCTCACTGGATGCACAGAAGTGTACGGCATGTCGTACCTGTGAAACGGTTTGTCCTTCTGGAGCTATTAAGATTACCAAAACCTTAGAGGGGTATGAGCATACCATTTGGCATAACACCTGCTGTTTTTGTGGTAACTGTTCCTACTACTGCCCAACAGGTGCCATTTTTACAACCAACGACTTCCATACCATTCAGCGACAAGAGGAGAAGTATACCGATACCCATGTTGCATTGATACCGTTCCATGAGTGTGAAGATTGTGGCAAAAACTTTATACCGGCAACCGAAGCACTGATTCATCGGTCATATCCTAAGGAAGAGGTACCAGAGATGTTAACAAAGAGCTGTCCAGAGTGTCGAAAGAGAACAACGTTTGAAAGGTGTTATCGATGAATAAGATCCATGCCATGACAGAACCACTTCAAGCAAGTTTGCAATATGCCTATACATTGACTGAAGATAGCGATAACTACGGTAATCCAGTATTGTGGTTGAAGCTCGAAGATAAACGCGATCTTTTAAATGCTGCCCGTGTCGTTGCCAATCTTGGAGGGCGTTGTGTGACAGCAACGGCTTATAAGACAGAAGAGGGGCATACACTGATCTATCATCTCGATATTGATGGCATCCTTCTGAATATCGAAGCGTATACAACCGACCATACGATTGATGCCATTACACCACTGCTTCCAAGTGCTGATTGGGCAGAGCGGGAGTTTCGTGAAATGTATGGAATTGAGCCAGTTGGACATCCAAACAATGAGCGGCTATTTCTTGATGAGAGCCTCATGAAAGGGGTACTAAACCGTTATATTCCACTCTCTAAGATGATGCTTGGGGTGAGTGAGAGTGACATTTTATGGGAGCGAGTTGAGAAGGAGAAGAGAGCATGAGTGAGAGAGTGACGATTGGACCATTTCACCCCGAATTGGAGGAGTCGGTTTACTTCAAACTTTCGGCGAATGATGACAAGGTAGTAACACATGTCGATTTGATCAACGGTTTTATCCATCGTGGTATGGAGTCGTTGGTGACACAGAAGAACTTTATGCAGAACCTGATTCTAACAGAGCGGGTCTGCTCTTTGTGTTCAAACAACCACCCTTTTGCTTATGCATTGGCTGTTGAGAAGATTGCAGGTGTCAAAGTGCCACGTCGTGCTGAAGCCCTTCGTGTTGTGGCTGATGAGGTAAAGCGTGCCGCATCAAATCTCTTTAACCTTGCCATGCTTGCCCATTTGATCCATCATCACGACTTGATGAAGGAGACGATGGAGACTCGGGAGTTGATGCAAGATCTTAAAGAGATTATCTGGGGTAACCGTATGGATATGAGTGCCAATACACTCACAGGTGTCAAGTATGATCTTGATGATGAGAAGATTGATCTAATTCTTAAAACACTCGAAACATTTACACCGAAGTTGGCATCGTTGACAGAGCAGTATGAGCATGATGAAAAAGTGGTTGCCCGTACAGTGGGTATTGGTGTACTTCCTAAAGCAGATGCTTTACGATTGGGTGTGACAGGGCCTGTGGCACGTGGTAGTGGGATTAACAATGATGTCCGTGTGAAAGCACCCTATGCACTTTATGACGAGCTTAAACCAAAGGTGACACTACGAGATGCCGGTGATGTTCATGCACGTGCGATGTGCCGTTTGGGAGATATTACCGAAGCAGTTCGTATGATTAAAGAGGTGGTGAAAAACCTTCCTGAGGGAGAGATTGCCCTTGCAAAACGTCCTCATATTCCAGCAGGTGAAGCAACAGTACGGGTTGAAGCACCACGCGGTGAGCTGATCTACTATCTTAAAACTGATGGTACACAAAAACCGGTCAGAATGCGATGGAAAGTGCCTACCTATACCAACTGGGAAGCGCTGAAAGTGATGATTCTCGGTAGCAAAGTAAGCGATGTGACACTGATTTTGAACAGTATCGATCCTTGTATCTCATGTACAGAGCGGTAAGTTAGGAGTTGGAACGATGAGTCATAAATTTATCTATGCCGATGCAGAGAAGTGTATCGGCTGTCTGAACTGTGAACTTGCATGTGCGGCAAGCCACATGGGAATAACACTGGAACAGGCGTATGAGCTGGGGCAAAGCGGTGAAAAACTGATTTCACGCAATAAGGTGATTAAGATGGGTGAGTTGATGGCACCAATGCAGTGTATGCAGTGTGAAGATGCTCCATGTGTCAATGCTTGTCCGATCGATATTATCCGCTATGAAGATAACTATGTGAAATATTACGAAGATGACTGTATTGGTTGTCAAAGCTGTGAAATGGTCTGTCCTTACGGTGCCGTTGTGATGGTTCCTAACCACAAAGCTGATGCTCCTTTGAGTCAAATGGTGGCTCTTACGTGTGATCTTTGCGGTGGTGAAGAGGGAAAACAGGCATGTGTCAATGTCTGTCCCACCGATGCTATTTCACTCATCGACTATGATCTTTATCGCGCAATTCAGTACGGTAAAGAGTTGGAGGGGCGACACGCCAATGCATGAGTATTCGATTGTTCAGTCGATGCTCGATCTGTGTGAAAAACATGCCAAGGGCAGAGCGGTTGAAAAGGTTGTGGTGAAGATTGGGAAGATGAGCGGGATTGAACCCCATTTTCTCAAAGAGAGTTTTGAAGTCTTTAAAGAGGATACCGTCTGCCATGATGCGGTGATGGAGATGGAGTTGATCGATATTACGATCGAATGTCAGGCATGCAAAGCGGTCTCACCGGTCGATCATTTCAACTTTTACTGTCCCGTTTGTGAAAGTGGTGATACCAAAGTACTTACTGGTCAAGAGATGCATATAGACTATATCGTGTTAAAGGAAGATGGATGAAGAAGCAGTATCTCAAAATCAAAAGGGAGACACCCCGAAAAAGAGATCCCAATGAGAGAATCGTAGACTTTCAGCCAACTTATGAGATGTTTAGTGAATCAGAAGCGAGCTTGCAGGCATCACGCTGTCTAAAGTGTCCTGTCGATATTATGCGTGATCTAAAGAGTGAGTTTAGCTTCTGTCGGACAGGATGTCCACTTGAAAATAAGATTCCGGTTTGGCTCGATAAGGTCAAGCAAGGAGATATTGAAGGGGCTTTCAAAGCAAGTAATGAGGTCTCTCCATTCCCTGAAATTTTGGGACTTGTCTGTCCACACGACATTTTGTGTCAAGGGGGCTGTACGATTGGAAAGACGGAGCATGGTAGTGTTACGATCGGTGCGATTGAAGTCTATCTGAATGAGGAGGCGTTTAAGCGGGGATTGCGCCCCTATTATGGTGAGGATAAGCCCAAAAGTGGCCATCGTGTGGCAGTGATTGGAAGTGGACCTGCAGGGTTTAGTTGTGCCACATTCCTTTTGCGTGGCGGTGTTCAAGTCGATATGTTTGAAAAGTCTGACCGTCCGGGTGGTCTTTTGACCTATGGTATTCCCAACTTCAAAATTGAAAAAGATGTCATCTTCCGACGATTTGAGTGGATGAAAGAGGCTGGGCTCAATCTCTATCTCAATACTGAGATTAAGAGTTCGGCACAGATGAAAGAGATGCTGAATGAGTATGATGCCATCTTTGTAGCACTTGGTGCACCAAGTGGTCGAAGTGCACGGATGAAGAATGAAGATGCGCATGGTGTCTATCACGTTATGGATATCCTCAAACATGCTCAAAAAAGGGTCTTTGAAGACTTCTATGAGTCAATTCTTGAAGGAAAAGATGTTGTGGTCATCGGAGGGGGTGACTCAGCAATGGATGCTGTGCGAACCGCCGTGCGTACCAAAGCAAAATCGGTTAAGTGTCTCTATCGCCGTGATGAAGCCAATATGCCAGGGAGTCGCAAAGAGGTGATCAACGCCAAAGAAGAGGGAGTACAGTTTGAGTTCTATACAGCTCCTAAAGAGGTTGTTGTCGATGATGGGTACCATGTTAAAGGGATTATCTGTCAACGCACTGAATTGGGTGAACCCGATGAGAGTGGTCGGCGAAAATTGCGTGTGATTGAGGGAAGTGAATTTGAGATTCCATGTGATGTGATTATTCTTGCACTTGGTTTTGATAATGTTGTCTTCCCTTGGTATGAAGATGCGCAGATTGAGACAGGTAAGTGGGGTGAAGTGATTGTTGATGAGAACAAACGCACCTCGAATCCAAGAATCTTTGCAGGCGGTGATGCTGTTCGTGGTGCTGACCTTGCGGTCACAGCGGCTGCTGATGGTAAAAAGGCAGCGTTAGCGATTTTGAAAGATTTTGGTATCTCGCTTTAAAGTACAAGGAGGTCAAACCTCCTTGTTCCCAACTCTCCTCTTTTTGGCTCTCCATCTTTCATAATGGTATAAAGTAAGTAGTCCTAAAACTATATAAGTAGCCTATTTTTTAAAGTTGTTTTCATAGAGCAAGCGTATAATACTTCGTTATTTAAGTAATTTTAAAAGACTATTTTATCTCATAGAGAAGGGGTTATCCATGTGTAAAGATTGCGGCTGCTCAATTACAGACCATCATCACCATCACCACCATCATGACCATTCAAAAGCCCATCAAGCGGCACACGAAACGCTACATCACAACCCACAGTTGAATGATGCTAAGACGATCGAAGTCATTAGCAAAATTTTGGATAAAAATGACCATGAAGCGGCACATAACCGTGCCCATTTTGATAATCATAATGTCTTGGCGATTAACCTGATGAGTTCACCAGGGAGTGGTAAGACCACACTTTTGGAGCAGTTAGCCGATATGGCACCATTTAAATTTGGTGTTGTTGAAGGCGATCTGGAGACCAATCGTGATGCAGACCGCATTAAAGCCAAAGGGATTCCAGCCTATCAGATTCAGACAGGTAGTGCCTGCCATCTTGATGCTTTCATGGTGCATCAAGGGCTTCATGATATGCCATTGGATGAGATCGATGTCTGCTTTGTCGAGAATGTTGGTAACCTTGTCTGCCCAGCGAGCTATGATGTGGGGACACACCTCAATATCGTTTTGGTTTCGGTTCCAGAGGGTGAAGATAAGATCGAAAAATATCCTGTCATGTTCCGTCAGGCCGATTTGGTTCTGATTACTAAAACCGACTTGTTGCCATACTTTGATTTTAGTGTCGAAAGTGCGAAGCAAGCGGCACGTAAGATTAAACCGGGTGTCGATGTCTTGGAGGTAAGTACCAAAGATCCCGACTCAGTTAAGCGAGTTGCTGACTGGATTAAATTCAAAATGGAGATGCGCTAATGTGTTTGTCAATTCCTTCTAAAGTGATTGAGATTA
>QNYO01000062.1 GCA_003978765.1 Hydrogenimonas sp. | reverse complement strand
GTCAATGATGGCTTGATTATGCTCGATTTTATAAGAAAAGGTAGAAGCGATGAAGAGGTGATTGAGCGTGCTGTATTGCGACTTCGCCCCATTCTTTTGACCTCTTTAACAACCGTTTTAGGACTCTCATCTCTGATCTTTTTTGCCTCTGGACAGGCGCTGATTCTTCAACCTATGGCAGTGACTCTTGGCTTTGGATTGATCTGGGCAACAATTCTTAACCTCTACTATGTTCCTCTTTTGTATAACATCCTATATCGACAAAAATAGAAAAAGTGTTTAAAAAAAGTTTCTCAAATTAGATAATTTATTGGAAAAACTAAGCTTTATTTTGGAATAATAAAAGAATAAAGCATAAGGGTAGTGAATGTTTAGGATAGTTGAGGTACACGATCCTGACTTATTAGAAAGAATCTATCGATTTCGTTATTTTATAGCTTGTGAAGAGTTGGGAGTTTATCAAAAAGAGGATTATCCTGATGGGATGGAGTATGATGAGTATGACCAATATAGTGTCCAATTTGCAATTTTAGGTCAACATGATGAACTTGTGGCATGTATTCGTCTTATTCATCATTCACCAATAGGGTATCCTACAGAGAATGTATTTAAACTGGATCTTCAACAGCTTAATATTGAACGTGATAGAGTTGGAGAGATGTCACGCATATTTATTCAAAAAGAGTATCGGAACTTAAAAACAAGCCGAGAGATTTTTACTTTAGTGAAAATATGTTTATGCCATAAAATGGTAGAGCTTGGTTTAGACTATACACTTGGTGCTTTAGAAAGTCGTTTTTACTCGTTACTTCATAAATATGGGTACCCCTATGAGATTATTGGGAAAAGTATAGTGTATGCTGGTAAAGAACGCTTTCCTGTTCTTTTGAGTACAGAGAAGTTGATAGCGGCAAATCGTGAACTTTGCAAGGGAGTAAAAAGATTGTGAAAAAGACTGTTTTTACACTATTTTTATGTGGTTTACCACTGATTGCTTCTGACAACTCATCGCATTGGATGCAAGAGATTGTTACTGAGATGAAAAAAGTGGAAGCCATTGCAGAGTCGGTGAAGATGAATGAGCCCTATCAACCCTATATTGTGACTGTCTTTTTAGGAAAAGATTTGGAGCGTATAGGTGTATCTAACCTACAAGAGGCTTTAGAACTTGTTCCGGGTGTTGACATCGCAACCGATAATATGGATAATAAGCGGGCAGTCTTTAGAGGTTCCAACCCTTATGCTTATGGACAGAGTAAGCTCTTTGTTGATGGTGTTGAGGTCAATGATCTCTTCTTTGATAGTTATGGATCCTTTCTTGCTATGCCGATCGAGATGATTAAACGCATTGAGGTAACACGAGGACCAGGTAGTATTAGTGATGGTTACAATGCTTATGCAGGCTCTATCCATATTATCACTTATGGAGAACATACGATTGATAATGAACTTTCAGCAGATCGTTTGGTGGCAAAAGTTGGTTCATATAACTATCTGATGGGAGGTTTTACGAAAGCTTATAAAGATGGTGATCTATCAATCTTTACAGATTTCTACTACCAAAAAGATGATAAGTATCTTCCTGCTGGTCCCGATATCCTTGCTACGGGTCTTTTAGGCCAAGACAATACTCCTCTGGCTAAGGAGGGAGAAGCACCACTTTGGATGCGAAATTATGCTTTGGGCTTGCAACTAGATTATCATGAAGTAACTTTCCGTTTTCGAACAACCTATAATGAGCGAGGGAGTGCCTATGGAATCAATGGGGCACTTCCCAATGAAGATGATCATGCCAAGTTTCCTATCTCTTATGCTGAACTTAGCTATCACCCTCAAATTGGTGAATGGCAAACCTTTATCAAAGCGGGTATTAAAGAGAGTGCCTTTAAAAGTTCAGCTATGCTATTACCAGAAGGTTTTATTGCTCGTGTCCCTTTACCAGATGGAACATTAGCAGAGGTTATCTATCCAGATGGTTTTTATGGTGAACATGTTGCAAAACTTAGAAAAGTCTATCAAACATCTTATGCAAAATATTCTGGTATTGAACACCATACATTTAATATTGGATACTATATTGATTATATTGAAACCTATGAGGTGGTTACCAAAACAACTGATAGAGTGACAGGTGTTGGTATAACTGACTATTCAGAGAGTTATCCATTTACCGATCCCAATGCCAAACAGCATACCTACCGCCTCTTTTTACAAGATAGATACCAGTATAATAGAGAGCTCTCTTTCCAATTTGGGGTCAATATGGAGCGTGTTTCAAATATCTCTACACAAGTGAACCCCAGATTCTCAATTGTCTATCAGAAAGATCGAAAGAATATCTATAAAGCGATCTATAGCCGTTCTAGTCGATCACCATCATGGCAAGAGCTCTTTACCATTAATAACCGAGCACGTGTAGGGAATCCAGAACTCAATCCAGAAGTCGTGCATGCCTTTGAATTGGCATATATTCGTAAATGGAGTGTTGATGCATTTTTCCAACTCAACGCCTTCTATCTACAAAATAGTGATCAAATCGATAATATTAATAGCGACCACATTTATCAGAATAGTTCAGAATCAGATATTTACGGTTTTGAGTGTGAGTTGAAACTTCCTATTGGGCTACATGATACACTCTATGCCAACTACTCCTATGTTGATGGTCAGGAGAATCAAGATGAACCACTATCGAATAGTGCAACCCATATGTTGAAAGGTTTTTATCGCCATCAATTTAATGAATCGATCGATTATGCCTTAATTGGTAAATATGTTGGAAGCAAAGAGCGGGCAGCATATGATAGTAGAGAATCACTTGATGCTTATGCAACCCTTGATATGACATTGGGGTACCAAACACCTAAAAAGTTGTCATTACGTCTCTCCATTAAGAATATTTTTGATGCGGATGTCAAATATCCCTCATCACCATATAACTACGATAATGACTTTCCACAAGAGGGACGTAGCGTTATGGTCACATTGACAAAGGTCTTCTAATGCGTATATTTTTGGTGATTCTGCTTTGTCTTGATGTAGTGTTTGGATATAGCTATAACGATCTACTTATTGATGCACAGAGCAGAATTTATCCAAAATTAATTATTTTACAAGAGGGGCTTACCAAGCAAAAAGAAGGAGACAGTATTACATTAGGTGTTGTTCATATGGCTGAAGATGAAGAGATTGCCCATCAAATTGTTCAAAAAATTGAACACTACCATGGTCATCAGATAGGGGTTTTCCATTTAGATGTCCAAACGATACCATTTACAGCACTGAATCCATCAATGAAGATAGATGCTCTCTATCTCTTAAAAGCGGATGCAGAGCATCTAAAATCTGCCGTTGCTATTGGACGGGAAAAGCATATTCCAATTTTTGTTTACGATTTAAATGATTTAAAGTATGGGGCACTTTTAGCATTGACGATTGAACGATCAACAGTGATCTATCTCAATCGAAGTGCTCTCTCATATAGTCCAAGATTCAATACTGTTTTATATAGTATAGCAAGGTTTGTTAATGTTGGGACGGACTGATAAATCTCTCTCATCAACACTGACTATTTATGTTGTCATGGGTGGTCTTTTTGTCTTTCTTTCGATCTTTTTTGTCTTTGGCAATATTGGAAAGAAGATCCTCTTTGATATTGAGAAGGAGAAGGCAGAGCTGATTGCAACGACTTTTGCACCTCAAATTGGACTTAATCTCTATCTTGGATTGGATGATCGACTTGATGAAATTTTACGTCAAATTATGACACAAAAAGATATTATCTCTGTCTTTTTAAAGAAGGATGGTCGGGTCATTAGTCAGCTTGAAAAAGATCAAGAGAGTGATGATACCGATATCTTTCGTGTTGAAGTTCCTGTCTTTGAACCAGATGGTACAAAAAGGATTGCGGTACTTGAACTCTACTACTCAAGTTTGCACTATCAGCAGATGTCCAAAGAGTTGACCCATATTTTGATCATCTTTCTCTCTATTCTTGCGTTACTCTACTTGGGGTTGGTCTATCTGATTCAAAAGCGTCTGGTTCCACTCAAAAAACTTGCCCACCTTTTGGCAGAGTATGATGTCAAGAAGCCTGTTGTCTTTGAGAGCCAAAGTCGTGATCGGGAGATTAAGCAGATTGAACAGGCGATTCAGAAGATGCAAGAGAATATTCAAGCCCATATGAATTTTCAAAAAAATATGAATCAACTTCTCTCTGAACGGGTCAATGAGAAGACAGCGGAGTTATGGAAACAGTTGCATACCGACTCCTTGACAGGTTTACCCAATCGTAAGGCATTGATTGAGGATTTGGTCCATATCGATTGTGCACTTCTTGCAATTATCAATATTGATGGTTTTACTGAAATTAACGATCTCTATGGTCATAAAGCGGGTGATCAGATTCTTCAACAGTTTGCACAAAAGTTGAAGTTGATGGATTTTGATAAGGTCTATCGAACCTCAGGTGATGAGTATGTTATTCTTAAAAAGGGAACCTATCAGGTTGATAGTGCTTTGAAGTTGATGAAAGAGATTCGTGAATCGATCGAGAATCAGAAATTCTACTATGAAGATACACCAATCGATTTGCATGTGACTATCGGAGCAACGATTGAGCAACCACCAACCATTATTCAAGCCGATATGGCCTATAAGATGGCAAAAAAAGCGAGAAAACCATTAATGCTCTTTTCAGAAGAGTGGCATCTTGAGAAGAATTTCCGTGATAATATTCATTGGGGAAGTGAGATCAAAAGTGCACTCTCAGAAGGTCGTATTCATACCTATGCCCAACCGCTTTACGATTTAAAAAGAAAGCGGATTAAAGGGTATGAGATGCTTGTGCGTTTGATTAAGCGTGATGGGACTGTGGTATCTCCTTACTACTTCCTTTCACTTGCACAAAAGACCCACTACTATCCAACGATTACACGTTTGATCGTGGAGCAGAGTTGTGCATTCTTTGCTGATAAAAAAGATTTGACATTTTCGATCAACCTCTCTGTTGAAGATATTTTAAATAGTGAGACAGTAGCCTTTATTAAGGATAGAATTACCCACTATCATGTGGTTGACCGTGTAGTTTTTGAACTTTTGGAGAGTGAGAATATTGAGCTCTATCCAGAGGCTGAAGCCTTTGTGGCAGAGATGAAGGAGCTTGGATGTCAGATTGCTATTGATGATTTTGGGACAGGGTATTCAAACTTCTCTTATCTTGTCAACTTGAAAGTTGACTATATTAAGATTGATGGTTCACTTATCAAAAATATCCATACCGATAAAAATACCCAAATTGTTGTGGAGACCATTATCTCATTTGCCAAAAAGTTGGGTGTTAAGACAGTTGCTGAGTTTGTCAGTAATGATGTCATTTTTGAGACTGTTGAAAAACTTGGTGTCGATATTGTTCAAGGATATTATATTGATGAACCTAAACCGATAGAGAGAATCTCTTCTAAGCAAACGGTGGTATAATAGACTTCTCTATTATATTGACATACGAGGGAGAAATCATGCTATTTGAAGATGAAGAAGATATCTTTTCTGGTGGATCACCAAAGAAGAAATTCTTTGATATTGTTTATAATGCTAACCGAAACTTGGTTGAGCTAGAGCTTGATCGTCTTGTCGAACGTCTCTGTTTGATGGAGATGATTCTTGAAGATCAGATGGGCGAAGAGGCAATGGAGCGTGAAATTCAAAGACGCACTGTTGAGGAGTCAGTTGAACTGGAAAACCATAAAATGAGTAAGTACATTGAACTGACAGCAAATATTTTGACACAGAATGAGTAGAACGCTCTTTCTACTCACTCTTTTATCATTGTCCCTCCTCTATGGAGGGCAATATCGAGAGTGGAAATATAGCAAAACGTTTGTTTTGAAAAAAGATCAGCTACAACATGTTCTGATCTATGATGGAGAGAAAAGGCATCAACTCTCCTTTCGTTGGACGCTTTATGTCAATCATGGTCTTGTCATGCATGTCGATTATGATGGTCACACCTATCAACCACACCTATCGACACGTTATCGTCTTCAACGTTTTAAAGTTGATCTTTTTTCAAAGCCGATCGATCTCTCACAACCGGGGGGCGAACACCCCTTTGCACTACTCATCTTTAGGGCATTTGACGAGAAAAAGAGAGAAGCGTATCTTGATCTTTTAATTAAGAGCTATGATAAGCATAAAATTTTGTATGAATGAGGGAAATAGAAGTAATGCTTGAACAGGTTGAATGGCAGATGCACCGCTTTATTGAAGCGCTTGATAATGAAGAGATTAAAAAGCTCTTTAAAGCACTTCCTAAAGGAAAACGGTTACGGGCAAAACTGGTCTTGAAGGTAGCGGGCGATCAGCCAAAAGCTGTAAAGTTGGCAGCCGTCATTGAGATGATTCATGCGGCAAGTCTTTTGCATGATGATGTGATTGATGAAGCACAGACACGTCGTGGTGTTGCATCCCTTAATGCAACAGAGGGGAGTAAGCGTGCTGTGATGATGGGGGATATCCTCTACTCAAAAGGGTTTGAAGAGCTTGTCGCATTTGAGAGCAAGATTGCCAAAATTGTAGCCAGTGCTGTTACACAGTTAAGTATTGGTGAGTTGATGGATGTTAAGCTCTCTGAAAGCTTCTCTCCAGAACTTCAAAGCTATATGCAGATGATCTATCAAAAGACCGCTTCGTTAATTGAAGCCACCGCAGCTTCTGCAGCACTTTTAGCAGGGAAAGATGAGAAGGTTTACGCTACCTATGGTCGTAATCTCGGTTTAGCATTCCAGATTATTGACGATATTCTCGATATTACACAAACCTCTGAACAGCTTGGTAAACCAGCCATGCATGATTTTGAAGAGGGAAAGACGACACTCCCTTATATCTATCTTTATGAAGCACTCGATCAAGAAGGGAAAGAGAAGTTGGCATCACTCCATGGAAAAGTTCTTGATGAAGCAGAGAGAGATTGGATCCGCTCAATGATGCAAGAGAGTGGTGCCATCCAAAGAGCGTATCTCTATGCCAAAGAGCTTGGAGAGGAGGCGGTGCGGTTGATGCGAAATAAAAATGAAAATGCACTGGCTGAGATTGTTGAAGCGATGATTGAAAGGAACTTTTGATGCAGTATCTCGTGGTGAGTTTTTCGCATAAGAATACTGATATAGCTCTGCGCGAAAAACTTTCTTTCTCTGATAATGAAGCAAAACTTCGGGCACTCGAAGAGGTTTTACAAGCCAATGGTGTCAATGAAGCGATTCTGCTATCGACATGCAACCGTGTCGAATTTATTGTGAGTACATCCAACCCCTCAATGGCTTTAGGTCCAATCTTTATGGCACTTCATCGACATAGTGGGTTAAGTGTCGAAGAGCTTGAGGGGCGTGCTGATATCTATCAAGATGAAGGGGCAGTTCACCATGTTTTTGCTGTTGCCTCATCTCTTGATAGTCTTGTGGTTGGAGAGACTCAGATTGCTGGTCAGCTCAAAGATGCTTTTCGTTTTGCTTATGAACATAACTACTGCTCACAAAAGCTCTCACGTCTTATCCATTTTGCCTTTAAGTGTGCAGCAGAGGTTCGTAACTCAACCGAAATCTCTAAAAGTCCTGTCTCTGTGGCTGGTGCTGCTGTGGCACAAGCTAAGATGGTGATGGGTGGTAATTTGGGTGGATTTACAGGACTGGTTGTTGGTGCAGGCGAGATGAGTGAAATTGTGACAAAGCATCTGGTTGCAAGTGGTTGCAATGTGATCCTCTTTAACCGAACGATCGAAAAAGCAGAAGAGATTGCCCGTATGGTTGGGGATCAGGTTGATGTGGAGCCATTTGAAGCGTTGCCAGAGTTTATTAACCGCTATCGACTCCTCTTTACAGCAACTGCATCACCACTCCCTATTATTACCGATGATATGGTGCATGAGACAACCTTTGAGCGTCACTGGTTTGACCTTGCTGTACCACGTGATATTGATGTGATTCGTGATCAGCGTGTCCATATCTATGCGGTAGATGATTTGCAAGAGATTGTCAATAATAATTTGGCGTTGCGTCAAGAGCAAGCCCGTAAAGCCTATGAGATTGTGGGTCGCTATACGGTAGACTTTTTTAGGTGGCTACAATCTTTAATGATCGATCCTTTGATTAAAGAGATTCGTTTGCAGGCTAAAGATGCGGCAATCGCTGAAGTGAAGCGTGCCGTTAAAAAGGGGTTTATTCCCAAAGAGACCGAAGAGAATGTCGAAAAACTTGTGCTCAATGCATTTAATAAGTTTCTACATATGCCAACCAAACAGTTGCGGGAAGTGGCTGAACAACCACGTGCTGATACAATTATTGAAGCGATGAAGTATATTTTTAATGCCGATACAGATGTTAAGATGATGGATCAGTATAAGTGCGAATTTATCATGAAGGATGATGTACGATGAGATTTTCGAAGCTTTTAATTCCAACACTAAAAGAGGCACCAAAAGATGCCGTATTACCAAGCCATATCTATCTGGTGAGAGGTGGCTTTATCTATCAGGTTGCAAGTGGTGTTTACGATTTTCTTCCACTTGGAAAGCGGGTGTTAGATAAAGTTCGAAACATCATCAAAGAGGAGCTTGATCGTGCAGGGTGTCAAGAGGTACAGTTGGGCTTTGTGACACCTGCAGAGCTTTGGAAAAAGAGTGGACGCTATGAGAAGTATGGTGCGGAGCTTCTACGCTTTGAAGATCGAAAAGCCAATGAGTTTGTCTTAGGACCGACCCATGAAGAGATGATGGTCGAACTTGCCAAGCAGTTTGTAAGCAGTTACAAACAGCTCCCTATGAACCTCTATCAGATTAACCTTAAGTTTCGAGATGAGGCACGTCCTCGCTTTGGTTTAATGCGTGGTCGTGAGTTTATTATGAAAGATGGGTATAGTTTCCATGCAGACGATGAAGATATGGTACGCGAATTTAACTTAATGGAAGCAACCTATCGCAAAATTTTCCAACGCATGGGGCTCGATTTTCGTGTGGTTGAGGCTGATAGTGGTGCGATTGGTGGTGAAGGAAGCAAGGAGTTTATGGTCCTTGCCGATAGTGGCGAAGATACGATTGTTGTTTGTGAAGGGTGTGATTACGCTGCCAATATTGAAGCGGCCAAGCGCAAGATGCCAGAAGCACCTACAGAAGCACCAGAAGCTCTTTTGAACCGTTTCCATACGCCAAATATTAAGACGATTGAAGAGTTATCAAAATTTTTCAGTGTGGATCCCTACTATCTCATTAAAGCAGTAGCGAAAAAAGCACTCTATGATGAAGGAAAAAGTGAAATTGTCCTCTTCTTCTTACGTGGAAGCGATGAGTTACAAGAGGTCAAAGCAACCAATAGTGTCGGTGCCAATGAGTTGGTAGATGTCACTGAAGAGGAGCTTGAAGCTGTTGGATTGGTTCCTGGTTTTATGGGACCGGTTGAGTTGATACGTAAAGCAGAGGTTGCTGAAGCTGAATCACCATTTTATGAGGAGAAGGCGCATCCAAACCTTACAATGGTCTTTGATGAGAGTCTCAAAGATGCTACCGATATGATTTGTGGTGCCAATGAGAAAGATTACCATATTGTTGGTGTCTCTCTTTGTGGGCTTAAAGATCTGAAGTTTGCTGACTTGGCACAAACCCAAGAGGGGGATTGCTGTATGCAGTGTGGTGGAAAGCTCACCTATACCAAAGGGATTGAGGTCGGGCATATCTTCCAACTCGGTACCCGATACTCTGAACCACTCAAAGCGGAGTTTTTGGATCAAAATGGTAAGAGTAAGCCATTTGTTATGGGAACCTATGGAATTGGTGTGAGTCGCCTTCTTGCCGCAGTGATTGAGCAAAACCATGATGAGAAGGGTGCTATTTGGCCTGTAAGTGTTGCACCATTTGAGGTGGTTGTGGTGATTGGAAATGCCAAAAATGAGGCACAAAGAGAGGCAGGAGAGAAGATTTACAACGAGCTTAAAGCCAAAGGTGTTGATGTCTTACTCGATGATCGTCCAGAGCGTTTTGGATTTAAAATGAAAGATTTTGAGTTGATTGGCTTCCCTTATGCTGTGGTTGTGGGTAAAAAGCTTGCTGATGGGCATGTTGAGCTGATTGAACGGGCAACCTTAGAGCGTCAAGAGATTGCACTCTCCGATATTGCAAATATTGTTGCGGAAAAAGTCCAATGATCTACTTTTTAATCTATCTCTTTCTTGAGATTTTCGTTTCGGTTGAGCTATCTTCTGCCATTGGTCCTTTGGGGACCTTTTTAGAGGTGATTGGAAGTGCCGTTGCCGGTTTACTTCTGTTAACCAATTTCCGTTATACTTTTTTTGAAAATATGCGGGCGATGGTGGAGGGGAGTATGAGCCCCGAAACCTTCCAAAATCAAAATTTAGCTGCATTGATTGGTGCCATTTTGTTGATTGTTCCTGGCTTTTTGACCGATATTATTGGTGTACTTTTACAGTTTGGTGTTTTTACCAATCTATTGGCGAGCCGACTCACAAGAAAGCACCGACAGAAGTATGATTTTCAATCCAAACCATTTCAAGAAGAAGGAGAGTGTGATGTCATCGATGTGGAAATCATTGAGCATCATGATGATCGCAAGTAGTCTGGCACTTGCCGGTAGCGATAGTGATGTGATTCAATATGTTGAAAAGAGATTATCTAAAAACCCAAAAGTTAAGATTAATCATGTAGAGATTGTTGATAAGCTTCCAATCCCAGGGATAAAAGGGTGGTCGGCTTATATGGTTGATGTCGATCTCAATTTGACACGCGGTCAAGAGACACGCCAAATCAACTTTGAAGATATCCTTTTTGTCAGTAAACATCTGATTACTGCAGAGTTGGTTGATCGACGAACAGGTCGTGATCTGCGTTCAATGATTCAACCAAATATGCCAGATGATATTTATGACGCATCGCATCTTCTTTATGGTAACCCTAATGCAGAGCATAAGTTGGTACTCTTTTCTGATCCACTCTGTCCATTCTGCCGTATGTATGTGCCAGAATTGCTTGAAGCTGTCAAAAAGAATCCTGATCAAATGGTACTCTACTACTACCATCTGCCACTTGTAACGATTCATCCTGCTTCACAGACACTTGTGCGTATTATGGAAGTGGCACAAAAAGAGGGTAAGAACGAGATCATCGATAAGATGTACACGATTAAAATCGATCCTCGTCTGAAGGATGAGAAGAAGATTTTACAGATTGTTTCAGAGAAGATTGGCTACACCCTATCACCTGAACAGATTCATCAACCTTGGATCGATGAGAAGCTAAAAAAAGATCATGCGATGTCACGAAGATTGCTTGTAACAGGAACACCAACCATCTTTGTGGATGGAAAGAAAGATATTACACGCGATAAATATAAACAATTTATGAAGAAGAAGTAGTGATGGAACGATTGATTATTGCAACACGTGGAAGTCAGCTTGCAATGTGGCAAGCTGAGTATGTCAAAAGTGAACTCCAAAAAGCTTTTCCCAACCTCACAATAGAGTTTGAGGTGGTGACTGCAACGGGTGATAAAATTTTAGATAAACCGCTTGCATTGATTGGTGGTAAAGGGCTCTTTACCAAAGAGATTGAAGAGGTGATGTTGGCTGGCCGTGCCCATTTGGCAGTCCATAGCCTTAAAGATGTACCAACAGAGCTTCCTGAAGGTCTTACGCTTGCTGCGATTACAAAGCGTGATGATATTCGTGATGTCTTTTTGTCACACAAATATAAGACGATTGAGGATCTTCCAAAAGGTGCTGTTGTCGGGACAACAAGTCTTCGTCGACAGATGCAACTGCGTGCCATTCGCCCCGATCTGTGCATTAAAAATCTTCGCGGTAATGTGAATACCCGTCTACGCAAATTGGCTGAGGGTGAGTATGATGCAATCATCTTAGCCTATGTCGGGATGAAGCGCCTTGGACTCCTTGAGAGTGTACCTTATCATGAACCCATTGATGACGATATTATGATTCCACCTTCAGGGCAAGCTTCTCTTGGTATTGAGATTATCGATGATCCAGAAGTTGCAAAGATTGCTGAAACGCTCAATGATTCCGATTCAGCACTTGCCGCAAAAATTGAGCGAGACTTTGTTGCCCGTTTGGAGGGGAGTTGTCAGGTGCCTATCGCTGTGCATGCCAAAGTGGCAGAGGAGCGTGTTTTAGTACGGGCGATGGTTGGCCTTCCTGATGGTACAGAGATTTTAAGAGAGCAGATGGAGGCTCAAAAAGAGCAAGCCAGCGATCTTGGGGTAGAACTTGCCGATAGGATGATTAAGCAGGGGGCAAAAGAGCTTTTGGCACGTGCTGAAGCGATGGCATTTAAAGAGGAACGGTGCGAGAGGTTATAGATGGCAGATATGCAGGCATGGTTGGAGCGATTGGAGCAAGAGGGTGATCTAAAGATTATTGATGTGCCGTGTGATGTCAATCTTGAGATGGCACATGTGGCGTATGTTGAGGTCAAAAAAGAGCCTTCAAAGGTACTTTTGTTTAAACGACCGGTGAATCGAGAGAAGGGGATTGAGTATGATATGCCGGTTGTAATGAATATGTTTGCCAACTTTGAAGTGACCGAAAAGATTTTTGGTCGTCACCCCGATGCGATCGCTCAAGAGATTGAAGAGCTTCTGCATATGAAACCGCCACAAGGGTTGATGGAGAAGCTTTCACTCATTCCAAAACTCTTTGCTTTGAAAAATGTCTTTCCAAAGCGACTCAAACAGAGAGGTCTTTGTCAGCAGATCATCAAAACGGCATCACAGGTCGATCTGGATGAACTACCGATTCTAAAAACTTGGTCGGAAGATGGTGGTCCATTTATTACAATGGGACAGGTCTATACCCGATCACTTGATGGTACGATGCAAAACCTTGGTATGTATCGCCTGCAACAGTATGATAATAACCATTTAGGAATGCATTGGCAGATTCATAAAGATGCCAGCCACTTTTTCGATCAGTATCGTGATGCAGGCGAAATGATGCCAGTCTCGATTGCGATAGGTGGTGATCCACTCTATATCTGGTGTGGTCAGGCACCATTGCCACATGGTGTTTTTGAGATGCTCTTATACGGTTTTGTTCGTAATGAACCTGCCAAGCTTGTCAAATCCATTACCAACGATATTTGGATTCCCGAAGATGTCGATATTGTGATTGAAGGGGTGGTCGATCCAACGAAATTTGAGATTGAGGGACCATTTGGTGACCATACGGGCTACTATACGCTGAAAGAGCCCTATCCTGTCATGGAAGTGACAGCGATTACCATGAGAAAGAACCCTGTCTATCAAGCCACTGTTGTTGGTAAACCACCACTTGAAGATAAATATATGGGGTGGGGGACAGAGCGTATCTTCTTACCCCTTCTTAAAACCACAGCACCTGATCTTATTGATTATCATATGCCTGAAAATGGGGTTTTCCACAACCTTATTTTGGCACAGATGGAGACACACTACAAAGGGCATGCCAAACAGTTTATGCACGCCTTTTGGGGTGTTGGACAGATGAGTTTTGTCAAGCATGCCATCTTTGTCGGCAAAGATGCACCAAAACTGACCGACTATGAAGAGATAACCGAACATATTCTTAACCGTCTTGATCCAAAGAATATTCTCATTACAGAAGGGATCGTAGATGCACTCGACCACTCCAGCCCTGAAACACTTGTGGGTGGAAAGTTGGGGCTTGACTGTACGGGAGAAGAGGTCTTGCATGGCGTAGAGGAGGCACTTGATGATGCCAAACTCTTAGAGATGATGCAAACTATTGACAAGAATGTGGTTGCTTTGAAACAGTACTTTACCTACACCAAAACACCGATCTGTGTTATTGCCTATAAGAAAGAGCGATCTGTACAGGAGCTCTTTGATGCCATTGAGTCA
Organism: Hydrogenimonas sp.; assembly: GCA_003978765.1. Classification (GTDB taxonomy): domain Bacteria; phylum Campylobacterota; class Campylobacteria; order Campylobacterales; family Hydrogenimonadaceae; genus Hydrogenimonas. The sequence goes on along the minus strand of QNYO01000062.1, from coordinate 19,016 downwards.
CTTCAGTCCCATATCAAACTCCTTGTGGTTGTTGATGCAGAGCGTAACGATATTGAAAATCCCTATATGCTGGTTTGGCGTGTCACAAATAATATCGATGCTTTACGTGATGTCCGAAAAGCACCATTTATCATGTTAGATGCAACCGATAAAAATGAGCTTGATGGCTACGAAAGAGAGTGGCCAGGTGATGTCCTTTGCGATCCAAAGGTTCTTGAAGATCTCAAAGCACGCGGTCTTATCGATATTGATGAGGCTTTTGTCAAAAAATTCTATCTCTAAGTGGTCATAGCAAACGATTTTTCTATCGTTTGCTATGATGATCATTAAAGTGCTTCAAGCCACTCCACCATCTCCATAATCACACGATCGGTTGCTCTGTTGAGTGCCACAATACCTCCTTGTGCATCTTCAGAAGGGGCAGGTATATTGGCTGAAAATCTTTTGGATGCAATGGTCTTACCTTGATGATTATCGATTAAGGTTGCCATAACGACCACACGCCCTATAGATGGTTCTCCTTGTGAAAAGTCTTGAACAAAATTGAGAATCACAACCTCTAAAGTCATTGGGGTGTCGGCATGGGTTGTTGCGGGTAGGATACTCTTGGCAAGATTGGTTGTATAGAGTGCCTGCATCAGTTTATTCTCAAACATCGAATCGAGACGATCGTACCAACGGCTGTATGTATAGGGTTGTTGCAGAAAATCACTCTTTTGATAGTAGATAGCAGTTGTATTAGAGAGTCGTGTGGCGTGGGTTAATGTAAGACGCAACGCCTCAAACTTTGCCTGTTGTAATCGTAGATTTTTAAGATAGGGTGTCTCTTGATGTAGTGTGTAGGTGGTGGGGGTTGGAACAGTTTTCACAGCACATCCACCCATAAAGAGGATAGTGATTACCATCATAAGCCATCTCATTCTCTCTCCTTCTCGCCAGGTCCAAGATTGGGATTTGCCTCTTTAAAAAAGAGATCTCTTGGACTATTTTTTAAAGCCTCTGCATCCTCTTGCAGTTGTGTGATGAGTGATTGTAGATCATACATCAATGCACTGCTTTGTGAAAGTGTTTGTTGAAGAATAGATCGAATATTAAAATCTCCTGCATCAAGGTGCTGCTGCAGTGTTTGGTTCAGTTGTTGAAACGATTGGGCACTCTCTTTGATCGCAAGGAGTGTTTGATTGCTCTCTCTACCAAGTTCACGGGTAGTTGTAGAGATGAGATCGATGGTCTGATAGAGACGATCAATCTGATCACTTGCTTTTGCAAGATTGGTAAGAATTTGATCAATCTTTTTAACATTTTCCTCTTTTAAGATCTCATTGAGACTTTTTGAGGCGTGATCGATATTGGCAAGAGTATGGTTGATATAATACATATTCTCTTCACTAAAGGTTCGGTTGAGTTTATTGAGTGCTTGTGCAATCTGTTCGGCAATATCGGTTGCTGAGGTACCAAGTTGTGCCAACATTGATGGTTTTGAAGGGATGACGGCAATCGTATCTGCTTGAGTTGTGAGGATAGGAGCATCTCGTTTTCCACCAATAATTTCGATATAGGCAAGTCCTGTAATGCCTGTAAATTTAAGCATAGCATACATCCCTTCACGAATCGGAAAACTCTTTGGAAGTTGAAGGAGCAGACGAATACGAGTAGGATCAGCAGGGTCAATATAGATCTCTTTTACCTTACCAATATCAACCCCCATATATTTGACGGAACCATCGGGTGGAAGTCCTGCCACAGACTCTTCCATATAGGTGTAGTAGTAAGAGAATGATTGCTTATTATCGTAGTTTCCCATCCAGAGTGCAAAGAGTATAGCACTTGTTCCAAGAAGAAGGACAAAGAGTCCTACGATGATATAGTTGGTTTTGCTTTCCATGGCTTCTCCAGAGTTTGAATACGCATTTTGGCACGATTGCCACCAAAGAATTGGTGGATAAAGGGGTGGTCGATCTGTAGGATCTCTTTGAGGGTTCCTTCAGCCACAACATGCTTGTCTCCAAGGACTGCCATACGATCAATGACATTGAAAATCGTGTCAATGTCGTGGGTGATCATGACGATTGTAAGCCCAAGCAGATCTCTTAAGTCGGTAATAAGTTTATCAAAAGCCTCTGCACTGACAGGATCAAGACCCGATGTGGGTTCATCAAGAAAGAGGAGTTTGGGATCCATCACCAATGCACGTGCCAAAGCAGCACGCTTGACCATTCCACCACTCAACTCACTGGGGTAGAGCTTTGCAACCGATGGGTCTAAGCCAACCATCTCAAGCTTTGAAAGAAGAATGGTTTGAATCATCTTTTCAGAGAGATTAGTATATTCTTTGAGCCAAATGGCAATATTCTCACCAACTGTTAATGAGGTAAAAAGTGCACCAAATTGAAAAAGAACCCCCCATTCGCTACGAAGTTTTTGTGCCTCTTGTCGGGAGATATTTTTTAGATCGTATCCAAGAACCTTGATCGTTCCTTTGGTGGGTTGTAGGAGCATAATCATTTCACGAAGGAGTGTTGTCTTACCTGATCCACTGCCACCAAGCAGTCCATAGATCTCTCCTTCATAGATGGTTAAGTTAACATCTTCATGAATCACCTTTGCACCAAATCGTGTTTCAAGGTTACGAATCATAATCACTTCACGTTTTGTCATATATCAAGCTCCGTAAAGATAATAGAGAAGAGTGCGTCCATCGCAATCACTAAGAAGATGGCATTGACGACACTCATGGTTGTATAGCGTCCGATACTTTCGGTATTACTGGAGACTTGAAAGCCTCGAAAACATCCAACAGATGCGATAATCAGTGCAAAAAAAGGACCTTTAAAGAGACCAACAAGGTAGTGGCGAACATCCACCGTTTCATGGAGGCGTTCTAAAAATTGGGCTGGGGTGATGCTAAGCTGAAGTTTGGCGACAAGAAGTCCACCATAAATTCCGACAATATCGGCAAAAAAGATGAGCAGCGGTAGAGCAATCATCATTGCAATGACCCGTGGAAGGACCAAAAAGCGAAAGATCTCAAAGCCCATCGTCTTCATCGCATCAATCTCTTCAGTAATCTTCATCACCCCAATCTGTGCTGTATAAGCTGAGCCACTTCGGCCTGCAACAATAATGGCAGTAATAAGTGGGGAGAGTTCTCTTGGAATAGAGATACCGACCAATTCGACAATAAAAATATTGGCACCATACTTTTGGAGTTGGACAGCACTTTGAAAGGTAATAACAATACCAACAAGAAAGGCACTCAATGCAACAATGGGTAGAGCAGTGACGCCTGCTTTATAGAGATTGGTGGCAGTCTCTTTCAAACGGAAGGTGGAAGGATGCAGTATCATATGAAAGGTTGCCACGGTGAGTTGACCGATAAAATTGAGAAAGAGTATAAGATCTTTAATGATCTCGGTACTTGCTTTGCCAATCTGTTGAAAGCGTTGCACGATTGTGTCAAAAAGATTTCTTTGGGGTGGTGGTGTTGGCTGTGTAAAACGTTTGACGAGTCGAAACATCCGACAAAACTCTTTAGAGAGATGACAGGCTTGGAGATGTTTGTGCTGTTGAAGTGATTGGCGGATTGTAATAAAAAAGAGCATGGACCCTGTATCGATCGATTGGATACCTTGAAGATCGAATAGAACGCTTTTGACACTTATCAGTTGGGGCTTTAGTTGCTCATAGGTGCGTTCAATGCGATCAAGGTTATCAATCGTCCACTCACCCGAACAGAAGAGGATTGCTTGATCATCTGCAATTGTGATACGAATAAAGGTTTCATCTCTCATAGGGCTATTCTATCGAAGATTTGGTTACATCACAAAGTATGTGATTGAAAGTTGTCTATCAATGAGAAAAAAGGGCAATTGCGATTGGCTCAAAACTTTAATTTAATCATCAAGTCGATAAAATAAAAGAAAAAGTTGGAGAAAATTTGCGAATCGATAAGTATTTAAGTAGTGTGAATCTTGTAAAGCGTCGAACCATTGCGCAGGATATGGTCAAAAGTGGTGTTGTCTTTATCAATGGTGTGCAGGCTAAGCCGAGTAAAGAGGTCAAAGTGGGCGATCAGATCGAGATACGTTACCTCAAAGGCGCAAAGCAGTACAAGGTGCTTAAAATTCCTACAACAAAAACGATTCCCAAAAGTGCAAAAGATGAGTATGTGGAGGAGATCGGATGACCTACGATGAGACCAAACGTGCCTTTGAAAGACTCTTTAGTGGTCAGATGGCAGAAGAAGAGGCAAGAACTCTATTGATTGAGATGGCAGAGCGTGGTGAGAGTGCCGATGAGATTGCTGCAGCAGCAGAAGTGATGCGTGCGCATGCGATTCAACTCCCTGTCTCTAAAGATTTACAAGAGAAGTTGATCGACAACTGTGGTACAGGTGGGGATAAGAGCGGTAGTTTTAATATCTCTTCAACCGTTTCACTCCTATTGGCAGGTGCTGGCTGTTATGTAGCCAAACATGGTAACCGCTCAATTACCAGTAAGTCAGGAAGTGCTGATATGCTTGAGCATCTTGGTATCCGTTTAGATCTTGCCCCAGAACAGCAGGTGAAGATGCTTGAAGCGTGCGGTTTTACCTTTATCTTTGCCATTCATCACCATCCAGCGATGAAGTTTGTGATGCCAATACGAAAATCGATCCCACACCGTACCATCTTTAATATCCTTGGCCCTTTGAGCAACCCAGCCAATGTCAAAAAGCAGTTGATCGGTGTGTTTGACCCAACATTTGTTCCAAAGATGGCAACAGCTTTGAAGAAGCTTGGAAGCCGTCGAGCGATGGTGGTCAGTAGTTGTGACGGGCTTGATGAGATCTCCATTAGCGATCGCACTGTTGCCGAAATGGTTGAAGAGGGAAGCCTTGATACACTTACAATCGATCCGGAAGCCTATGGCATACGCCGTGTATCGATGGAGGCGATCAAAGGTGGAGATGCCAAGGAGAATGCGAAGATTACGACAGCAATTCTCTTTGGTGAAGAGAGAGGGCCAAAACGGGATATTGTGCTGATTAATGCGGCAGCGGCATTAATCGTTGATGGCAAGGCACGCGACTTTCAAGATGGTTTGCAGATCGCTGAAGAGACGATCGATTCGGGACGTGCCAAAGAGGCATTGAAAAAGATTATAGAGGTTTCCAACGCACTATGACAACAGTTATGGAAGCACCGCTCGAAGGTCTTATGAGCGTAGCAGAGCAGATGAAAGAGATTTTTCCCGACGATGCTGTCATCTTTTTACGTGGCAATTTGGCAGCAGGTAAAACAACACTGACCAAAGCCCTTGCCAAAGTCAAGGGGTGTTCTGATGAGGTGACATCTCCCACCTTCTCGATTCAACAGATTTATGACAATGGTCTCTATCACTACGATCTTTACCAGTGTCCTAATGAGAAGTTTATGGCAATGGGATTGTTAGAGAGTCTTGAAGAGCCAGGATGGCATCTGATCGAGTGGGGTGATGAAGCACTCGAGAATCTTTTGCGTATGCACGGTTTTTATGTTGCTGTGGTTGAGATTACGCCAAAAGAGGGGAAACGGCAATATAAGGTGACGACGGATGCATAATTTGCGTGCCGAAAATATTCGTAAAACGATCAAAAAGACAGAGATTGTCAAAGGGATCTCATTAGAGCTCAATACCAAAGAGGTTGTTGGACTGCTTGGTCCCAATGGTGCGGGTAAAACCACAACATTTTATATGATCTGCGGTCTGATTGGTGTCACTAGTGGGCATGTCTATATCGATGATATTGATGTGACCAAAGATCCGCTTCATGTCCGTTCACGTATGGGGATCGGGTATTTGCCACAAGAGTCGAGTATCTTTAAAGATTTGACCGTTGAAGAGAATCTATTGATTGCGGCAGAAGCGGCAAAGCTTGATAAAAAGAGTGCCTACAAGCGGATTGAAAACCTCTTGGAACTCTTTAATATCGAACCGATTCGTCACCGTAAAGGGATTCGGCTTAGCGGTGGAGAGCGACGACGTGCTGAAATTGCACGGGCATTGGTGAGCAAACCAAAGTTTCTTCTCCTTGATGAGCCATTTGCAGGTGTCGATCCCATTGCTGTGATTGATATTCAAAATGTAATCCGTCAACTCCTTGAACTCGATATTGGTGTATTGATTACCGACCATAATGTGCGCGAAACATTGGGCATTTGCCATCGTGCCTATGTGATGCGATCGGGTGAACTGATGGCACAAGGGAGTGCAGAGGAGATCGCCTCGCACCCTGATGTTATCAAATACTACCTTGGAGAGCATTTTACGCTATGAGACTCCGACAGAGCCAAAACGTACAGGTTAAGAGCAAACTCTCTAACACGTTACGTAGTTGGCTTCCGATCTTACAAGCTGGTTTAGAAGAGCTTGAAGATCATCTGAGAGCTTATGAGCAAGAGAATCCCTATATTCAGGTTCGATCAGGATTTGAAGAGCCATTAAGTCGTGTTACCTCTCCGTACCCTTACCAGAGTGATCTCTCTGCAAATACAGAAACGATTGAGGCACTTACAGCACACCAAAAGTCACTCTATGAACTACTTACCGAACAGATTAATGCACCCCTTTTCCCAACTCCATTGAGTGAATCGGTTGCTTACGCAATTATTGAGGAGATTAATACTGAGGGCTACTTTGAAGGGTGCGTTGAGACAATCGCCAAAAGCTTTGGTATCTCTGCCATACAGGTTGAGAAGATACGCCAACGATTCGCCTATCTTGATCCGCCAGGTGTGGGTGCCAAAAATGCCCCCGAAGCTATGCTCTTCCAACTGCGTCAAAGTGGTATTGATGATCCTCTCTACTCATTGGTTGAAAAGATGCTTCAATCTTTTGATCAGATTAGCCAATTTCGTGACCATCCCGATTATGAGGCAGCACTTCGGGTCATTCGCACCTTTAAAAATCCTCCAGCACTCGATATTCTTGAACCCTCCAGCCCAATTATTCCTGATCTGATTATTAAAACCACAAAGGGTGGAATCGAGGTTGCCATTAATGATCTCTTCTATCCCGATATACATATTGAAGAGGCGCGTAATGACCACAGTTTTGTCCGTAAAAAGATTAAAGAGGCACGTGACCTTATTGATGCTCTTCAGATGCGTAAAGCGACACTCTATAAAATTGGGTTGATGATTGTTGAGTTTCAGTATGACTTTTTTCATGGGGGTGATATTCGCCCGATGAAGCTTAAAGATATTGCTGATGAGTTTGATCATAACCCCTCAACAATTTCCCGTGCCATTGCCAATAAATATCTTATGTGTGACCGTGGCATCTTCCCAATGAAGGCATTCTTTACAGCAGGGATTGATGAAGAGGTGAGTAATGCGGTCATTAAGCAGTTTATTGCCGATACCATTGCTTCTGAAGATCGTAGTAAACCCTTTAGTGACCAAAAGCTTTTGGAGATGATTGAGGAGAAGTTTGGGGTGAAGATGGTGCGACGAACCATTACCAAATATAGAAAACAGATGAAGATTGGAGGATCGAGTGAGCGAAAACGCTTCTATAAGCTTGCGTGAGAGGCTTGAAGCAGAGGTTAAAAAGCGTAATGATCCCTCTGAACTTCTGAATGGGGGTGCTGATCCTCTGCAAGTGGCAAAAGATTTAGAGGATGATCGTGCCATTTTACTCTGTGCCCTTTTTGGTTATGGGAACGCCAATGCCATTGTTAAGTTTCTTAAAAAGTTGGACTTTTCGCTTCTCAATTGTGATGAAGCAGTTTTAAAAGAGGCATTGGCACCTTTTTACTACCGCTTTCAATCTTCAGAAGATCTCTTTCAAATCTTTGTAACCCTGCGTCGTTTGGAAGAGGGGGAGTTGAAGGAGAGGTTTGTTGAAGCTTACCAAAAGTCTGGTCAAGTCATTGAGGGTGTTTTTGCTCTGATTCAGAGATTTGAGCAGGTTAACCATTATGAGAGTAGGGGATACCGTTTTTTGATCGGTTCACTGCCCAAAAATGGACGACCAACCAGTCCTTATAAACGCTGGATGATGTTTTTACGCTGGATGGTGCGTCACGATGCCCTAGACTTAGGGCGATGGCAGGAGGTTTCACCTGCCGATCTTATCATTCCACTCGATACCCATACCTTTCATGTAAGCCGTCAATTGGGTCTTTTAGAGCGTAAAACTTATGACTGGAAAGCGGCTGTGGAGTTGACCGAGCGATTGAAAGTTTTCTCTCCTGATGATCCTGTCAAATATGACTTTGCACTTTATCGTATTGGGCAAGAGAAAAGCGTGATATAAGCACTCTGTTAAAGCCTGATTAATGGAGATTATGCTAAAATCGCACAAATTCAGATCAAAGGAAGCCGAATGGAAGGTGTATTTACCTTTTTTGGAGCCATCAACCACTCACATGCGTTCGTATTTACGACCCATGTACTTTTGACAGCTGTATTGGCTCTACTGCTTGCAAAAATGGCAACAAAGTCACTCCGACTTGTTCCAACTGGTGCGCAAAACATTATGGAAGCGTATCTTCAAGGCGTTGTTGCAATGGGACGCGACGTTATTGGTGAAACCAATGCGAGAAAGTATCTTCCGCTTGTTGCAACCATCGGAATTATCGTCTTTATCGCAAACGTTCTTGGTATCATCCCAGGTTTCGAGTCTCCAACAGGCAACATCAACATGACGCTTACATTGGCGTTGATTGTCTTCATCTACTACAACTTTGAAGGTATCCGAAGACATGGTGTTGTTCACTACTTTGCACACTTCATGGGACCAGTTAAGTGGCTTGCACCATTGATGTTCCCAATTGAGATCGTCTCTCATATTTCACGTATCATTTCTCTCTCTTTCCGTCTTTTCGGTAACATCAAGGGTGACGATCTTTTCCTTTGGGTTCTTCTTATGCTTGCACCATGGATCGTGCCACTTCCAGCATTCTTACTTCTCTCATTCTCTGCAATTTTGCAGGCATTCATCTTTATGATTTTGACATACGTCTATCTTGCTGGAGCTGTTCTCTTGGAAGAAGAGGCTCTCTAATTTTGCGGAGTTCTCTTTGAAACAGAGATTTGCTGAGACAATTATCAGCTTTCTTCTTGGTGCCGCATGGGCTTTGGCCCTGCTCGGTGCCATCTTCCTTTTCTGGTCATTTCTCCCTTTTGGTCTTATTGTTGCCCTTATGGCTGGCATGATCGGTTCACTTTTCGGTCTATTTTTGGTCGTCATGTTGGAAGTAGCATCTTTGCAGTTTGAAAAGCTTAGAGAGCTAAAACGCCAACGTGAGATTCTTGAATCGATCCAAGCATCACTCAATGCCTCTCATGATGCTACGTTACGCGATCACTGATCCGAAGTACTACACTTCAGAGCCTGCCTATCTCAAACATACCCTCTATCAAGTGTTGAGCTCTCAACCGATTGATATGGTGGTCTTAAGAGATAAAGAGACAGCAGATTATGCAACCTTAGCAAAGAGCTTTCTTTCGCTTAAACCCCTCTATCCAGAGATTAAGTTTCTACTACATACCGATAGTGCTTTAGCCAAAAGATTGGGTGCGGATGGTGTTCATCTTCCCTCAAATGCCCTTCATGAAATTGGTGATGCCAAATCCTTTGGTTTATGGACCATTGTAAGTACCCATACACTTGATGAAGCGTTATTGGCAGAGCGTTATGGTGCCGATGCCATAACCTTTAGTCCTATTTTTGCAACACCCGGAAAAGGGGCACCTGTCGGTTTAGAGAAGTTAAAAGAAATTAAAGATAAAATATCTATCAAACTCTTTGCACTTGGCGGTATTGTGACAGATGATCAGATTGAAGCTGTCAAAAACGCCGGAGCCGACGGTTTCGCGTCGATACGTTATTTTGTAGAATAAAACTAAAACCATTTTCAAGGAACTTCCCAATATGTTTGAAGTGATTATCGGGCTTGAAGTCCACGTTCAGCTCAACACCAAAACGAAAATCTTCTGTAATTGTGCGACCAGTTTTGCCGACAGACAGAATACACATACCTGTCCAGTATGTCTCGGTCTGCCTGGTGCGCTTCCTGTTTTGAATAAAGAGGCGGTCAAAAAGGCGATGATGTTTGGTCATGCGATTGAGGCGACGGTTCATAAAAAGTCTGTCTTTAATCGTAAAAACTACTTCTATCCAGACCTTCCAAAAGGGTATCAGATCAGCCAGTTTGAGATTCCTATTGTTGAAAACGGTCATTTGATGATCGATTTCGATGATGGAACACAAAAACGTATCGGAATTACCCGTGCCCACCTTGAAGAGGATGCGGGAAAAAATATGCATGAAGGCAACCAGTCACTTGTTGACTTGAACCGTGCAGGTACACCTCTGCTTGAAATTGTAAGTGAACCAGATATGCGAAGTGCCGATGAAGCGGTACGCTATCTTAAAAAGTTGCATGCGATTGTTCGCTATCTTGGTATTAGTGATGCCAACATGCAAGAGGGGTCTTTCCGTTGTGACGTTAATGTTTCGATCCGTCCAAAGGGAGATGATAAACTCTACACCCGTGTAGAGATTAAGAATATGAACAGCTTCCGCTTTATTCATCAAGCGATTGATTATGAAGTACAACGCCAAATTGAGGCGTGGGAAGATGGTGTTTATGATGAAGAGGTGTGGCAAGAGACACGTCTCTTTGATACCGTTAAAGGTGAGACCCGTTCAATGCGTGGTAAAGAGGATAGTGCTGACTATCGCTACTTTCCTGAACCCGATCTGCTCCCTGTCATTCTTGACGATGCGATGATCGAAGAGACAAAAAATATCCCTGAAATGCCAGATGCCAAGCGTGCGCGCTATGTCAAAGAGTTTGGGATTCGTGAATATGATGCCACCGTTATCACCGCAGAGGTTGAGATGGCACAATTCTTTGAAGAGATGATTGAAGAGGGTGCCAATCCGAAAGAGGCGGCGAAGTGGCTCACGATCGAATTGCAAGGACGACTCAAAGGGGGTATGACGGTTGAAACCTCACCTGTCACAGCCAAACAGCTTGCTCTGATTGTAAAACGTATCGAAGAGAGTACCATTAGCGGTAAGGCAGGTAAAGAGGTACTTGACTATCTCTTTGAAAATGTCGGTGCCGATGTGGATGAGACGATTGAAAAGCTTGGACTGAAACAGGTGAGTGATGATAGTGCAATTTTGGCACTCATTGATGAAGTCTTGGCAAACAATCAAGATAAGGTTGAAGAGTATAAGGGTGGAAAAGAGAAACTCTTTGGTTTCTTTGTTGGGCAAGTGATGAAAGCCTCTAAAGGCTCTGCCAACCCTGGTAAAGTCAACCAACTGCTTAAAGAGCGTCTAAACTCTTGAAACAGCTCTTTTTGAAGTATCTGATCGCATTCTCCTACTTCTTGGAGAGTGCGCCACGCTATCAGCGTATTAAACAGTTTTTTAACAATATCCTCAACAACGATGACTACCCCTACAAAAAATATTTTGATCTCTTTATGGTTGTCATCATCCTCTCAAGTGTTACCATCTTAGTGATCGATGTGCGTGAGCATGTCTCAGCATGGCTTGACTACTATGATCTCTATATCGTGACAACGATATTTGTTGTTGAATATCTTTTGCGGTTATGGGTGCATGATGATATGCATAAAGTGATCATTGCTGAATATGAGGAGTCGCAATTTTTTGAAAAGCCCTTTAAGCTCTCCAAAGTCTTCAAGGAGATTGTGGCGAAAAAGTGGAGCTATATCACCTCACTACCGGCATTGATCGATTTGATTGCAATTCTTCCAAGTTATCGTGAAATTCGAGTGCTTCGTGTTTTTGTTCTCTTTCGAGCCTTCAAGATGCTCCGTTACAGTAAGAGCCTATTACAATTTTTTGAGATTTTACGAAGTAAGAAGATTGAACTCTACACCCTAATGACACTGCTTGCCTTCTTTACGATGATTGCATCGGTGATGATCTATGTCTTTGAAGGCAACGGTACCAATCCCAATATTAATGGTCTTTTTGATGCTGTCTATTGGGCACTTGTGACGATTACAACAGTGGGGTATGGAGATATTGCTCCCATCACAACCGAGGGGCGTGCGGTTTCGATGCTGATTATCCTTACAGGTATCGGTGCGATCTCCTTTTTGACCTCAATTATTGTTTCAGCTTTTAGCGAAAAGTTGCCCGAAATTAAAGAGACCCGTGTCATGAACCAGATTATGAAAAAGCGAGAGATCAATCTTGTTTGTGGTTATGGAAAGGTTGGTCAACTGGTCTCAAAGAAGTTACAAGATGCAGGAGAGACCTTTTTGGTGATTGAATCCGATCCTGAGAAGGTAGAGAAGGCAGAGCTTGATGGCTTTCATGTACTACGTGCCGATGCGACCAAAAGTGAAACATTTTTGAAGTTGAAGCTTTGTGATAATGTCAAATCGGTTATCTGTGTGACGCATGATGATATCACCAATGTCTTTATTACGATTAATGCCCGAAGTCTCTGTAAACATGTTGAGATTATTGCACGATGCAGTGATCAGAGTGTGGCAAAAAAACTTAAACTTGCAGGTGCGAATCATGTGATTATGCCTGAAGAGATTGCAGGTCTATTAGGAGCTGTCTATATCGGTCAGCCTGTCGCATTTGAGGCGATGCAAGCGATCTTGACCCAAAAGAGAACAGCCAGAATTGATGAAGTTGAGATTAAGTTTGGCTCCTTTCTTGATGGTGCAACCATTGGGGATTTTGACTTTTCAGCCAATCGCTTAGTCCTCTTGGCTGTTTTGAAACGGATGAAAGATAGCGATAAGAAAAAGCATATTGTCACCTTTAATCCTTCAGAAGCCACCACGTTAGAAGCGGGTGATATTCTTGTTGTGATGGGGTATAGTGTCAGTATTGCAGATTTTAAGGGAAGGTTGGAACAAAGTGTTCGGTTCAAAGCAAGAGTCACGTGATATTATCCTTTTTGGCTATGGTACTTTAGGCCATCGTATTTATGAGATCCTCTCATCCAACTTTTCCAAGATCTATGTAGCCGATAGTGATGAAGAGGCGATTCAACGAGCCAAAGAGGATGGTATTGTGACAGCCTATCATATCGATCTGATTGATGATACCGCCCTAAGAGAGTTGGGAATTGATCATAAAATTCTCTTTTGTGCAATGGATGATATCTCACACAACATCTTTTTGGTCTTGTCACTCAAAAGTATCACAACGGATTCAACGATTATTTCAGTTTCAACCTCGGCCGAAAGCAGTCGGAAACTCAAATTTATCGGAGCAGACAAGGTGATTGATCTCTATGAGTCGAGTGCCAATAGAATTGTCGATATTATTACCCGACCCGCTGTGACAAAGGTGCTTGATGAGATTATTTATGCCGATAACCATATTCGGATTGAAGAGATAGAGATTCCACCCAACTCATTTCTTGAAGATAAGTATGTCAATGAGGTCGATTTTAGAGCTTATGGGTTGGTGCTGATTGGTATTACCGATAAAGAGTTGGGTGATGACTTTATCTTTGTTTCACGAGGGATTAACCATAAGTTTGATGCAGGGGATGTGTTGGTCTTATTGGGAGAACGTCAAGCCCTTGAACGCTTTTATCGGTTATTGAGTGGTGATGAACCACTGCCTGAGTAAAAGGAGATGAGAGAGTGAAGAAGATTGCAGTGATTGGAGCAGGAAAGTGGGGGCAGGCACTCGCCTTTGCTTTGCGTCAAAAGTGTGAAGTGGTGATTACATCAAGAAGAGAGCGTGATATTCCTGGCTTTGTCTCACTTGATGAGGCACTAGAGGTGGAGAATGTTGTGATGACAATTCCCGCCCAATCGATACGTGCATGGCTCTCTCAACACTACAGTTTTAAAGATCATAATATCCTTGTTGCTTCCAAAGGGATTGAGGCTGATACGGGTGCTTTTTTGAATGAGATTTATGAAACATTTGTACCCAGTAGCCATTTGACCTATTTGAGTGGTCCTTCATTTGCCAAAGAGGTGATGGCAGGCTTACCAACAGCTCTGGTCCTTAATAGCCATAACCGTCTGGCTGCGACAGCATGGAGTGAACTCTTTCCCAACTTTATCAAGACCTATGTGAGTACCGATGTGATTGGGGCTGAAATTGGTGGTGCTTACAAAAATGTCATTGCCATTGCAGGGGGCATTTGTGAGGGATTAAAGCTTGGTGAGAATGCACGGGCAAGCCTCATTTCGCGTGGGCTTGTTGAGATGGCACGTTTGGGGCGTGAGTTTGGTGCCAAAGAGGAGACCTTTTTATCCCTTAGTGGTGCAGGCGATCTCTTTTTAACAGCGAGTAGTAAACTCTCAAGAAACTTCCGTGTCGGTTTGGGGCTTGCCGAGGGAAAAACGCTTGATGAGATTCTTCAAGAGCTTGGAGAGGTGGCTGAAGGGGTGGGTACTGCCAAAGCCCTCCATACCATCTCTAAAACCAATGATATCTATTTGCCCATTGCCAATGAGGTCTATGCTATTTTAGAGGGTAAAGACCCAATGGAGAGTTTGAAAGATCTTTTAAATAATAGGAGGAGATGATGGAAAGTTATTTACAAGAGGCGAAACAAGCCGCTTCAGTTCTTGCCACACTGAGTGGAGAGGTTAAGAATCGTGTTTTGAATAAAATTGCCGATGCATTGGTGGCTAATAGTGCCTTGATTATCGAGCATAATAAGTTTGATATGGAAGAGGGCAAACGCAATAACCTCTCTTCAGCATTGATGGATCGACTCTATCTCGATCAGAGCCGTATTGAAGCGATGGCACAGGCTGTGCGTGAGATTGCAGCCCTTAAAGAGCCTGTTGGACGTGTCTTAGATGGTTGGGTGACCGATAATGGTTTGCGCATTGAAAAGGTTTCGATTCCGATTGGTGTCATTGGTATCATCTATGAATCACGCCCTAATGTCACCAGTGATGCAGCGGCTCTCTGTTTTAAGAGTGGTAATGTTGCCATTCTTAAAGGGGGAAAAGAGGCACAGAAGAGTAATGAAGCGATTGCAAAAGTGATCCAAGAGACGTTGGAGAGTGAAGGATTGCCTAAAGCATTGGTTAGCCTTCTGCCCGATAGCAGTCGTGAAGGGGTGGCGAAGCTGATTAAGATGGATCAGTACGTCGATCTTATCATTCCACGTGGTGGTGAAGCATTGATCCGCTTTGTCAATGAGAATGCGACCGTGCCTGTCGTGAAACACGATAAAGGACTCTGCCACACCTATATCCATCAAGATGCTGATATTGATGAAGCTGTTCGGATTGCTGTCAATGCCAAATGTCAGCGTCCAGGTGTCTGTAATGCGATGGAGACTTTGATTGTCGATGAAGCGATTGCTAAGGAGATTTTACCAAAGCTTAAAACTGCATTTGATGCTGAATCGACCAAACTGCTTGGTGATGAGCAGACACGTGCAATTATCGATGTTGAGTCTGCGACAGAAGAGGATTACCATACCGAATATCTTGCAAATATCCTTTCGATTAAAGTGGTCAAAGGGGTTGAAGAGGCGATTGAGCATATTCGTACCTATGGCTCTGGACACTCTGAAGCGATTTTGACCAATAACCATCGTGTGGCTGAGAAGTTTTTGAATGAAGTGGATGCGGCATGTGTCTATGTCAATGCCTCAACCCGCTTTACCGATGGTGGAGCATTTGGTTTTGGTGCAGAGGTAGGGATTAGTACCAACAAGCTCCATGCACGAGGACCGATGGGGATTAACGATTTGACAACCTACAAATATAAAATTTACGGGGAAGGGCAGATCCGCTAAATGAAGCGTCAGGAGGTTGTGCTAAGGATTGAGAATCTGACATTTGGTTATACCAAAGAGAAGCTTTTGTATCAAGAGTTCTCTTTGAAACTCCATCAAGGGGAGATTGTCACGATTCTTGGTCCAAGTGGAAGTGGAAAGAGTACCCTTTTTGAACTGATTGCAGGCAACCTCCAACCCCTATCGGGGCGTATTGAGAAAGCCCCTTTTTCACAAGTCTTTCAAGACCCTTACAGCTCTTTTCATCCTACCTATACGATAGAGAATCAGATTGCCGATGTCGCCTCTTTAGAAGGAATCGATACACTCTGTGAGCAGATGGGATTTGAGCGAAACTTACTTAAAAAAAGAGCCTATGAACTCTCTGGTGGACAACTCCAAAGAGCCTCTATTTTACGTGCGCTACTTATGAAGCCAAAACTACTTCTTGCCGATGAACCCACATCGGCACTCGATAATCTGATTCAGCTCGATGTGATGAAACTACTCCTCAAAACCCTTGATTCTGTAGGTATTTTAATGATTACCCATGATAGGGATTTAGCACAGTGGTGTAGTGATCGGATTATTGAGCTTGGTTAGAGATAGAGATTTGCCTATTTTTTGTTAAAATATCAAATTAAATAATTTAATAAGTTAGAAATAGTTTTAATAAAGAGATATTTGAATATACCATTCTATATGAACATAGAGGAGAGTATTCATGAGAAAGATCTTTTTGTTTATATGGTTACTTTTAGGATATGCAACAGCTGATCAAATTACAAATACTATCAAAATAGCAAAGTTTTTTGGTACGTTTTTAGAAAGCACAAAGAGTATTCCTGACAGTGAGATTATAAAACTTTCCAAGTTAAGTGATAGTTTTCAAGGGACTAAGCAGGTTAAAAAAATCATTGGAAAGATGAATCTTCCTCAAGAAGTGCAGGAAGATATTTATTTACGTATTGCGGTATATCAAGGAAAGATTAGTCGTGCTGAAGCGAAGCAAATGTTTAAAAATCTCAGTGGAAAAGATGGCTTCAAAGAGACATTAAGTAAGATTATTGGCAATAGTGATCAGGTGACCAAGGGGCATTTAAATGAGTTGCGTATTGCCAACCATGCTGTTGAAGAGGGCTTTGATGTGATTGCTATTGGTAAAAAGTTTGATGATGGTGTTAAAAATTCATTAACCGATATTGATGTACTACTTAAAAAAGATGGTAAAGAGATTCTTATAGAGGCAAAGAACTATGCCTCTTCAACAAAAATGCCAATAGATAAGTATAAAGCAGATCTTGATACATTAAATCTATATGCCCAAAACCATACACAAAATAGTACTTTGAAAGTGTTTAGCTTTACAGAAAAGCCACAGAATAAAGAAGTCCTACGGCAATATAAGTTTTGGGCTAAGAGAAAAGGGGTGGAGTTGATCTTTGGTACTCCTGAACAGCAAGTTGAACAGATCAAAATCTTATTAACTCTTTTGTAATGAAGCAACTGCAATTGGTATGGAAAATTGTAGGTTTTACTATATTGTTTTCTACGCCATTATTGGCTGAAGAGTTTGCAACTTTTGAATCTTTCTATGTAGAGTCTTTAGCTATTGGTTGGATATTGTCTGCCATCATTGCCATTGCAGTAGGATTCATCGTCTTTTTTACAGGAGGTACAGCCTCTCCAATCGTTATCAGTATTGGAAGTTGGATTGGAAGTTTGGCAGGTTATTCTGGAATTGCTGCTACAAATTACGGTTTGGCACTTATCGGTTTTGGTTCATTGGCAACAGGAGGGCTTGGTATTGCAGGTGGCATCGCAATATTAACAGCAGCATTGACATTTTCAACGGAAGTCATTATCGATTATACCTTGACGACTGCTATCAATACCTATAATTATCATAAATTTGTCGATGATAGTAAAAAAATGCTTACACTACCTATTCCTCAAAATGAAGATGGCTCTTCTGAGTATGAGAAGATAGTGGAGTATCTTAAAGAGTCTATTGATACTGAAAAACCACTATTTACAGAGTCAAATCAGAAGGTTCTGCAACATGCTCTTGATCAATTTAAAATTGTTACGGATGATTCCAAAGAGCGTATTAAAGATTATGTATTACGAAGTTATTTACTCTTTGTAAGGAATCGATATAGAGAAGCAAAAGAGGATGCACAAAAGGCTATTGAGTTAGCACGAGAACAAAAGTTGCGTAGAACACTTCCCGCTTTTATCTATGCTGTTTCCACACTCTATGAAGAGAAGTTTGACTATGATCAGTTGACAACCAACTATTTTCGCTATGCCATTTTGGCAGAACCTGATAATGCGTTTATACCATTAATGTTTGCTATCTATTTAGATAGGCTTTTATACCGTATGAATGACAATACCGACTTGAACCATAAGAGTCTTGATAAAGTCAAAGAAATAGCTATGGAGATCAAAGATGAGGAGATTAAAGCACAATCTTTGATGATTCTACTTATGCGTTATTTTATAAGAATAAAAATCGAACAGCAAAAAATACTTGCATTAGCTGAATCAGAAAATGATAGAATCAAAGAGAGTCCTAAAACATTAGATATTTTAAAAAGATCATTAGAAGAGTATAAAGCCCTTCTTGTATCTATGAAGCCTATACTTCATATGAAAGTATTGGAAGAGGCAATAAAAGAGAATAATCAAATAGTGATTGTTTATGCAAAATATGAAGAG
The DNA here is from genome assembly GCA_003978765.1 of Hydrogenimonas sp. Classification (GTDB taxonomy): domain Bacteria; phylum Campylobacterota; class Campylobacteria; order Campylobacterales; family Hydrogenimonadaceae; genus Hydrogenimonas. Next base: position 550 of record QNYO01000062.1, on the reverse strand, counting down.
AGTACACACTACTTGGAGAAAGTAGTTCAAGAGTTGGAGGAGTTTCAAGAAGCGTTGCATATGCGTATTGAGAAAGAGGATAGTGCAACATCAGATATCAAAAACATTAGTAAAAATATGGTGCTTATAGGAACTGGAATCTTTTTACTACTATTGATAGTTATAGGATGGAGATGGTTGGTCAGTCGGAATAAGATGAGTTAAGAGAGTCTGGATAGGGTTTTTAGAGAAGAGTATAAAAAATACCTATAGAGTCCTTTTTATTTATGAGCAGATAACCTACTTTTATCTCTTTTTTTAGGAATTAGACCTGTATGATATAATCGAATGTAAAGAGTAGGAGAGTTTTGTATGCTAAAAAGATTACCGGTAGGTATTCAGAATTTACGAGAAATCAGAACCAATGATTATGTCTATGTCGATAAGACAAAAGAGGCATTAGAGCTTATTTTGAACTATAAATATGCCTTTCTTGCACGACCAAGACGATTTGGAAAGAGCCTCTTTTTAGATACGCTAAGAAATATATTTGAAGGCAATAAAGAGCTTT
>QNYO01000022.1 GCA_003978765.1 Hydrogenimonas sp. | reverse complement strand
AAGATGGAAGATGGATGATGGATGATGGATGATGGATGATGGATGATGGATGATGGATGATGGATGATGGATGATGGATGATGGATGGGGTGTTAAATAGTATTTTTATACGGATGATATAAGTGGGGACGGCGCAGGGGTGCGCCGTGGGTGTGAATTATTCCCCAAATAGTGCTTTAAGTGCGTCAGGATTGGTTGGTTTCTCTTCCTCTTGTGAACTATTTTGCGTGTTTGCTGTTGATGTTGTTGCGATCTCATTGAGTTCGATCTGATACCCTGTAAGCATTGAGGCAAGACGGATATTGATACCACTCTTACCGATCGCTTTGGATTTCTGATCGCTTGGTAGGGTGACAATCGCTTTACCATCTTCAATTTTTACACTGCTAATAATTGCAGGGCTTAGGCTTCGTGCAACAAAGATTTCAGGAATAGGTGAATATTCGATACAGTCGATATTCTCTCCATGAAGCTCTTGGCTGACTGCATTGATACGTACCCCTCGTACACCAACCGTAGCACCGACAGGATCGACACGCGGACTGGTGGCACTTAATGCAACTTTAGCACGCTCTCCTGGAATACGTGCAGATTTTTCAATCACAACAAGACCATCGGCAATCTCTGGAACCTCTTTACGTAAGAGCTCTTCAAGGAATTTTGGCATGGTGCGTGAAATTTCAAGGTGAATTCCAAACTTTTTATCGATTCCAACATAGCGTAAAATCCCTTTGATCGTCTCGCCGACACGGAAAGATTCACCTTTGATACGGTTCCGTTTTGGAAGGACTGCACGCACTTCATCAATCTCAATATAGGTATTTTGTTCACTATCAACACGTGTGACAGGGCCACTGACAATCGTACCAACCATTGCCTTATATTTGTTAAACATCTGCTCTTCAACAAAGCGTTGAATATGGTATTCGATCTCATGATAGAGTGCAGCTGCCGCACTGCGACCATAATCTTCAAGATTCACTTCACTGGTCATCTCATCGCCAATCTCAACATCAGGATCGATCTCTTTGGCCTCTTCAACAGAGATATACTTCTCTGGTTCACGTGCAAGGCGTGGATCATTGCTTTCGACAACTGTGATCTTTTGATAGAGGGTATAGTGTTTGCTCTTTTCATTAATTTCGACTTCAAAGTCACAATCTTCACAAATGACACGTTTTGCTGTTTGTAAAATAGCTGTTTTAAACGCTTCTTTGGCAGATTCTGGTGGGAGCCCCTTTTCATGAGCAATAGAATCAATAATATCTATGATTTTTTCCATGACCTTTAACAATTCCTTTTATGATTTATCGGTGATTTTTTTTGTTGCATGTAGAGGTGTGCAGCTTATTTAGGGGTCTAATTATACTGAAAGCAATCTTTAACATTTATAAAAGCTTTACCTTTATTTTGATACAATTTATCAATACATTACGCCAAAAAAATGAGGATAGACGATGGAACTAAAAGCGGCACGTACCGATTTGAATGCAAAACCAAAGGTTATCAGTGTTGAGAAAGTTGAAGCAGACGTGGAGAAAGAGGGACAGAAGATCTTCTATTTTGATCGTGAAAACTCACACAAAGATTTGATGGAGATGGTTGAGTATTTTGAGGAGAAGGGGTATAGCGTCTATTTTAGAGAGGTACGCTATGGCCTTGATGACAATGATTACCTTTATGAGGTGCATATTTTGGCGTAAGCCGGAGAGCCGTTGATGAGTAAAAAATTTTATATCGAAACGCTCGGTTGTGCAATGAATGTTCGCGACAGCGAGCATATGATTGCTGAATTGACACAAAAAGAGGGGTATGAACCCACCGAAAATCTTGAAGAGGCCGATCTGATTCTCATCAATACATGTAGCGTGCGTGAAAAACCGGTGCATAAACTCTTTAGTGAAATCGGACTCTTTAATAAACGGAAAAAAGAGGGTGCGAAGATTGGTGTTTGTGGGTGTACTGCAAGCCATCTGGGGGAAGAGATCATTAAGCGTGCCCCTTTTGTCGATTTTGTTTTGGGTGCAAGAAATGTGAGCAAAATCACAAAGGTGTTGCATACTCCTAAAGCGGTTGAAGTCGATATTGACTACGATGAGAGTCAGTATGCTTTTGGAGAGTTTCGTAGTTCACCCTTTAAAGCCTATGTCAACATTTCAATAGGATGTGATAAGCAGTGTACCTTCTGTATTGTACCTCATACACGGGGTGAAGAGGTTTCGATTCCAGCGGATCTAATTATTCAAGAGGCACGTAAAGCGGCACAGAGTGGTGCCAAAGAGATCTTTCTGTTAGGGCAGAATGTCAACAACTATGGACGACGTTTCGGAAGTGATCATCCAAAAATCAACTTTACAGAGCTTTTGCGACGTGTGAGTGAGATTGAAGAGGTGGAGCGTATTCGTTTTACGTCACCTCACCCATTGCACATGGATGATGAGTTTCTTGAAGAGTTTGCGCGTAATCCAAAGATCTGTAAATCAATGCATATGCCGTTGCAGAGTGGTTCTTCACGCATCTTAAAGGCGATGAAACGGGGTTATACCAAAGAGTGGTTCCTCGATCGTGCTCTAAAACTGCGTGAGATGATCCCAGATGTTTCGATCAGTACCGATATTATTGTCGCCTTTCCTGGTGAGAGTGATGAAGATTTTGAAGATACGATGGATGTGATCGAAAAGGTTCGATTTGAGCAGATCTTCAGCTTTAAATACTCACCAAGACCTTTGACACCAGCCAAAGATTATGAAAATCAAGTGCCTGATGCAATCGCTTCGGAGCGTCTGACACGCTTGCAAGCACGCCATAATGAGATGCTTGATGAGATGAAAGCGGAGCGTCAAGGCAAAATCTATCAGGTCTATTTTGAAGAGCTTCGCCCTGGTGGTATGGTGGCTGGACGTACTGATAACAACTGGCTTGTTCAAGTTAAGGGGAGTGAAGAGCTTCTTGGACGCACTTTGGATGTGAAGATTACTGAAGCGGGTCGTCTCTATGGATATGGAGAAGTGATTGCGTAAGCGCTTGATTCGAGCAGTTGCGCTAAGACTCCTTCCCCCACTCATTTGGGCTTTCATGTGGTTTTTATATCTCACCGCCAAAAAGCGGTGGCACTTTAAGGGTGAATTTCCCGATTCACCTACTGTCATCGCTTTATGGCACGGTGAACTTCTGATGGCACCTTTTGTTTACCCCAAATTTAAGACTTCAAGAAAACTTCATGTCATTATTAGTGATCACTTTGATGGAGAGATTATCGCACGTGTCATTAGACTTATGGGGTTGAGATCGATTCGAGGATCCTCACGTAAAGGTGCTGTCAAGGCCTTGATTGCAGCAATGAAGTGTGTCAAAACGATGGGTGGAAATATTGGTATTACACCCGATGGTCCACAAGGTCCACGACACTCTGTCTCTGATGGTGCTATTGTAATTGCACAAAAAGCCGATATTCCTATTGTGATTATTAATGTACGCCCTAAAAGTTATTGGCAGGCGGGGAGTTGGGATAAGTTTATTGTTCCTAAACCCTTTACAACGATAGATTTCTATATCTCCGAACCGATCTGTGTAGATGGTATGGAGAAGGAGTCGGCAAAAGAGATGCTGCGAAAAAGGATGCTTGAACATGCTGTCAAATAGAATGATCTACCTCATTGTTGCACTATTTCTTGTAGGTATGGCGGCCTTTGCTTTCTTCAACCCCTCATATGAAAAAGCTTTTGAAGCCAAATGGCACTATATGATGGGAGAGTATGACCAAGCCTATGCATTAGCCGAAGAGGCGTATAAGCTTGATCACTATAACCGCATGGCTTTTACCATTATGACCCAGACAGAGGTCAGTAAACGGGTTCTTGACTATATTCGAGAAGGAAGTGACTATCTGCGTCAAATCGATACGATGATGAAGTCAGACCTATCTGAAGCTGATCGTTTGCGCATTAAAATGATGTGTGAAGTGATGATCGAAAAGTATCCAAAACTTGCACCAACAAAACTAACCGACCCTGACCTTGTTCAAGAGGCTGAAACAATATATAAAAAGTTTAAAAATATCTATTCTTCATTATTTTAGAGTTTTTAGAGGTATGCTTAAGCAAAAATAGTTTATGATATTTCAAGTTTTTTTGTAAGGGTTGGGTGTGCGCAAACTGCTACGCTATTTCTGGCCGAAAACGGCGCTTCTTTTCTATATGGATGATAAGAAGATAGAGGCGGCATTCGGATATATTGAAGATGATCATCACATCGCAATCGAAGAGCGGCGAACGATTCCGATTGAGCAAGAGAGTGAGTTTGTTCAATGGTGTGCTGAAATTCGGGAGACCTACCCGAAAACCTATATTACAACAGTACTTGATACTGTGAATCAAGGGGCATTACCACACTGTTCGCAAGATGTGATGCAACGCTTTGGGGTGGATGCTGAATTGGTTCAGTCGCTCTGTATCGATAATAGCTGGCTTGCTTATACTTCCATGATTGAAAAGCGCTGGTTTGAAAAGCGATGTCAGGATATCCCTATTGACCTTCTCTATTCACCCTTTGTACTTCTCTACCATAAAAGCCGACCTCTCTTTGCAGAGCGTCCAGCACTCTTTATTCTCCATCGTAAAGGGATGCTCCTTTTAAGTGTCTTTTCTCAAGATCGTTTATGGTATTCACAGATGGTTTTGATTGCAGAGAGTGAGCATGATATTGAGGAGCCTGTTATCGAGGATGATGATACCCTTGATGAGCTCGATTTTGATCTTGAGGCACTCGAAGATGATGTACGCCCCATTAGTGATATCGATATGTTGGGTGACTTCTCTGAAGATGAAGAGGAGCAAGATACAGAGGCGTTAGAGCGTATTGAGTACACACTCAACCTTTTTGAAGAGATTAAGTCAGCGATTCATAAATTTTACAATGATGATCGGTACGATCATGAGTTTATCGAAAAGATCACGATTTTCGATATGGATGAGATTACTCACGACTTGGTACGTTATATTAAAGATGAACTCTTTATGGAAGCGAGTTTACATGCATTTGATCCCATTGACGTGATGGCCGAACTTGTTGTAGAAGAGGTAGGAAAGTAGCGTGCGATACAGTTTTAATCATCCTCAACCAAAACCGAAGATTGACTCTGATAGTAGAGTGTTTGCAATCTTTTTTGCTGTAACACTGGTATTGATTATTGGTTTTACCATCTATCTTGCCATCGATAAAAGTTCGATGAAAAAAGAGATGGTTACAATGGCACGGCAGACAAAACAGTTACAGAGTGAATCGGAAGTTTTTAAACGCAAAATTGCCCGTATTGAACGTTTGGTACGGAAATATGAGACCATTACAACCAATAATACTCTCCTAAAAGAGAGTATTCAAAACCTTTTTGATCTTGTACCTGATCAGATTACACTCACCAAAGCGGTGCTCGATCGCAACGGCTTAATACTCTATGGTGTAACCCCCTCCAAAGAGGTCTATAACTATCTTCTATTGGCACCACTTAAGTCAATTTTTCAGAGAAATGTGACCACATTCTATCGGATGAAGAATGGATGGTGGCGTTTTGTTTCGGTCAATGAAGGGACGATTGAGACAGGAAGTGAGGTAGCCGAGTGAGTTTTAAAGAGATTCGACTGATTCGCCTATTGATATGGGTACTCTTCTATTTGGTGGTTGTCTTTTTATTGATCTATTTTATGGTTATACCGATGGTAAGCTCCTATAAAGAGGTGCATAAAAACTACACCGATACCGTGGCATACAATTTTGCTTCGCGCAAAGAGTATGAGGTACTCTCAACCCATCTTAAGGATTTAAAGGCAAAATATCCAAAGGTTGCTGACTTTGACCATGTATGGGATGAGAAGCAGTTTCTTGCCACAGCCAAAAAGTACTTTTTGCATATAGAGATGAAGCCACTCGATGCCAATGAGACAGATGGGCACTTTAGAGTCTATCAAGTCAATGCTGTGACAAAGATGGAGTCACCACAAAACTTTTATCGCTTCCTTGATGCACTTGAGGCGGTTCCCTTTGTTGTACAAACAGACTTTCCAATTACACTGCAAACGTATGGAGAGGATCAGATTGAAGGGATCTTTCGTATCCGCGTGTTTCAAGAGCTTGAAGAGGAGAGTAACCGCTCTAACCCTTCGGTTTCAAACAGATAAGGGCGAACTTTTTTGGGGATTTTCAAGACTCTACACCTCTCTTTAAACGATTTTGGCATTGCACACTGTCGGTAGGGTGCGATCCAAATATCGTTCAATCGTAATTCTACTACCCATTGACCACCCACCACAACCGACGCTTTTTCAAGAATCTCATCCTGTTGTGCTTTGGAGAGGATATAGCCTCGCTCTTTCAGCAGACGGCTGATGAGTCGTATCGCTTGTTGATTGGAAGAGGGGCGTTGAATCGCGATGAGTGATTGATGTTGGAAGAGAATGGTTGGGGGTGGTAGAAGTTCTTGTTTATCTTCAAGCATATAGCGAAACGAACGGGCAATGCCTGCACTATTTTCTCTCATTAAAAAGTCTGCTGCCTCTTTACGGAAGCGGTTGCGTGTGTAGCGATCATCGTTATTGCTTTCATCAATAAAATAGTGGATCTGATTGGTTTTGAGGTAGTTTAAAAGCTCTTGTTTGGGAGTAAAAAGAAGAGGGCGTACAAGAGTGTAGTGCTGGCGCACTTCAATCGGTTGCATACCCACAAACTCAACGACACCACACCCTTTACACAACTGCATTAATCCCCACTCCAAGAGATCATTAAGTTGGTGCGCTGTGATGAGATTTTCATAACCATGTTGATTGATGATTTTTTTAAAGAAGGTGTAGCGTATTTGGCGTGCTTGCTGTTCAAAATCGCTTCCTGAAAGAGGGTGGGTGAGGATATAGGCGTTTTTGCCATTTTCTTTAGCAAGTGTTTGAGCATAGTGCGCTTCTGCATCACTTTGTGGACGGGTTTGGTAGTTGACAAGTGCGATATCAAATGGAATATCTTCTTGTTTCAGCAGATAGTAGAGGGCTGTGGAGTCGATGCCTGCCGAGAAGGCAAGCAGATTCTTTTTCCCATGGAGCTGATCGAGGGCTTCAGCTAAGAGCATGAGCTTAGGCGGAAATAATGTGTCCAAGAAGTTGGTTGCCACCTACAAGTTCAGTCACTTCAACATTGTAGCAGTTGCCAAATGCAATCCCTTCGACATCACTATCATTAATCAAGACTTCACCATCAATATCGGGTGCCCAAAGGAGTGGTCGTGCTGAAAGGAGAAAATCGTGCTCTTCACTCGGACCTTCAACGATCATGGGGAGTGTTTGACCCACCATCTTTTTCAAAGAAGCTTCTGTCGTTTTTGCCACAATCTCACCCAACTTTTCAGCACGAGCATGAATCGTTTCAGGATCGATTTTTGGACTCAGCTCATAGGCACTCGTTCCCTCTTCATCAGAGTATTCAAAGATATTGACCCGATCAAAACCAAACTTCTCAATATAGTCACAAAGCTCTTCAAACTCTTCATTGGTCTCTGTTGGGAATCCAACAATCACACTGGTGCGTACAAAACTGTTGGGTACCGCTCTCATCGCATCAAGGAGGGTTTTAATCTTATCACTACCAATACCACGCTTCATCGCTTTTAAGACGCGTGGATTGATATGTTGGATTGGCATATCAAAGTAGTTTTGAAAGACTTGAGAGTTGGCGATTGTATCGATAAGTGCTATTGATGTGGTGCTTGGATAGAGGTAAAGGATACGTGCGCTTTTGACACCCTCGATTGTTTCGATCGCTTTGATCAGTTCAATCAAACCATCATTGATTCCAAGGTCACGGAGGTAGCTACTGGAGTCTTGAGAGATGAAACTAAAATCGTAAAAGCCCTGTTCAACAAGACGTTTGACCTCTTTGACAACACTCTCAAGGGTACGAGAGTGGAGTTTCCCTTTAAAGTGGGGAATGGCACAGAAACTACAAGTTTGATTACACCCCTCAGCAAGTTTGATATAGGCATGAGAGCGTGAGCCTGTCACCACCCGTTCATGGTTTTCATTGGCCAAAAAGACATGGGGACTAAAACGGCTTTGACGGGTAGCAATCAGTTCATCAATTTTATCGTAGTCGCCGACACCTGTAAAAATATCGACCTCTGGTAGCTCTTTTTGGAGCTCCTCTTTATAGCGTTCGCTTAGACATCCTGCCATCACCAGCACGGAATCCTCTTTGCGTGTCTCATGCAGATTGAGAATGGTTTGGATACTCTCCTCTTTAGCCGCATCGATAAATCCACAGGTATTGACGATAATGACATCTGCTTCATCTGGGGTATCGGTCATCTCTAAGTTTTGCAGACGGCCTAACATGACCTCAGTATCGACAAGATTTTTGGTACAGCCCAATGATACGATATGTAGTTTTTTGCTCATAGATTTTCCATAAAATTTTTTCGAGATTTTATCATAAAATGTTTGGTTGATTAGGAGGAGTGAAGAAAGAAGTGGTGGCCAGAGGCAGAATCGAACTGCCGACACGCAGATTTTCAGTCTGCTGCTCTACCGACTGAGCTATCTGGCCTTCCCGTTAAGTGGTCGAAATTATAGGCTAACTTTCCTTAAAATCTCCTGATGGTTTCTTTGAAAAGATTGCCTCGCTCTGCATAAGATGAAAATTGATCAAGACTCGCTGCTGCAGGAGAGAGAAGGGCGACCGAATCGGTAGTGTGTATCGTATCGATTGCTGTGATAGCCTTTTCGAGTGTATGTGCCATATGGCAAGGGATATGATACTGCTCAGCAAGTTGTGCAACCTTTTCACAATTCTTTCCAATCGCAAAGAGAGTAAGATCGTAGCCTTGAAACGCTTCAAAGAGGGGGTGCAGATCGACCCCTTTATCATCGCCTCCAAGAATAAGAAAGATCTTTTTTGCTTTGAGTGGTGTGAGTGCCTGAATGGTTGCATCGATATTGGTCGCTTTGGAGTCGTTGATCCAGAGACGACCACGGCTGTCGATGATCTTCTCCTGTCGATGGGGGTCGAGTTGGAAGGCATTAATGGCGTCATAGTCGATCGTATCGAAAAGGATTTTTGAAACACTGAGTGCTAATAGGGCATCGAGTAGAAAGGCACCTTCAAAGTGGACTTTTTGCTGATCAATCCCAAAATAGTTTGCCAAATCGATAGGAGAGTCATACGGGATTTTAAATCCATGGGTAGGGCGGTCGGCAAACGCTTTTGGAAGGATAATCGCCTCTCCCTCTTGCATCATCTTTAAAGGGGCAAGTTTGGCATCGATATAGTTGGCTTCACTGCCGTGCCATGCAATGTGGTCGGGTGTGATCGGTAGCAAAAGATAGAGATCAGGTTTAGCAAATCGGGTGTAGTGGAGTGTAAACGAGCTGGTTTCAAGGACCCAGATGGGAGCATTTGGATCAAGGTCAGCCAGTGGTGTTCCAATATTTCCACCACTGATAGCACCTCTTTGTGATAAGAGATGGGTGACCATTTGCGTTGTGGTGGTTTTGCCATTGGTGCCGGAGATCCATACTGAATAGGGTTTTGTAGGATGGAAGATGGAAGATGGAAGATGGAAGATGGTTTTGGCTTCTTCAGAAAGAAAGAGGTCATATTCGCTGATGAGATTTTGGGCTTGTTGGATGAGTGGGTGGTTGGGTGGAAAGCCTGGGCTTGGAATCTCAACAAGACTCTTTGTTGGATCAAAGAGGGATGGGGGCATTAAAAAGTTGCCATCTTCATCTTTATGGGGTACGGTGATTTTGTCGTCGAAAAAGGTTGCAGGGCCGAATCGCTTAGCGATTGCCCGTGTCGTTTTGGCATATCCAAAGAGTGTGAGTGACTGCATCATCGAATCTTTAATGTAATGAGTGCAAGGAGATTGGCGATAAAGGCGATAATCCAAAAACGGACAATAATCTTATTCTCTGCCCACTGTTTCATCTCAAAGTGGTGGTGGATGGGTGCCATTAGAAAGATCCGTTTGCCACGTAGTTTATAGCTACCAATCTGTGCGATGACTGAAAGGGTCTCAATCACAAAGATGGCACCGATCAAAATGAGTAGAATTTCACTTTTACCTAAAATCGCCATATAGCCTAAGAAGGCACCAACTGCAAGACTGCCACTATCTCCCATAAAGACTTCAGCTGGGTTGCAGTTGTACCATAAAAAGCCGATCAATGCACCTGTCAATGCCGATGCAACGACGGTAATCTCTCCAACACCGATGATTTTCGGCCAAAGAAGATAGTGGCTAATGATAGAGTTGCCTGTAATATAGGCGATGATACCGAGGGTAAAGAGGGCAAAGACAGAGGGGACTGTGGCCAAACCATCAAGTCCGTCGGTAAGATTGACCGCATTACTTGCTGCAACAATGACAAGTGCCCAAAAGATAATGGCACCCCATCCCATATCAAAGAGTGGAAATTTGACAAAGGGGATATACAAGTCAGTATTAAAACCGATATAGCTACATAGAAACAGAGCAATACCACCGCCTAATAGAAGTTGGATCGCAAACTTTTTGCGTGCCGTGAGCCCTTTGAGGTTATTGTTGCTAATAACTTTGCCCAAGTCGTCACTTAGACCAAGCAGAGAGAAACTTAGAAGAGTTAAAAGACCACCAATTGTGTAGGGATTGGAGAGGTTGGCACTTAAGAGTGTTGCAATGACGGTTGAAAAGATAAAAACAATGCCACCCATCGTTGGTGTATTACTCTTTTTTAAGTGTGTTTTGGGTGCATATTTATTAATGGGTTGGCTCGCCTTTTTTGCTTTTGCCCAATTGATAAAAAGTGGCATGACATAGATCGTAAGAACAAAGGCGATAAAGAAAGCAAACCCTGCACGAACAGTGATATATTGGAACAGGTTAACATCAAGGTGTCGATAGAACCAGTAGAGCATAGTATTAAAACCTATTATGATAATTTTTTTTAGGAACTTGAAAGCGGTATTTTAATATAGTTGCGCATAAAGCTGAATAAAACTACGATATAGGATATGGACGTGGCAAAGAAAGCAATCCTGATTATTACAGATGGTATTGGCTATAAACCAAACTCTAAAGCCAATGCCTTTGAAGCGGCAAAAAAACCAACCTATGAGAAACTTTTTAAAGAGGTACCTTATAATCTGATTCATACCTATGGGCTTCATGTGGGACTTCCAGATGGTCAGATGGGGAACTCTGAAGTTGGGCATATGACGATTGGTAGTGGACGGGTACTCTATCAAGATCTTGTCAAAATATCATTGGCACTCGAAGATGGGAGTTTGAAAACCAATCCTGTCTTGCAAGAGCTCTTTACAAAGAGTAACCGACTCCATCTTGTGGGGTTGATGAGTGATGGTGGCGTGCACTCTCATATCGACCATATCATTGGCGTAGCGAAGATCGCAGCAGAAGCGGGTAAAGAGGTCTTTTTACATCTTATTACCGATGGGCGTGATGTCTCTCCAACATCAGCACCTGACTATTTGGCACAGATTGAAGCGATGATGAGTGATAAGATGACCATTGCAACACTTGGTGGACGCTTCTATACAATGGATCGTGACCAACGCTGGGAACGCATTGAACGTGGATATCGTGCGATTGTTGAGGCAACACCAAAGACCAATCAAACCCCTCTTGAGTATGTGCAGGCAAGTTATGCCAAAGATGAGACCGATGAGTTTATCGAACCAACTGCTTTTGAGGGGTATGATGGGGTTAAAGAGGGAGATGGTGTCCTCTTTATGAACTTTAGAAGCGACCGTATGCGTGAGATTGTTACTGCAATGGGTGATCCAAAGTTCGATGCCTTTGAGCGTCAACCACTCCATCTGCATATTGCAACGATGACAGAGTATGATAAATCATTCCCATACCCAGTGCTCTTTAGAAAAGAGGTGCCTAAAAATACATTGGCAGAGGTGATTGCCAATGCTGGTTTGACGCAACTGCATACAGCTGAGACAGAGAAGTATGCCCATGTCACCTTCTTCTTTAATGGCGGGGTGGAAGAGCCAGTACCTAATGAGTCACGTGTCTTGATCCCAAGTCCAAAAGTTAAAACCTACGATATGAAGCCAGAGATGAGTGCACCACAAGTGGGTGATGCGGTATTGACAGCGATGGATGAGGGGTATGATTTTATTGTTGTCAATTTCGCTAATGGTGATATGGTTGGTCATACAGGTAACTATGAAGCGGCGATTAGAGCGGTTGAAGCGGTCGATCATGAGATTGGGCGTATTGTTGAGAAGGCCAAAGAGCGTGGCTATGCACTTGTCTTGACATCCGATCATGGTAACTGCGAAGAGATGATTGATGAGAGTGGAAAGATTCTAACCAACCATACGGTTGGCGATGTGTGGTGTTTTGTTATAGCAGAGGGTGTTGATGAGGTCAAAACAGGGGCTTTGAATAATATTGCACCAACGGTATTGAAGTTGATGGAGATTCCAATACCAGAAGAGATGGATGAACCGCTTGTTTAAAAATAGAGTTTTAAAAGGATAGATTGATGAAGTTTACAGGTAAAAATGTTTTGGTAACAGGTGCAAGTCGAGGGATTGGTGCAGAGATTGCAAAGGTTTTGGCAGGGTATGGTCTAAAAGTTTGGATTAACTACCGAAGTGGTGCAGAGGCAGCAGATAAGGTTAAAGCTGAGATTGAAGCGGCTGGTGGTGAAGCGGCTGTAATCGGTTTTGATGTGAGTGATGAGGCTGCTTTCGTTGATGCCATCAAAACGATTGTTGATGCAGATGGAGAGTTGAGTTATATCGTCAATAATGCGGGTATTACCAAAGATAAGTTGGCGATGCGTATGAAAGTTGAAGAGTTTGAAGATGTCATTCGTGCCAACTTGACCTCTGCGTTTGTGGGGTGTCGAGAGGCGATTAAGGTGATGGGTAAAAAACGTTTTGGTGCGGTTGTCAATGTGGCATCGATTGTGGGTGAAACAGGGAATGCTGGGCAAACCAACTACAGTGCAAGTAAGGGTGGTTTGATTGCGATGACCAAAAGTTTTGCTCTTGAAGGTGCGGCACGCAATATCCGCTTTAATGTCGTCACTCCAGGGTTTATTCAAACCGATATGACCGATACTTTGAAAGATGAGATTAAGCAATCATTTATCGATAAGATCCCACTTTCACGCTTTGGTGATCCTAAAGAGGTGGCAGAAGCGATCGCCTTCCTACTTAGTGACCATGCAAGCTATATTACAGGAGAGACGCTGAAGGTGAATGGTGGTATGAATATGGCATAAGTCATTGTACAAATGATCTTGTGCTATGAGATACAAAATGGTAAGAAGCGGTGATCGATCGATGGAGAAGGTAGAAAATTACTATTCATTTAAAGTTAATTTTGCTACCATTATGCAATTCATTTTCAAAGGAGATTGTAATGGCACTTTTTGACGACGTAAAAGAGGTAGTTGTAGAGCAACTCAACGTCAACCCAGATGAAGTTAAGATGGAATCTAAATTTGTTGAGGATCTTGGTGCAGATAGCCTTGATGTTGTTGAACTTGTTATGGCACTTGAAGAGAAGTTTGGTATCGAAATTCCTGATGATCAAGCTGAAAAGATCCAAACTGTTGGTGACGCAGTTAAATATATCGAAGAGAATAAATAAGCAGATCAATTTTCCCGCCATTGTGCGGGAGTGAATTTATAAAGGAGATTATGTGAGGCGAGTGGTCGTAACCGGACTTGGAATGATCAATGCAGTAGGACATGATAAAGAGAGTTCTTTTAAAGCCATACTTGAGGGACAATGTGGCATTGAAAGAATTTCTTTGTTCGATGCGAGCAATCAAAGCGTTCAGATTGCGGCGGAAGTGAAAAACTTTGATCCGACCACTGTCATGGACGCCAAAGAGGTTAAAAAGGCGGATCGTTTCATTCAGCTCGGTATTAAGGCAGCATCTGAAGCGATGGCAGATGCGGGTATTGATGAGAGTGTCGAGCGTGAACGATTTGGTATCTCATCAGCATCAGGTATTGGGGGCTTGGCCAATATTGAACGAAATGCCGTGGCATGTCAGAGTCGAGGTCCTCGCCGCATCTCTCCATTCTTTATTCCATCCTCTCTTGTCAATATGCTTGGAGGATTTATCTCGATCGAACACCAATTGAAAGGGCCAAACCTTTCAAGTGTGACAGCGTGTGCCGCAGGTACACATGCTGTGAGTGAAGCGGCAAAGACAATTATGCTCGGTATGGCGGATCGTATGTTGGTCGTTGGTGCAGAAGCGGCCATTTGCCCTGTCGGAATTGGCGGTTTTGCCGCAATGAAAGCGCTCTCAACACGTAATGATGAGCCCAAAAAGGCGTCACGACCATTTGATGCAGATCGTGGTGGATTTGTTATGGGTGAGGGTGCTGGTGCACTTGTACTTGAAGAGTATGAAGCGGCTGTTGCACGTGGTGCCCATATCTATGGTGAATTGATCGGCTTTGGTGAGAGTGGTGACGCTAACCATATTACAACACCAGCACCAGAGGGTGAGGGTGCCTATCGTGCCATGAAGGCAGCCTTGGCAATGGCAGGTCAGCCAAAAGTTGACTATATCAATGCACATGGTACCAGTACGAAGTATAATGACTGGTATGAGACAATGGCGATTAAAAAAGCCTTTGGTGGAAAAGAGAACTGTCCACCAGTAAGCTCAACCAAAGGACAGACAGCACACTGTCTTGGGGCAGCGGGTGCAATTGAGGCTGTTGTAACACTGTTAGCGATGCGTGATAGTGTACTGCCACCAACAATCAATTATGAAAATCCAGATCCAGATTGTGATCTCGATTATGTACCGAATATGGCACGTGAAGCGAAGATTGAGATTGCAATGAGCAACTCTTTTGGCTTTGGCGGTACCAACGGTGTTTTGATCTTCAAAAAGGTTTGATGTGGCTACCTATCTTCCATTCGAAGAGAAACTCAAAGAGATAGAAGATGAGATCGCCTCCGCAAAGGTGCGGGGCGATACCGAAGCGATTATTATTCTTGAAAAAGATCTTGAAAAAGAGCTGATCAAAGTTTATAAAAACCTCTCCGACTATCAAAAACTGCAACTTGCACGCCATCCAGATCGTCCCTATGCACTCGACTATATTCGTATCTTAATGCGTGATGCAATCGAAATTCATGGGGATCGTACCTTCCGTGATGACCCAGCCATTGTCTGTTATCTGGGCTATATTGGAGATGAAAAGTGCCTTGTAATTGGTGAGCAGAAGGGACGAGGAACAAAAAATAAGCTTAAGAGAAACTTTGGTATGCCCCATCCAGAAGGGTATCGTAAAGCACTACGTGCAGCAAAGCTTGCAGAGAAGTTTGGTCTGCCTATTTTAATGCTGATCGATACCCCAGGTGCTTATCCAGGTATTGGTGCAGAAGAGCGGGGGCAGAGTGAGGCGATTGCAAGAAACCTTTTAGAGTTGAGCCGTTTGGATACGATCACTGTCTCTGTCGTCATTGGCGAAGGGGGTAGTGGCGGTGCATTGGCAATTGGTGTTGCTGATAAGCTTGCCATGATGCGTTACTCCATCTTTAGTGTTATCTCTCCTGAAGGGTGTGCTGCCATTTTATGGAATGATCCAGCCAAAGTTGAGCAGGCAACCAAAGCACTCAAAATTACCCCTGATGAGCTTCTAAAGATGGAGCTGATTGATGATATTATTGATGAGCCACTGATTGGAGCCCATCGTGATAAAGAGGGTGCAGCCAAAGTAGTGGGTGACTACTTCCTATCACAAGTTGCAGCGCTTAGAGATGTGGGTAAAGATGAGCGCATGCAAAAACGTTATGAAAAGATGATGCATTACGGTGCATTTGCTGAGATAGAGGATAAAGATTAAAGGTTTTATGAGTGCCCCGTAAGGGGCACGAAGGTTGTTAGAGGTTATGAGCTTTCTTATAATCCATAATCATTTTGTAGGCTTCATCTTTTAGGTGCAACTTCTCTTTTTTGAGCTTTTCAAGCTCTAAATCCTCCATATGTTCACGTCCCTCTTCGACTTCTGTCACAATTTTATCAAGTTCATCATGCCGTTCGAAAATTTTTGCAAAGTGAGGATTCTCTCCTTTTAATTTGCTGATAATATCTTGGTATTCGTTAAGCATATTTTTCTCCTATAAAAGTTTCGATTGGCATAAGATACTCTCTCACCATACTTTATGAGAAGCAAACTTTGCACTTTTTCATATATGATGACAGATTACGTATCGCCAATCTTTTAAATTATATAGGATGGTTCCTTATTATGTTCTGTAGTCGGCATTGATCTTGACATATTCATACCCTAAATCACACCCATAGGCTGTGAAACTTCCTTCTCCTATACCAAGATCACAATGGATAGAGAATGCCTCTTTCTGCATCACTTTTGCAGCTTTTGCCTCTTGTTCTTGATCAAAAAGAATCTCTCCTCTATTATAGACAGTCACATTGCCAAATGTAATGGTGAGTGTTTTAGGATCGCAAGTGATTCCACTTGCTCCAATGGTTGATGCAATACGTCCCCAGTTTGGATCCTCACCATAGAGTGCCGTCTTGACCAAAAGAGAGTTGGTAAGAGCTTTGGCAGCAATCTCTGCCTCTTCATCACTTGCTGCACCTGTAATCTTAAAAGCAACACATTTGGTAGCCCCTTCTCCATCAGCAACAATCTTAAGAGCCAACTCATGCATCACTCTTTCGAGTGCATGGGCAAAAGCTTTACGATCATAGACACCAGACTTGTGGTTACTTAGAAGCATGACAGTATCGTTGGTTGATGTATCACCATCAACACTAATGGCATTAAAGGTTGTTTGGGCTGTGCTTTGAAGCATACTCTCCATCTCATCAGCTGGAATGGCAGCATCGGTTGTGATAAAGCAGAGCATGGTTGCCATAGTAGGGTTAATCATGCCTGCCCCTTTTGCCATCGCACCAATTCTAAAGGAGTCACCATTATCAAGCACAACTTCAAAGGCAATCTCTTTGTTATAGCTATCGGTTGTCATGATGGCATGGGAAGCGGCTGTACCATCTCTTTTGGTGAGATCAAAGTTTGTAACCCCTTGCATAATCTTCTCTTTAGGAAGAGGTACACCGATAACCCCTGTTGAACTCATAACAGGATTTTGAATATTTTGAAAGGTTTGGTGTGCATGGTTGAGAATCTCTTCAATATCTTCAATACCACGCTCTCCTGTCATGGCATTCGCATTTTTGGCATTAATCAAAACAAAGTTGGTCTGCTCAACAGCATGTTTTTTAAAGTGTTGGATGGGGGCAGCTTGAAAGCGGTTGGATGTGAAAATTGCACGAATGTGAGCCAGTTGGTCAGAGTAGATAAAGGCAAGATCTTTTTGGTTATCAGGTTTTAAGCCAGCTGAGATACCATCAGCAAAAAAGCCTTGTGGGGCACAGATACCACCATCAATAGAGTGAAGTGTAAACATAAAAGACTCCTAAAGAAGATATTTTGGTATGAGTTAGTATAGAAAAAAGATAGGTAGGAGGTAAAGGGAGTGGTTAAAGTAGCCAAAGGGAGACCCTTTGGCAAAAAAGGGATTAGAGTCCCTTTTTCTTCATAGTGCGGAGTGTAGAAGCCGCAACGCGAATCTTTTTGCGAGTGCCATCTTCGAGAGTAATACGTACTGTACGAAGATTTGGCAAAAAGCGTCGTTTGGTCTTGTTATGAGCGTGGCTGACATTGTAGCCAGTCATTGGCCCTTTACCGGTTACTGCGCATTTTCGTGCCATGGTTTCAACCTTTAAATTTTGAGTGATAAAAAGTTGGCAAATTCTATTGAAAAAAAGCATAGAGTTTGCTTAAATTAAGGATTAATTTATATTTATCTTTGATTCTTAGATCTGATATAGATTTACAGAGATAAGGGATGATAAATTGTGTATAATTGCCCCCATAATAAACATTGTATATTCTTTAAGGTTTAGTGATGATCTTATTCAAATGGATTGAAATATATATTCAACATTTATCGATGTATAATGGGAAGAGAGACGTTGAGATGATACCGTTAAGATTACGATTTGATCAACTGAAAATATTATCGGATATAAAATGAAACCAGTGATTGTGAAAGATAAAATCGCACTCTTTACACCCGAAGGCTTTTTGGATAGTACGAATGCATCACAATTGATTTCAGCACAAGATGTGCAACTTTTAAAGTTTCACCACCTATCAATGGTTCTTATCTCTTTGAAAAAGGTTGTCTTTTTCAATAAGAATGGTATTACAACACTACTGACCTATTTAACAAAACTACAAAAAGAGATGCATGTTACTATAGGGTTTTGTGACTATACTGAACAGCAGTATGAAGCTTTTTTTAAATTTTTTGATCAGAAGGTGAGTTTCTCTCTCTTTAAAACAGTTGATGTTGCACTACTCTTTACAGGTCAGATAAAGATCCAAGATGGAAAAGATCACGTTCTAATCTACAATGAGGATCTTACACAAAGAAGTTTGCAAGCCATTGAGATTTTTAATCGAGGTTATAGTCCTGTAGTGGTCCATACCTTAGAAGCATTTCATGAGCGTGCAGAAGAGAAAGATCAGTTTATTGCATTGGTTGAACAGACCTACTTAGGAGTGATGACCAATACGATTGCAGCACGTCTCAATGAGTATAGTGTGATCTACTATTTGAAGGGCTTTCTTGATGGCTCTGTCATGGATCAGTTTGACTTTACCTACCATAGGAACTGTCTGAAAATAGGTTTTAGATGTTTTATGCTTGATGCCACACGTGTCAGTTCACTCAATATTCATGCGATGAACTTCTTTTTTAAACTCTTAAAGATGAATGCAGAGTATGAGGCATTAACAGCAATGATAGGGCTTGATATTGATAAAGTTCCGATACGCTTTATTAAAGAGCTTGCAACAGCTGGAATGCTATTTTTTAAAGATGAGCATGAGTTTATGCAGAGTGAACGATCCGCTCGTTGTCAGAGTGCTGTTAGACGAAGAGAGAGTATTCAGAACCGATTGACCAAATCGGTTGTAACGCGACTTCCTCTTTTGGTAGCAGCAACGATGGAGACACTGCAGATTATGATCGACAAACAGGCATTGAAAGAGGAGATGAAGCTGCAACCTTTTCAGCCAGTTGGTGAAGGGCTTATGGCAGGTTCGATCGCCTTTTATGGTGATATTGAGGGGGTTATTAGTCTGATTATGCCTAAAGCACTTGTTAAACAGTCTTGTGCACTTCTTATTGGTGAAGCTTCTGATGATGAGAAGATTTTGAGTCATGCTTTAAGTGAACTTCTCAACATTATTGCAGGAAAATCGAAAAGACTTCTCAAAGAGGAGGGGGTCAGTATCGATATAACCCTTCCTAAAAGCTATTTGTCTATTGATGATCTGTGTAAACTACTCCATGGTGTAGAAGGTGTTCAGGTTAATTTTAGTTTTGATGATTATCCTTTCACCTTCTATTTGAGTCCGTAAAGCAATAAAAGTAAAAGTTGAGAAAAGGTATGCTAATAGAATCCTTTTCGACCTTTTGATATACGGAACGATTGCATTTAAAAAAGGGAGTCTATGCTGGTAGCACCAAGTATTCTTTCGGCTGATTTTGGCCATTTGGCACGAGATGTTCAAGCGATTTGTGAAGGTGGGTGTGATTTGGTCCATGTGGATGTAATGGATGGTCACTTTGTTCCCAATATGACGATTGGCCCTGTGGTTGTTGAAGCGGTTGCTAAAGCAGCTACAAAACCGCTTGATGTGCATCTGATGGTTGAGAATAACACCTTCTTTGTTGATCTCTTTGCACCCTTAAAACCAGGGTATATCTCTTTTCATATTGAAGAGGAGAAGCATCCACACCGTCTGATTCAAAAGATTCGAGGGTTGGGAATTAAGCCAGCCATTGTACTCAATCCACACAGTCGTCCAGAGAGTATTGAGTATCTGCTTGAAGATTTGGATATGGTACTTTTAATGAGTGTCAACCCAGGATTTGGAGGGCAGAAATTTATTCCAACCGTTTTGGAAAAAGTGAAGCGTATGAAAGATCTGATTGAAAAGCGTAATCCAAAGTGTCTGATTGAAGTGGATGGCGGTGTCAATGATAAAAATGTCCACGACTTAAAAGATGCAGGTGTTGATATTGTGGTGGCCGGTAGTTATGTCTTTAAACATCAAAATATTGCGCAAGCGATTGAGAGCTTAAAGGTCTAAGTTTGCGGGTTAAAATCTGCGGAATTACATCGTTGGATGATGCGATGCAAGCGATCGATGCTGGTGCCGATGCGTTAGGGTTTGTCTTTTATGAAAAGTCACCACGCTTTATTACACCAGAAGCTGCTCGTGCAATTGTCGATCACCTTCCCCCTTTCGTTGAGCGTGTTGGCCTTTTTGTCAACCGTACTCCTTTGGAAGTCGATACGATATGTGCCAAAGCGGGGATGGGAATTGCTCAGATCCATTTTGACGTGGATGAGCGTTATCTTGAGGCAGTCAAGACAAAAGTTTTGCCTGTGGTACGTGCCAAAAGTGCTGAAGATGTGATGAAGTTTGCTTCACGCTACCGTCTGATTGATGCCTACTGTGAAAGCTATGGCGGCGCTGGAAAACGACTCAATTTGGAGTGGTTTGAGGGGGTTGACTGCTCAAAGATCATTTTAGCAGGTGGTTTGACCCCTGACAATGTTGCGGAAACCATACCCTACGGCTTTTATGGTGTCGATGTGAGTAGTGGTGTGGAGAGAGAGAAGGGGAAGAAAGATTCCCAAAAGGTAAAGAGTTTTATTGAAGCTGCTAAAGGTATCGTATGCGACCGCTAATTGATAGTATTGTCACGGCGATGAAAAAGAGTGGTGGAAAGATGGAGCTTGAGCGATTTCGAAAGCTCATCTTAAAGACACGTGACTCACTCTTTGAAGATGTCGATACCCTGATGGAGTTGGTGATTGCATCGGGGGTACCAATCGAGATTGAGGGGGATGAAGTTCTGCTAAAAACCTCATTTCGACCGTGGCAAGAGGAGGTCTTCTGTGTTGTCGATATCGAAACCAATGGAAGTCAGCCGGAGCGTGCTCAGATTATTGAGATTGGGGCGTTGAAGTGGAAAAATGGTGAGGTGATTGATCGTTTTGAATCTTTTGCTGAGTGTAGTTATCTCCCCTATCAAATTAGTGAAATTACTGGTATCAATCCCGAAGATCTTGAAGGAGCACCACCGCTTTCTAAAGTGCTTCCAAGATTTAAAGCCTTTTTGGGTGATGCCCTCTTTGTTGCCCATAATGTCTCCTTTGATTACAACTTCATATCCCACTCCTTTGAACGTTTTGGTCTTGGCGTCTTAGGAAATCGCAGACTCTGTACGATTGAGCTTGCCCGCCGTACGATTGAAGCAGAACGCTACGGTTTAGGGCATCTCAATATTGCACTTGATATTAATACCCTTGTTCATCACCGTGCCTATGCGGATGCTGTGACAGCGGCTAAGGTTTTGGAGATTGGTTTAAAAAATATTCCCGATGTTGTGCAGACAACCGAAGCCTTGATCGATTTTACAAAGCTTCCTGTCAAAAAAGCGAAGCGGTTTGTAGCTGGGCACGCTTAATCACTTAAGCGTACCACCTTTTTAGTGAATAAAGCGGTTTAAAACTTTTGCTGCTAAGAGGTCTCCCCAAACATTAATCGCAGTTCGGAACATATCGAGGATACGATCAACTGCAGCAATGAGACCAATTGCTTCAAGTGGCAATCCAACGGCACTAAGAATCATTGTCATCATCACCAATCCTGCTCCAGGGATACCTGCGGCACCAATCGAGGCAAAGGTGGCTGTTAAGAAGATGACAATCTGCTCTGAAAAGCCAAGATCAACACCGTAACTGTTGGCAATAAACATGACAGCAATCGCCTCATAGAGTGCGGTTCCATCCATATTGACTGTTGCACCAAGTGGTAGGATAAAACCTGCACTCTCTCGTCTGACACCACCATGGACGGAAGCTGCTTCAATCGAAACGGGTAGTGTAGCAGAGCTTGATGCGGTTGAGAAGGCGACAAGTACTGCTTCACGCACCTTTTTGAAGTAGTTAAAAGGGTTGAACCGACCAATAAAGCTTGCAACAGTTGGTAAAACGATCAGAGCATGGACAAAGAGTGCCACAAGAACAGCAATGACATAGCTTTTAAGCTCCCACAATGTATCAATCCCCTCTTTGGCAATCACATAACCAATGAGTGAAAAGACACCAAGAGGGGTCAATGTAATAATCCACTCAGCAATCTTTCCCATTGCCTCATTGATACTCTCAAAAAACTCTTGCAATGTTTCACGTTTGGCAGACTCAAGATGGAGGGTTGCCACAGCAAAGAAGATAACAAAGAGCAGAACCTGAACAATCTTCCCTTCACTCAATGAAGCAAAAATATTGCTTGGTACGAATGAGAGGAGAAGAGAGCCAAATGTGTGTTGAGCAGGCTGGACAGTTTCAGTGGCACTTGCCATCTGATGGGCGGAACCTGGTTCAATGAGATTGACAACCAGTAATCCTGTTGTGACAGCCAGTGCAGTCGTTAAGAAGTAGTAGCCAAAGGCTTTAAGACCGAGATTTTTGAGTGCTTCACCACTTCCAAGTGAGACAATGGCAACAAAGACCGACGCAAAGACGAGTGGGACGATGAGCATTTTAAGGAGCATCAAAAAGAGATCACCAACCCATTTGAGTGAGAGCATCATCTCTGGTAGATAAACACCTGCGGCGATACCAAGAAAGATGGCAACAATGGTTAAGGTTTCTGTCGATAGATAGCGTTTCATCAATTATCCTCCAAGTTTGGGTAATTCCCACTTTTTATAGTAGGCAAGAAGACGCAATGAGAGGGTTGTGATGGCAATGATAAGGAGTGTGAAGGTTCCCAAACATGCCAAAAGATTACAGAGATAGATGAATAGTGCAATCAAGAGAGCGATAGTGCCATAAAAGTCGCTTGTCAGAACAATAGGAACTTCATTGACCATCATATCCCTCAACATACCGCCTCCGACAGCGGTGATGAAGGCAAGTAGCATGACACCGAAGAGATTGAATTGCGCCTCAATACCGACCAGTGCGCCTGTAATGGCAAAGGCAACCAATCCAATGCTATCCATAACGATAAAGATAGCGAACCGCTCTGGTTGCTCTTTGGTGTGAAGTTTTAGAAGAAGTGCCAAAAGAATGCCTGCAACGACAAAAAGAAGGACACTGCTTTCAGTAAAAGCCACAGGGGTACGCCCAACAATCACATCACGAATCACACCACCACCAAGTGCAGTGAGAAATGCGGCGATGACGATGCCAAGCAGATCGAGCCCTTTCCGCACCCCCATCAAAAAACCACTGATGGAGAAGCTTACAAGACCGATGGCATCGGCGGCATCAAAGAGACTCATGCCAAGAAGTTGATATAGTCATTTTTGAATGCAACATAGCGGCGGGCTGATGCGTAGAGTTCTTCGACCTCTTCATCGGTCAATTGGCGTACGACTTTGGCGGGTGAGCCGATAATAAGACTTCGTGGAGGAAAGACTTTACCACCTGTTACCAGTGCTCCAGCACCCACAATCGACTCTTTACCAATGACCGCCCCATCAAGAATGGTGCTATTCATGCCGATGAGGCAGGCATCTTCGATGGTACAGCCATGGAGCATGACACGGTGACCAACTGTGACATCATTGCCAATAATGGTGGGATGACCATCACTCATATCGGGATTTTTGTAGTGGGAGACATGGATCATCGTTAAATCTTGGATATTGGTACGATCCCCAATGCGTATCTTATGGACATCGCCACGGATGACACAACCAAACCAGATGGAGCAATCCTCACCTGTTTCAACATTCCCAATGACCGTGGCATCGGGAGCTGTCCATGTATTGTGACCAAATTTTGGAAACCACTCTTTATAGCGTAGTAACATCTGAACTCCTCATTTAGGAAAAGTGGAGAGAATATAGCATAAGTTGATTAGAGTTGCTTGAGCTTATTGATTTGATCACGCAGTCGTGCTGCCTCTTCAAACTCCAACTTTTTCGCTGCTTCTTGCATCTTTTTGGTTAACTCTTTGATAATCTTTTGGCGTTCGCTCGCTGGCATTCGTTCGACTTTGCTCTTCTTCTCGTACAAAATGCCGTGGTCTTCGAGCTTGAGGTTTTCATCGAGCCGTCTGCCAACCGATTTCGGGGTAATACCATGCTCTCTATTGTAGAGCATCTGTCGTTCTCGACGATGTTTGGTAATATCGATTGCCCGTTTCATCGAATCGGTGATGGTTTTGGCATACATCAGGACACGACCATTGAGATTTCGTGCCGCACGCCCCATCGTCTGAATCAGTGCGGTTTCACTACGTAAGAACCCCTCTTTATCGGCATCAAGAATTGCCACAAGGCTCACTTCTGGTAGGTCAAGTCCCTCTCTAAGGAGGTTAATACCGACCAGTACGTCAAACTCTCCAAGTCGTAAGCTTCGGATAATCTGGTTGCGCTCAATCGCGTCAATATCGGAGTGCATATATTTGACACGCAGTCCCAAGTCGTTGTAGTAGGTGGTCAACTCCTCTGCCATCTTTTTGGTTAGAACCGTCACAAGAACCCGTTCATTACGCTCCACCACCTTTTTAATTTCATCATAGAGATGCTCCACTTGATATTCGCTATCAACCACTTCCACTTTAGGATCAAGCAGTCCTGTGGGGCGGATAATCTGTTCTGCCACAACAGCACTCATCTCAATCTCAAGATCCCCTGGGGTGGCTGAGACAAAGAGGTAGTGGGGGGCTTTGTTGATAAACTCTTCAAATTTGAGTGGTCGGTTATCCAGAGCACTGGGGAGTCGGAAACCATACTCCACTAGTACCTCTTTACGACTTCGGTCACCTGCATACATACCACGAAATTGTGGAAGGCTTACATGGGATTCATCCACAATAATTAGGTAGGGCTTGCCTTTAATCTCAAAGTAGTCAAGAAGAGAGTAGGGGGTTTCACCCGGCTTTTTATCGGTCAGATGGCGGGCATAGTTTTCGATCCCCTTACACATGCCTGTGGTTTCAAGCATCTCAAGATCAAACTCTGTACGCTGTTTGAGTCGCTGATATTCGAGTAGTTTTCCCTCTTTTTTAAAGTAGGCTAAGCGTTCTGCCAACTCCTCTTCAATACTCTTAATTGCTTGTTGCAGTTTATCCCCACCAACAATAAAGTTGCTTGCGGCATAGATCGTTGTGGTTTTTAGGTCATTAACCTTTCTATTGGTGAGTGGATCGAAGGTGTAGATCGCCTCAATCTCATCACCAAAAAACTCAACACGAATGGCTTCTTCTTCACTGTAAGCGGGATAGATATCGACAACATCACCATTGAGGCGAAAGTCACCGCGATCAAAAAAGGTGTCGTTGCGTTTATATCCCATTTCGACAAGTCGTAAGAGGAGGGTGCGTTGATCAATCTCATCACCAATCTCTAACTTTTGTACCATCTTTTTATATTCAATAGGGTTACCTAAACCGTAGTTGGCTGAGACAGAAGCGACAACAATCACATCATCATAGGTGAGTAGGCTGGCTGTCGCACTAAGTCGTAATCTCTCCAACTCTTCATTGATAGCACTATCTTTTTCGATAAAGAGATCTTGTCTTGGGATATAGGCTTCAGGTTGATAGTAGTCATAGTAGCTGATGAAATATTCGACATGGTTGTTGGGAAAGAAGCCTTTAAACTCACTATAGAGCTGTGCTGCAAGGGTTTTATTATGGGTCATAATGAGTGTGGGCATCTGTAACTTTTGAATAATCTGTGCCATTGTAAAAGTCTTTCCACTACCTGTGACTCCCAATAGGGTCTGGTAGCGATGCCCTGCCTCGATAGAGTTGGTTAAGAGCTTAATCGCTTGTGGCTGATCACCAGAGGGCTGAAAGTCACTTTTGAGTTCAAACAGCAAGGGTATCCTTTTTTCAAATGCAGTAAACTTTTAGTTTTTTACTAACTTTTAGTTTTTAGTTTATACTTTTTCACTAGAATATGTGGCTATAATTATACCAACAAATACAATTGTAAAGGATTTCTGAAATGGATAACATCTCTATCGTTGAGCAACTCTCAAAAAAGGTGGATGATATTGTTGCACGAGTACGTGCACTTGAAGAGGAGAATGGTCAACTACGCAATGAATTGGTTGCTGTGAAAGCACAAAATGAAGCCAAAGATGCACAGATTGCGAAACTCAATGAGGAGTTGATGATGAAGGATCTTGAGATCGAAGAGGTGATCGGTAAGATTGAAGCGATCTTGGGTAAATGAGCTAAGATGCGCAATAGAGGCGATGACTGAATGAGAAGAAGCATGTTGAGAGAGAGGGAGATCACGTATTGAAAAAGATCTCCCTAGTGATCGGTGGCAAGCGTTATACGATAACATTAGAAGAGCCATTTGCTGACGTTATTGAAAAAGAGCTCTTAGAACTTTTTGATCCTTCTAAAGATAATGACACCAAAATACTTCTCCAAGCATTTTTAACGAAACAGATTGAATGCCTTGAACTTGAAGAGAAACTCAACGAAATTCTATCAAAACTTTCAAAGCTAGATTAAGTTAGTTTTTAAATGTTTTATTAGATAATCTCTCTATGCCTTTGTAGCGACAAGGGTAATACACTATTTCATAAGGAGTAACCATGCGACGTGGTTTTACAATGATTGAGTTGATCTTCGTGATCGTAATTTTGGGTATTTTGGCAGCTGTTGCAATTCCAAAACTTGCAGCAACACGTGATGATGCGAAAGCTTCAACAGAGTTGGCAAACCTTGCAACATGTATCAATGATGTTGGAAACGCTTATACAGCAACAGGTACAGAGGATAACAATACTGCAGCATGTCGTTCATTGAAGTGCTATACAGTCAGTACAACAGCGAATGGTCAAACATCTACAGGTGATGGGAACATTAGTGTTGACTATAACACTGGTGCAGAGAGTACATATGCTTACTGTACAAATGTGAAGAATGCAGTGATTGCAAAAGATCTTAATGGTACGCATGTGTTCGGTGGAACGCAGATCGTCTACTAAAAAGTTGTAGTCATTGGGGGGTGGCGACGTGAGACAAGCATTTACAATGATCGAATTGATCTTTATTATTGTGATTATGGGAATCTTAGCAACAGTCGCCATCCCAAAACTTGCGGCATCACGGGATGATGCCAAAGTGGTTGCCCTTGCACAGCAGATTATGACAGGTGCATCGGATATTACATCGTATGCTATCTCTCAAGCACGTACTGAAGATAATCTTTCTAAAATGTCCAATACTTTGGCCAGTTTAGAGAGACGAGGAATTATGACGATAGATGTCGCTAATAAACGAGGGGTTGTGAAGGTTGGAAGTGTTAATGATTGTGTTGCTCTAAAAATTTCAACCGATGATAATAATGATACACTCATCTTACAGTTTGGTCAACCTAATGGCGACTTAATGTGTCAGCAGTTACAAAAGACGATTCCAGCAGAAGCTTATCCTATGGTATTAAGGGGAACAGTTGTTATCTACTAAACGAGAAGCATTTACAATGCTTGAACTTATCTTTGTGATTGTTGTTATCGGTATTTTGGCAGGTGTGGCACTACCTAAATTGTGGGTAACACGTGATGATGCCATTATCTCTAAAGGACGTTCTGAAGTAGCAACAATCCGGAGTGCAATTAGCACACAGCACCAAACAGCTCTACTTGAAGGCAATACATCGTATCCTGCGACATTAGATTCAGCAACGGCAAATGCAGAGAATCAACCACTCTTTAACAATGTATTAGACTATCCTATCTACTCTAAAGATGCGGATGGACACTGGATGAAGACAGATGATACACAATATAGCTTTAAAGTACAGGGGCAGGATGTCACATTTACCTATACACCGGCAACAGGTCACTTTGATTGTGATCATACCAATACCAACTGTCAGCAGTTGACCCACTAAGGGCTTTATGCACTACTATGAAGTTTGCCTTTTGGGCAAACGTGCCCCTCTATTAACTTACCATTTCTCTAAAGTATTGAAACCCTATCAGCTGGTCACTGTTGAGGTGCGTGGTAAAGAGTGTAAAGCCTCCATTCTTCGTAGGGTTGAAAAACCGATGTTTCAGACTCGTATGATTCAGGAGGTTTTACCCTACCATTTCTACCCCTATCAGATTGAAACAGCACACTTTATTGCAACCTACTATACTTCGACTTATGGCGAGGCTTTAGCACTTTTTGAACCTTTTCATGATCAGCCTTTGAGTGCAGATTGTATTGAGAGTACGACCGATCTTCAACTCTCTTCAGTACAAGAGCAAGCATTACATGCTTTACAGAAAGTAGAGAGTGCACTTCTGTTTGCCCCGACGGGTAGTGGAAAGACTGAGATCTATATGAAACTTTTTGCCGAGGCGATGCAAGAGGGAAAACGATCGATTTTTCTAATGCCTGAAATTAGTTTGACACCGCAGATGGAGAAGCGATTGCAGATCCATTTTGGTGAACGTGTGGCGATTTGGCACTCAAAATTGACAAAGAAGCGAAAAGAGGAGACCCTCAAACGCATTTATAGTGGTGAAGTGTGGATTGTTGCAGGACCGCGTTCCGCACTCTTCTTACCCCTTCAGTCGATTGGATTGATTGTGGTTGATGAGGAGCATGATGATAGCTATAAGGCGCATCAACGTCCACGCTACCATGCACGTGATTTGGCTCTTGTGATGGGAAAAAAGCTTGGGGCAAAAGTGGTACTTGGCAGTGCGACACCAAGTGCTGTCACCTTTGCACGACAGCCAGTGATTCGTATTAAAGAGCCCTATGTTCGGACAAAAAAACGGTTTATCTTTGAATCGGGAGGGTGCCGTTTAACCCCTGCTATGTTTGAAGCGATTGAGGCACATCATCGTGCAGGTGGTCAAATTTTGGTTTTTCTGCCAACACGGGCTAACTTTAAATATCTCTATTGTGACAACTGTGGGTATAGTGTGGAGTGCCCTTTCTGTTCTGTGGGTATGAGTCTGCACCGTCACCGGAAGGTGGTACAGTGTCACTACTGTAACTATGCTGAAAAGATTCCTGAAAGTTGTCCAAGTTGTGGGGCAATGATTCGAGCAGATCGTATCGGTACGGCTGAAGTAGTCGAGCAACTTCGTGACCATTTTCCTTATATGAAGATTCAGCAGTTTGATAAAGATACGATCACAACAGCCAATAAACTCCAAAAAGTGCTCGATAAGTTTGCCAACAGAGAGACCGATATTTTGGTTGGTACACAGATGCTTGCGAAAGGGCATGACTATGCTGATATTACATTGGCGATTATCTTAGGTTTGGACTATATTTTAGCATTGCCTGACTATCGTGCAAGAGAGCGAGCACAATCTCTCTTTGTTCAGCTTGCTGGACGTGCAGGTCGGGCACGAGAGGCGACGGTCATGGTTCAGACCAATCAGCCAGAGTTTTTTACCGAATATCTTGGAGATTATGAAAAGTTTTTGCGTGAAGAGTTGATTTATCGAAAAGATCTCTATCCTCCAACGATGCATCTGTGTCGTCTGCTTTTTGCATCCAAAGAGGAGGCAAAGGGTTTGGCAGAGGTTGAGCAGGTAAGAGTACAGATTGAACAGTTTGGTATTGTGGAGATTGTAGGTGCTGGGAAGGCACCGATTGAGAAGATTGCAGGGAAATTTCGCTTCAATATCCTCTTAAGAAGTCCTCATCGTTCCAATCTGCTACGTGTTGTTAAAGCAGTACATCGTGGGCAATTTGAAGTCGATATGGACCCCGTCGATTTTGTCTAACTGATCTTACACAATTTTTTAGCTCAAATCGCAAGCCTCTTCAAATTGCGTAAGTTCATCTCTAATTTTGGATATAATCCATTTTATGATTAAGCGATACCCAACCAAACAGATTTTTGTCGGCAATGTAGCTGTCGGTGGTGATGCACCTATCTCGGTACAGTCGATGACCTATTCACGGACTGCAGATGTACAGGCAACGGTGGAGCAGATTAATCGTCTCCATTTTGCTGGTGCCGATATTGTGCGTGTGGCTGTACCCGATTATGAGGATGCCAAAGCCTTGAAAGAGATTCGTGCTCAAACCTCTCTACCATTGGTAGCAGATATTCACTTTAACTATCGTCTGGCACTCATAGCAGCAGAGTGGGTGGATTGTATCCGTATTAACCCTGGAAATATTGGTGAAAAGTCACGGGTCAAAGAGGTGGTCAAAGCGTGTACGGAGCGGAATATTCCGATTCGTATTGGAGTCAACTGCGGAAGTTTGGAAAAAGAGTTTGAAGATAAGTATGGTCAGACTGCTAAAGGGATGGTCGAATCGGCACTCTATAACATCAAGTTTCTTGAAGATCTTGGCTTTACCGATATTAAGGTCTCACTCAAAGCGAGTGATGTAGAGCGAACCGTTGAAGCCTATCGAACACTAAGACCACTGGTCGATTATCCATTCCATTTGGGGGTGACAGAAGCGGGTACTGTCTTTCATGCAACGATTAAGAGTGCGATCGGTTTGGGCACGCTTCTGCTTGAAGGAATTGGGGATACCCTACGCGTTTCGATCACGGGTGAATTGGAAAAAGAGATTGAAGTAGGGCGTGCCATTCTTAAAGATAGTGGTGCTGCCAAAGAGGGGTTAAATATTATCTCTTGTCCAACCTGTGGACGGATTGAAGCCGATTTGGTTAAAGCTGTGGCTGAAGTAGAGGAGAAGACCAAGCATATCAAAACACCGTTGAATGTGTCGGTGATGGGGTGTGTTGTTAATGCCATTGGTGAAGCTAAAAGTGCTGATGTAGCGATTGCTTACGGCAAGGGAAGCGGTCTTGTGATGGTTAAAGGTGAGGTGGTCGCAAAACTGCCTGAAGATAAGCTGGTTGACCGCTTTTTGCAAGAGGTTGAAAATGTTGCCAAAGAGATGGAGTAGTCGGTGGAAGAGCATCTATATAATCTGAATATTGAGCGTGCTGTTTTAAGTACGATTATATTCGATCCAGTGCAGTATGAAGAGATTGCTGCACAACTCAAACCAGAAGATTTTTACCACCCCTTCCATCAGCACCTCTTTATAGCGATGGAGGAGCTCTTTAGAAATGATCAACCAATTGATGAAGAGTTTCTAAAAGAGAGGTTGACTCAAAAGAATCAGTTTGATGAGGTCGCTTTTTTAGATATTTTAAGTGCCAACCCTCTCTCAAATACCCACGCTTACATTAAAGAGATTAAAGCCAAAGCACAAAAACGTGCGCTTGTAACATTGGCAACAGAGATTAAGAAGTTGACGATTGAGGATGACTTGCCTGCTGAAGATGTGATGGATGCTGTGGAGCAGAAGCTCTATGCCATCACCTCTGAAAGCTCGACACAAGATTTCCGTGAGAGTCGAGAGATGGCATTTAGCACCCTTGAGCATATCAAAAAGATGAAAGAGCGTGGCAACTCGATGCTCATTGGTGTCGATACAGGTTTTAAAGATCTCAACCGTATGACATCAGGCTTTAGTGAGGGTGACTTAGTCATCGTTGCAGCAAGACCTGCGATGGGAAAATGTCTTGGTAAAGGGACGAGAGTCTTAATGTATGATGGGACATTGAAGAAGGTTGAAGATATTAAGGTGGGTGACCTTCTTATGGGTGATGATTCAACACCAAGACGTGTTCTCTCATTGGCGCGTGGACGAGAGATGATGTATTGGGTAAGACAAAATAAAGGAATTGATTATCGTGTTAATGAGAGTCATATTCTCTCTTTGAAGCGAAGTAGAACAGAAGGTCGTCATAAACATGGTGATGTACTCAATATCTCTGTACGAGACTATTTGCAAAAAAGTGATAAGTTTAAGTCAAACTATAAAGGGTATAAGGTCGCTGTTGATTTCCCTGAAAAAGAGGTCTCTATTGACCCCTATTTCCTTGGTATTTGGCTTGGTGATGGACGAAGTAGTGATGTACGTATTGCAACAGAAGATGATGAAATAGTTGATTATCTCAAAGCCTATGCTGCCAAGCTTGGTTTGATTTTACATTTGTATGAAGCAGAAGGAAAGTGCCCAATGTATGGCATTACAAATGGACATGCCGTTGATCCTCATAGCACTTTCTCTTTACAGAGACTGCTTAGAGAATTGGGACTGCTTGATGAAAAGAGAATACCACATTGCTATTTGGCCAATAGTGAAAAGGTTCGACTTGAGCTTTTAGCGGGATTGATTGATAGTGATGGGTATTATGATGATAAACATCATGTGATTGAGATTACCCAAAAGCATAAAGCATTGGCAGAAGATATTAAGTTTTTGGCTGATACTTTGGGGTTTAGAACTTCACTGGTCGCAAAAAAGGCTCAGATTAAAGAGCGTGGCTATGAGAGTGAAGTTTATCGTGTTCGGATTGTTGGTGATCTTGATCGCATACCAATCAAGATAGAGCGTAAAAAGCCACGTTCAAGAAAAGCGAATCGGGATGTGACTCATACAGGTATCAGGATTGAACCTGATTGTGTTGATGACTATTATGGCTTTACAATTGATGGGAACCATCTCTTTTTGCTTGAGGATATGACTGTTACACACAATACAGCTTTTACCCTCAATATTGCGTTAAAAGCATTGGAGAATGGGGATGGTGTCGCCTTCTTCTCTCTTGAGATGCCAGCAGAACAGTTGGTTCTAAGGATGTTGAGTGCCAAAACTTCGATTGCACTGCAAGATCTTCGAGTTGGGAATTTACGGGATGATGAATGGACAAGACTTTCAGAAGCGATCGATTGGCTCAGTAACCAAAAGCTTTTTGTCGATGATGAAGGAACCCTCAACATTCATCAAGTACGGGCCAAACTTCGCAAATTGAAATCACATCATCCTGAAATTAAAATTGCGATGATCGACTATCTGCAGTTGATGAGTAGTGGCAGCAATAAAGATCGGCACCAAGAGGTGAGTGAAATCTCTCGGGGCTTGAAGATGTTGGCACGGGAGCTTCAAATTCCGATTGTTGCCCTCTCACAGCTTAACCGCTCATTAGAGTCACGTGCCGATAAACGACCGATGCTCTCTGACTTGCGTGAATCGGGTGCGATTGAACAGGATGCCGATATTATTCTCTTTGTCTATCGTGATGATGTTTATCGTATTCGTGAAGAGAAAGAGAAGGAGATGAAGGCACGTGCGGAAGGGAAAGAGTATAAGTCCACCTTCCATGAAAAAGAGGAGGAGGATGCAGAGATTATCATCGGCAAACAGCGTAATGGACCAACAGGTATTGTTGAGTTGAAGTTCCAGAAACGCTTTACCCGTTTTGTCGATGCAGGACAAGTACCGGTTGAGGTGGTGTACGAAGAGTCGAACATCGATACCGGTGGCGAAACCAAAATTGAGCTTCCACCTATCTAAACCAATACCCATTGAAGGCCGCCGAGAGTGGGGGCTTTTTCTTCTTTTTTCTCTGCTTCTTTTTGCCATCATGTTAGGATGGCACTACTACAACTATATCCAGTTTGTCTCTTCCAAAAAGCTCTTTGTCACAGCTGATGTACTCCTTCACTATCCTAAAGAGAAAGCAGGGAGGCACTATCAGGTTTTAAAGCTTGAAACATCAGATGGTCTTACTTTTTATACCACATCAAAAGAGTTGCTTAAACCGTTACAAGGACGCAATATCTCGCTTCTGATTTTTCCTAAAAAGGTCACCTTTAAAGATTATTTGACAACCCCTTATATCCCTTCAGTGATTCTGCGTGTGAATTACCAAAAGTCTCTACGGATGCACCTTTTTGACTATCTTGGCAAGGTGCATGAGCATCGGTGGATGCAAGAACTCTTTGGGGCACTCTTTCTTGCACTTCCCATCTCTAAAGAGTTGCGAGAGCGGGTGACACGGCTTGGTGTGAATCATTTATTAGCACTCAGTGGGTTTCACATGGGATTGCTATGGTTCATGCTCTACACACTCTTATCATGGCTCTATAAACCTTTTCAGCAGAGATTTTTTCCATGGCGACATCGATTGATGGATGTTGGTCTTGTGACGCTCCTTCTTCTTGGTGGCTATTTGGTATTTACAGGTTCACCACCCTCACTGCTTCGAGCCTATATGATGGTTGTGATTGCATGGCTTGCACTTCTCTTTGGTCTTGAACTCTTCTCTTTTCGATTTCTTGCACTCTGTGTTGTGATACTCTTAGCACTCTTTCCCTCTCTGCTCTTCTCTATCGGCTTTTGGCTCTCTGTTAGTGGTATCTTCTTCATCTATCTCTTTTTAAAGTGGACAACCCAATGGCCTAAATGGGCAATCTTTATCGGCTTGAATCTTTGGGTCTATTTGATGATGTTACCAGTAGTACATCTCTTTTTTGGCACCTTTTCACTCTATCAGCTCATCTCTCCTATCTTAACAGTACTTTTTAGCTTTTTCTATCCATTGTGGATTGGATTGCATCTGATAGGGTGGGGTGATGTGACCGACCAATGGATTGTTGCACTTTTACACTGGGCAGAGGGTGGTGTGGTTGTTTATGAGACCACACCGTTATGGTTGCTGATCCTCTTTATCACTTTGGCTTTGGGTGCGATTCGGTGGCGTATCGCACTCTATCTTCAGTTTGGACTTGCGTTGGGTTGGCTGATCTACCTGATTCAGAAGGTAGCATAGTTTTTGTCCGTAGAGAAAGATAATCCAAGAGATATAGATCCAGAGCATAAAGAAAAGAAGGGTGCTAAAGGAGCCATAAATAGTTGTGTAGGTTTTATTGTGAACAGTGTAGTAGATAAAGATATTTTTTCCAATCCTGGAGGAAAGATTTATTTGACTAAAAGTGTACTTAAAGACTCAAATTTTGCAAAACTATCCATAGCACACGAAGTAGCTCACTCCCTAAAAAGACACTATGTAATGGAGTATCAGACTATTGTTTTAGACTTACTAGATAATTTTGACATGATAGACTCTTTAAAAGATAGTATAATTAATTTTGATAGTAGTAAAGATAACAAATATGAAAAAGTGTTTAAGCAAATAGGAGCTATTTATGCAGTGAGAGACACTTTATTTAATCTTGCAAAAAACTTTAATAAAAACCAAGAGTTAGAAGCTGATAGTTGTGCGGTAAGACTGCTTGCAAATGAAAATGATCTATACAAAATAATTAATAGCTTCTATAAAAACCTATCTAAAATGTCAGTAAAAGAAGAAAAAAATAAAAAGAAAGAATTTTCACGTTTATTTGATTTCAACATAAATACTCATCCAACAAACAAAGAGAGATTAGAAAATATAAAAGTATTACTGAAAGAGATAAGTATTAAATAAGAAGCGGTTTTATTTTTGCAGATCGGTTATTACAACTTAAAGTTGCACAGAAGATAAATAGATTAAAAAATGCTACATTTTCACTTTTTGTAGGTGGTACATTTTTAGGTTGCACTTGACAGATTGTATTTGACAACAAAAGATAAAACAATTGATTAATCTTGCACTATTTTAAGTGTCTGTTTATACTATAGATGTTATAGTCTAATATTTTAATTTTGTTATTTAAGGTGGTAAACAATGAAATTAAACAGTGTGTTTAAAGTTGGAGCTATCACAGTTTTTGCTTCTATGCTTTTAACAGGATGTGCCTCTTCTATACAAAACTTAGGAAAATCATCAAATTTTCAAGCAGCGAAGAAAGCTCATACAAAAAAAGAGTTTGTTCAGGTTTATAAGAAATATAAAGAGGATAATAAAACAGATGATCTATTGTGGAGCTATGAAGTTGGTACGGTTTGTTACTATA
>QNYO01000036.1 GCA_003978765.1 Hydrogenimonas sp. | reverse complement strand
CTATTGAAATACTGCATACTCTTCTTCCCAAAGATTGGAAAATTGTTGTCAAAGAGAACCCAAAACAGTTACAAAAATATCGTGGTCCACTCTTTTTTGAAAGACTCTCACGTATCAAAAATGTTGTATTAGCCTCTCCTAAAGTCAATGTGATTGATAGAGTGTTTTTTGAGATTCTTTTTATAGCGAATACAGTCTCTTTGAAGTTTTAATGCATTAAGGAAGCCTATACGGTTTCTTCGTCTAAAGACGATACGCCGTATCTCTTTGAGAAATCTTGGAGTACATGGGACATCCAATCTCTTCTTTTTCATATAGAAGTGTTCTTTTTCATATTTTTTTTCAATCGATATATATGGATGGTCGAAACGAAGAGGAATCGTTTCAAATCGGCCATAGTCATCCATATCAAGCATATAATAGAGACGATTAGGAATATGAGATTGATAATAGATGACAGTTGTGACTCCAAGTTTTTTGGCCAGAGTATAGAGAATTAAGTCATCTCCAAAATGTGGTAAATATGAAAAGAGTATAAGTTCAATATTACGTTCTATTAAAAGGGTTGCAAAATAGTCATAAAAAAGATTGAATGCTTGAAGAAAATCGATATAGTCGAATGACTCTGTAAAGTGATTACGTGAGTACATTTCAATAAACTTCTCTAAACATGCTGTTTTAACATCATCATAAAGGTAATGAGCTTTGCCTGAAAAGTTATGTTTTTCAAGACGTAGATATCGTATATTAATCATATCAAGTCCATTGATAACTCTTGATTGTTGGGATGGACTGATAACCCAACCTTTGACTTCAATGAGTCCTTTATGATGAATATTTTTAATAGCCTCAATTTGGCTTTCCCACTCAAATCCCCAAACAAGTGTTTTTTTCATTGAACATCTCTCCATTTTAATGCAGTACCCTTGGTAAGGTCTCTTTTTGCTTTTTTCCCAATAATTTCTTTAAAATATTTAGGATGAAGACCATAGCCAGGTCGTACAGAGCGGATATTTTTTTCTGTAAAGATTTCCCCTTGTCTGATATCCTCAGCTATATAAAGACTTCTTGCAAATTGCCTACTTTTCTTTTTTTTCTCTGTCATAGAGTAGTCAACTCTTCCTAAGAGCTTTTCTGTATCTCTAACAGCTTGAACCATTTGAGCAAACTCTTCTTTATCCAGTGAAAAGTCTGCGTCAGGTCCTCCAATACTTTTATCGAGGATAAAGTGTTTTTCGATGACTTTTGCACCAAGTGTTACAGCAGCAATCGGTGCAGTAATACCTAACGTATGGTCAGAAAATCCTGCAATAACGCCAAAGGTTTCAGCAAGATTTGGAATAGTTTTTAGATTGGCCTCTTCAAGTGGAGCAGGATATGCACTAGTACACTTAAGCAGTACAATATCATTATTTCCTTCACTTCGACAGATATCAACAGCATCTTGAATTTCATCAATTGTGGCGATACCAGTAGAGATAATCATCGGACGACCCTTGGATGCAGTGTAGCGGACCAGCTCATAGTCTGTTATTTCAAACGATGCGATTTTATAGGCACTTGGGTTGAACTGTTCTAAGAAATCGACAGCACTTTTGTCAAAAGGAGATGAGAAGATATCGATACCAATTTTTCTAGCGTAGTTGAAGAGCTCTTCATGCCATTCCCAAGGAGTATAGGCTTTTTTGTAAAGATCATAGAGTGTTGTATGATCCCAAAGTGTTCCTCCTTTAATCACAAACTCTTCTTTATCACAATCAAGAGTGATTGTATCAGCTGTATAGGTTTGTAGTTTAATGGCATCAGCACCAATCTCTTTAGCTGCTTGAATCGTATCAAGTGCCGTCTGTAGATTTCCATGATGGTTGCCAGAAAGCTCTGCAATAATAAATGTTTTGTCTCCAGAGAGATCAAAATTACCTATTTTCATAAGTTAACTCCATATAGATAACCTCTTTATCATTAATCATCTTTGTCCCAAGTTCTTGAAAATGAAATTTTTTATGAAGATTTCGTACTTGGATATTGTTACTTAATACTTCAAGTTTTAAAACAGTGAGATGTAATGTATTGAAAGCGTAATCGATTGAGATAGTTTCTAAAATTCTACCAATACCTGCTAATTTACAATAGGGATTGGCATAGAGTCCAAAGTATGCTGACTTATTATTATGGTCAATTTTTGTAAAGTCAATAACACCAATATATTGTTCTGCCTTTTTGACTAAAAAGTAGAGTTTATCTTGACTATATCTTAATGAATCAATAAATGCTAAATGAGAGCTTAAATCAATTATCTTTTGGTTATACATCCACTTTCTGATATTTGGATGATTACGCCATTCTAAAATCATCTTTTTTTCTTCTAAAGAAGTATCGATGAAGTTGATAAGATTGATGTCGTTATGCATGATATACCTTACTATTTTTTGATAGTATCATATAAAAAGCATCTATCAAACTTATGTAAAGAGCGATAGTTTTCTTTTTTAAGCTTAAGGATCTTTTTCATGGTTTATCAAGATAGTTTTGATTGAGATTCTTCCATTTGTATGACTCTATATAGCTTTTCGGCTCGATCCCAATCTTCTAACGTATCGATATCTTGTACAAGGTGTCTTGGTAAAATAATAGGAATAGAGTCTTTACCAAACATTGGTTGATGAGATGTTTGATAAAGTTTACGCCAATAGAATTGTCCAGCATCTTGGTAGGCCTCTTCGAGATCTTGACTTCTACTTTTAAAATGTTCTGGAAAAAACATTTCACATCGCCCATCTTCTGTAATCTTGAAGGTTCGTTGAATAGGAAAGGGCATAGATGTCGCTGAGAAAGCATAGACCGCATCAGAGTTTTTTAGCTTTTCATACCCTTCTATCAGATATTTGGCTTGAAGGAGTGGTGCTGTAGCATAAATGGTACAGGCATAGTCAAATTGCTTACCATGTTGTTGAAGCCATTCAAGTGCATGGTTGATCACATCGGCTGTCCCAGTAAAATCATCGGCTAATCTTTTAGGACGAAGAAAAGGGACTTCAGCTCCATACGTTTTTGCAATATCGGCAATCTCTTCATCATCAGTTGAGACGATAATTTGATCAAAAAGTTTACTTTTTAAAGCTGTTTCAATAGAGTAGGCAATAAGAGGTTTCCCATGAAAAGGTTTGATATTTTTTCGAGGAATACGTTTACTACCACCTCTTGCAGGAATGATAGCAATACACCTATCCATGAAGCACCTCACGAAGAGTATTGATGACAAAACTTTGCTCTTCATCACTCATCTTTGGATAGAGAGGAAGTGAAAGGCACTGTTGATAGTAGTTATCCATCACAGGTGTCTCTTCGTTACCATAGCCAAGTTTTTGATAGTAGGGTAGTTTATTAATGGGAATATAGTGTAGTTGTAACCCAATACCTTTTTCTCGCATTTTATAAAAGAGTTCAGCTTTGGTGATAGAGAGTTGGTCAAAATCGACAAGGAGAACATAAAGATGGTACGAGGAGTGACCATTAAAGGTATAAAGAGGCTTAACGATAGGGTGATGAGCAAAGGCTTGATCGTAATGGCGTGCCAACTCTCTTCGTCGTGCAACAAAATGGTCAAGTTTTGAGAGTTGTGAAAGACCAAGGGCACATTGCAAATCAGTCAGACGATAGTTGAAACCGAGTTCATCGATCTCATAATACCATGGATTGATATTCCCTTTTTCATCAAAGGCCATTGTTGTATTGCTAAACGCTTCACGCTTCATACCATGGTTACGTAGTCGAAGAAGACGTTGATAGAGCTTTTCATCATTTGTCATAACCATACCACCTTCAGCTGAGGTAATATGCTTGACAGGGTGAAAAGAGAATATGGATGCATCGCTATAGTGGCAACTGCCAGCTTTGATCCCTTGATAGTTGGCACCGATGCTATGGGCACAATCTTCAAGGATAGTAATACCATATCTCTCTTTTATATCTGCAAGTCTCTCTTGTTCAACAGGATTACCAGAGAAGTGAACAGCATAGAGGGCTTTGATAGAAGGGTCTTTTTTAAGTGCCTCTTCACACAGGTCAAGGTTGATATTACCATTGGGTTGAATATCAATGAAAATGGGTTGCGCTCCTGTATAACAGATAGCATTGGAGGTTGCCATAAAGGAGTTTGGCGTGGTTAAGACTTTATCACCTGGCTCAAGAAGTGCAAGAGAGGCGATGTGGAGTGCCGCTGTTCCATTACTTACAGCAACACCATAGCGTGCACCACAATAGTTGGCAACCGCTTTTTCAAATTCAGCAACTTTAGGGCCAGTCGTTAAGTAGTCTGATGTGAGTGTCTCAACAACACTCTGAATATCTTCATCATCGATCCACTGTTTGCCGTAAGGAATAAATGCCATTATAGAAACTCTTTCGCCATTTCAAGGAACTCTTCATGGGTTAGCCAATCGGTATTGGTACCTGAATTATACTCAAAGCCTTGTGGTACGGGTTTTCCTTTTTCTCCTAAGCGATTGGATGTAAAGTCTGCTTGATAGGCAAACTGAATAGTTGGTTTGATGACATAGTGGTCATCAAACTCAAGTGTGAGGTGGCTATCATCTGCTGGACACATGATCTCATGAAGCTTTTCACCAGGACGGATACCAATAATCTTTTGTGGTAGGTGGGGTGCCATCGCTTTGGCTAGCTCAGTCATCTTCATTGAGGGGATTTTGGGTACAAAGATCTCACCACCCTGCATACGTTCAAAGTTTTTGAGTACAAAGTTGACCCCTTGTTCAAGGGTAATCATAAATCGGGTCATGTCCGGGTGGGTAATAGGTAGTTCTTTAGCCCCCTCTTTAATCAGTTTTGCAAAGAATGGAACAACTGAACCGCGACTACCGACAACATTACCATACCGAACAACGCTAAAGCGGGTTTTTCTGCGACCAACCATATTGTTGGCTGCCACAAAGAGTTTATCTGATGCCAGTTTGGTGGCACCATAAAGGTTAATAGGGTTGGCTGCTTTATCTGTTGACAGAGCAATCACCTTTTCAACTTCAGTGGCAAGTGCTGCTTTGATCACACTCTCGGCACCAGAGATATTGGTACGGATACACTCCATGGGATTATACTCAGCGGCTGGGACCTGCTTGAGTGCTGCTGCATGGATGACATAATCCACACCATCCATCGCCTCTTTCATTCGTTCAATATCTCGCACATCACCAATAAAGTAGCGCATACATGGTGCATTATATGTTTGCTGCATCTCAAACTGTTTAAGCTCATCACGTGAATAGATAATAATACGTCGGGGATTATATTTTGAGAGAAGAATTTCGGTATATTTTTTACCAAAACTACCGGTTCCACCAGTGATTAAAATATCTTTTCCATCAAACATTGCTATCCTTTTATTCTTCACATAATTATACAATAAACCTATAGGTTTAAGTAGAACTATGAATACAACTCACCATGATGCTCTTTCCATCGTCGATGAAACCAAAACCACTCATCGGGTTTATGACGAATCGCCTCTTCTATCGCTTGAGACTGAGCTTGAATATTTTGGCGAATATCTTCATCTTTATCGTCCGATTTTTGAATCTCTATAGGGGGGTTAAAGTGGATTGTAAAGGTTTTATGGTCACTACTGGTAATGAAGGTAGGAATAATAATGGCATCCATCCTGCGTGCTAGAACAGCAACGGCTAAGGTATGGCGTGCTTGCTTACCAAAGAAGTCAATCACTATTCCTTCATTACGTGTGGTATGCTGATCAACCAGTAATCCTGCGGCACGCCCCTCTTTAAGAGCTTTGATAAGAGGTTTCATAGCCCCTTGTTTGGCAATCAGCTCAACATCAAACTGCTGACGATTCTTTTCAAGAATCTTATTCATCACTTTAGAGTCAAGTGGCCGTCCAACAATCGACATAGGTTGGTCAAAATAGAGTGAGATAGCAAGGGGAAGGAGCTCCCAGTTTCCATAGTGGGCGGTCATAAAGATGATGGGTCGTCCACTCTTTTGTGCCTCTTGAACAATATCGGCATTCTCGAATCTCACCTTTTTCAGTAGCTCCTCTTTGGAGATTCCTTGATTTTGGATAAAGTCGGCAAGATTAAAGAGAAGATTTTCGTAGGTCTTTTTGATGATCTTTTGCTTCTCTTCATCACTCATCTGATCTTCAAAGGCAAGATCGAGGTTGGCTTTCGCAATGTTACGATGTTTGGTATCAATGAAGTAGGCAAGTCGTGCCAGTCCCTTAATAATAGGAAATTTAATAGTATCTGGAGTATGGCGAACGAGCCACTGAAAGAGATAAAAGGCTGAAAGATAGAGGGTATCCATCATGCAAGAACCTTTTGAACAGTTTGGGCAATCTTTTCAGGTGGAATGGTAGCAATGGAACGGTCACTCTTATCAAATCGACATGGATGGACCTTTGCACCGGATGTGATGGCAAGGTTGATAGGGGTCTCCATCATCATCGATTTGGGTGTTGAACCAAAGAGAAGAATTGATGGGCGATTCATTGCCCAAGCCATGTGGCTGGGACCTGTGTCCCCACCAATCAGCAGGTCAGCTTTAAAGATCGCATATTTGAGAGTATTGAGATTCATAGGGGGTAGAAGTTTGGCGGAAGAGTGCTCTTCAATGATACGGGCAGAGTGACGCTCTGCTTCACTCCCTGCAATCAGAAGTAGGTTATGCTCTTTAAGATGGTGTGCCAACTCTGCAAATTTCTCTGGTGGATAGGTTTTGCTTGCATTGCTTGCTGCAGTGACAATGACAATATTCTTCTTTTGATCGCTAAAAAAGGGTTCAATACTTCGACACGCCTCATCAATTTGACAGTAGAGGTAGGGCTCTTTATGGAGAAGCATCTCTTTGGTGATCGTCAGATTGAGTGCTTGGGCAAGCAAAGATGCAAAGCGGTAGGGGGCAATCTCAGCACAATCGACAGGGTAGGTGTGGCGATAAAGGAGTGTGGCAATCCCCTCTTTAGCCGATTTTCGATCGAGTCCTGCCACATTCTCTCCTGCCACACGTGCCAAAATAGCCGACTTAATAAGTCCCTGAACATCAATCACAAGGTCAAATGGACCCGCCTCTTGAACAGTATCGATAATGGTTTTAAGATGAGAGAGTGATGGAGACTTTTTGAGTTGATGCAGATTGACAGGTACAATGGTATCAATATCTGGGTTGTGTCGGAGAATTTCGGCAAACTTCTCCTCGACAAACCATGTGATATGAGTGTCAGGATTTTCTGCTTTGATAAACTGGATAGATGCAAGGGTGTGAATCACATCCCCCATAGCGGTTAAACGAACAATTGCAACTCTCATGGCGACCCAAATTTTTAGTGATATTATACCATTATCATGAACTATTCACATGTTATGGGAGAGAGGGTGAGGTGGGTAATCGTTTTATCGCTTTTGATTCCCATCCAGAAGCCTAATGAGCCATGACACTCTTGTGCTGAGTTAAATGTGATACGTACATCAATCGTATCGGTTTCAAGGACTGGGGTAATACCAAAGTGGGGCTCTAAAAGGGTTGCTTTATCGGCCTCATCGATCGGAATATCATCAACCTTACTATAGTAGGTTTGGTGGGCACTTAGAGTGGCAATGGTTGCTGGTGAGATATTGGGATAGAGGAGTTGAAGCTGTTCTGTGGTGGCATAGTTAAGATCCAAAAGAGAACCCTCATACCCAAAGGTCTCCTCCCAGCTATCGAGGGTTACATTGTCATCTCCA
This sequence comes from Hydrogenimonas sp., assembly GCA_003978765.1. Lineage (GTDB taxonomy): Bacteria > Campylobacterota > Campylobacteria > Campylobacterales > Hydrogenimonadaceae > Hydrogenimonas. Next base: position 31,118 of record QNYO01000036.1, on the reverse strand, counting down.
CTCAACGCTTGATAGCTCTCTAAAATCATCTGCATCGCTCTTTGGTTGGCAATTGAACCATTTTGAAACCAGGGGTAGCTATTTTTAAGTTCACTACCACTTTGGCGTTCATAGAGGTCGGTGTCATAGGTGTCAAGTAGAAGTGCAAGCAGGAGAGTTGGCTCTTTGATATGATGACTCTCCATCCATTGCAAAAAGCTTTGGAGTGCCTCTTGATTCTCAATGATAGATGCAAGATAGGCATTGATATTGATACGGTTGCGTGCAGATGAGAGGGTGATGGTGCCTGATAGGGAGCCAAGGTCGAGAGAGACGGGGATACCACTCCCGTAGAAGATATCCTCTTGAGTAAAGTTTTGAACCTTTAAAAAGTGGCTCATATCGCTTAAAAGGAGGTTGGTTTGAATTGTATCGATATTGGTACGCACACTCTTTTTAAGCAGATCACTCTGATGTAAAAAGAGAAAGATGATTGAGCTTAGAAGGAGTAAAATTGCTAATGTGATAAAGAGTACAATCCCTCGTCTCATTGATCACCTTTATAGAGTCTCATCACAATTGGAGTGATGGTTTTGCACTGAACCATCAGATCGACATGGGCTTGGTGGTTGGAGATACGTAACGATGTACACTCTTCAGCCAACTTATCAGCAAAAAAGTAGCTACCATTTTGATCCCCCACATAGTTGCTGTGAAAAAAGTCGATGGGGGCTGTGGCTTCAATACGAATGAGGGCATGATCCTTTTGACTGATATAGTAGTGAACCCACGGTTGGGCAATGCCATAGATGGAGTGGTCGGTGGTAAAAGAGAAGCGATCATAGCCTGCCTCATGAATAATTGAAAGAGAGGATCGCAACTGTGTGATATCTTGGGTAAGCTCTGAAAAGATGGTTTGTGCCAAAGTCACACTTTTGGCAGACTTTTCGTAGCGTCGATGGCTGTCGCGGACACCATTTAAGACACTGTAAAGGTAGGTAAAGAGGATCGCCGTGAGCAGTATAGAGATGAGCATCTCTAAGAGTGTAAAGGCGCGTTTCACGGCTCAATCCTTAAAAAGTTGACGGTATGCTCTTCTTGGTTGATTTTGAGTGGAAAGAGTTTATAGGTTAAGTCGAGATCGCCACTTTGAAAGAGAGTTTTCTTCTCCTCTTTACCGAGTGTAATGCGTGCATGATGCTCTTTAAGCCAAAAGATCTCATCATCACGAAGTTTTTGAAAGTAGGTTGTGTCATAAAGTGTCACTCCCTGCTTGGTAATCTGTCGAAGATTGCCATAGAGGAGTGGGGTGGTTTGGTAGAGGAGTATCGCTTTGCCTCGATACCGCTCAACCTCATGTTTAATCCAGCTATCAAACTTTAAAAGTGCAAGCCCCATACTAAAGAGAATCATGACACTTAAAAGTACTTCAAGAAGTGTGAATGCGTTGCGACTACTGTGCATAACCTGCCTTATCCGGAAGATAGTCACTCTGTCGTATGGTTGCAATCATCTCTACAGGGTCATCAAAAAATTGTGGCTTCTTATACGGGTGAATATAGAGCCAACGTTCACCAACACGAATAATTTGGGGGTTAAAGTATCCATCTTGACGGCAGTGAATTGCAAATGTGGGGCGAAACTCTTTGGTACCTATCTTTATATGGGGGTAGTCGATACTCTGAAGTGTCTCATCGGGATTGAGGCGATAGGCTGTACCACTCTGTTGGAGTGAGATGGTTGAGAGAAGTTTGCCTTGACTCACAAGATAACACTCTTTAGATTCGGTACAGTAGAGTGTGAGGCTCTCTTTGCGATAGTGTTGTGAATTTTTAAATAGTCTATCAATGGTGCGGAGTGATAACTCTTCTTGTTTTTGTGCTGTTGATGATTTGGGGAGTACGGCATTGAAAGCAATGCCGTAGAGAATCCCCATTAATAGAAGAACAATCAGAAGTTCTATAAGTGTAAAGGCTGGTTTAATGGGTGATTGCATTGTTAACCGTTAACGGCTACACTCCTGAAGTGTAATATCTTTGGCTTCACCATCACCACCCTCTTGTCCATCAGCACCAAGGCTGATGAGGTTAATCGTTCCTTCATCATTAAGATAGACATAGGGGTGTTTCCATGGGTCACGTGGTACCTTTTTACCCTCTAAATAGCCAGTTGAAGCATAGTTGGTATATTTCTCTGGGTCAGGGTTGTGAATGAGTGCTTCAAGCCCCTCTTCGGTTGATGGGTAGATACCATTATCAAACTTAAATGATTTGAGTGCCTCTTCAATCTGTTGCATCTGAATACAGACCAGTTTGCGTTTGGCACTTTCTGCTTTACCAAGGAGGTTTGGTAGAACAAGCGCACTAAGCAGTCCAAGAATAATAATGACAATCATCAGTTCAAGCAGTGAAAATCCACGTCGTTGTTTCATTGATAATCCTTTTTGAATGTTTATTCTCCTAAGCTGATTGAAAAGATTGGTAACAGCATGGAGATGACAAGAAAACCGATAATACCGCCGATGACAAGCATTAAAACAGGTTCAAGTAGGGCCAGCATCACTTCGATGCGGTCACGGTTTTGTTGGGCATAGAGCTCTGAAAGACTCTTGAGTGAAAAGGCGAGGTGTGAACTCTTTTCACCCAGTGCAACGGCATTGATAAAGTCATTGGGGATTTCCCGTTTTTTGACATTCTCCCGTACCGCTTGTGTAAAACTTTTACCTTCAACGATTTGTGAGGCTATTTTACCAAAAAGTTTTTGAAGGTAACGGTTTGAGATGGTTTGGGCGGCATAGTTGAGAGCTTGTGCAAAAGGGACACCACTTTGAAGCAGAAGTGCCATCACCCGTCCAAAACGCCCCAACTCCATAAAGGTAATCATATCCCCAAAGAGAGGGATTTTAAGAAGGAGTCGATCCATCATATAGCCAAACTTTTGATACCGTTTCCAACTGAGGACTAAGGCAGTGATGAGTCCAATCGCAACAATCAGCATCAGTCCCGAATAAGCTTGGAAAAAGTGGGAGAGTGCCAAGGTGATTTTGGTCGCTGTCGGAAGCTCACTTTTGGTTGACTCAAACATATCGACAATTTTGGGAATGATGGTCGTGAGCATGAAGTTGATCATGGCAATGGCAATCAGAAGAATGAATGATGGGTAGATAAAGGCTTTCACAACATCACGCTTGATACGCTCTTGCTCTTGAACATACTCTGAGAGTTCACGTAGAACCATCTCAAGATTACCACTCTTTTGTGCTACCTTAATCGTATGCATGAAGTAGGGGGGAACGGTATAGATGCTTTGTGTCGCAAGGGCTTCATAAAAGGAGCCACCACTTTCGATATGGCGCGACACCTCCTCTAAAAAGGCGCGCTCTCTACTCTTTTTAGGAAAGTTATCAGCGACAAGATGGAGCCCTTGATTGAGTGAAATCCCCGCTTTAAGATAGAGGCTAAGGTTACGACCAAGTGCGCTAATGAGTGCAGGGGGAATAGGACGGATAAAGTAGGCTCTTTTGGGTTTGATATGCTCAACAAGAGTGCCTTGATAGCGTAGTTGCTCTTTGGCGGATTCAATATCGGGAGCAGTGATCACCCCTTTGGTACGCTTTCCCTTTGCATCGTACCCTTTGTAGCTAAATGTCATAACCCTTTGACTCCAATACGAATCGCTTCAGGGATACTGGTCTCTCCGGCCATAACCATATCACGTAGGGCATCAAACATCGGTTTAAAGTCGGTATTCTCTAATAAATAGCGGCGTAGTTGCTGTTCATCTGCACCACTTTTAATCTGTGCAGCAAAGGTCTCATCAACAATAATGATTTCACCAATTGCACGCCGTCCCATATAGCCTGTACCACTGCACTTTTCACACCCTTTGGGAGCATAGAGTGTCACATCATGTGGAAGGTTAAAGTAACGTATATCCTCATCGGTTGGCTGGTAAGGCGTTTTACAGTGTGGACAGAGAAGCCGTACAAGACGCTGGGCAAGAATACCAATGAGTGTGGAGCTGACCAAAAAGGGATCAATTCCCATATCGATCAGACGGGGAATCGCCGCCGCTGCACTATTGGTATGGAGTGTGGATAGCAGAAGGTGTCCTGTCATTGCCGCTTGGGTGGCAATCTTTGCTGTCTCTTTGTCACGCATCTCACCCACCATAATGACATCAGGGTCTTGCCGAAGAATCGAGCGGAGTGCTTCCGAGAAGGTGAGATTGACCTTCTCATTGACTTGAATCTGGTTGATACCGTCAGCATTGTACTCAACAGGGTCTTCTACCGTGATAATATTGTAGTGTTCGTGGTCAATCTCTTTTAAGAAGGAGTGGAGGGTTGTCGATTTACCACTTCCTGTTGGACCAGTAATCAAAATCATACCGTAGCTATGTTTGAGCAGAGCGCGCAGTTTGGTATAGACCTCTTCAGAGAAGCCGAGCTCTTGAAGTGAAGGGATCGATTCCCCTTTCATCAAAAGACGCAGAACCGCCTTTTCACCATAGTAGGTGGGTAAGATAGAGACACGGACATCGACACTTGCACCAGCAATCGTGATCTTTGTACGACCATCTTGAGGAATACGTGTTTCAGAGATATCAAGATTTGATATCACTTTGATACGGTTGATAATTGACCCAATCGCCCCTTTTTTGAGTGTCGCAATACGATTTAAGACCCCATCAATACGGAAACGAACATCCCCCTCATACTCAAAGGTTTCGATATGAATATCGGTGGCACGCCGTTTGACAGCTTGTAAAAAGAGGGAGTTGACGTAACGGATGATAGGGGCAGAGTCTTCGCTGGTCAGAAGATCCTCATTTTGTAGAAAGGTCTCAATCTCTTCAGTGGTTTCATACCCTTCAATACCACCGATACCCTCCTCACTTTTTGCCTCAAGGAGCTGACTCTTTAGCTTATTGTAGCTCTCACTCTCTAAAACAATCAGAGGAAATTTGCCTGCTAAGTGGGAGAGGGCATTGAGCATATTGGCATCGGGATTTTCCCGAATTACGGCGTGTGGCTCTTCATGATAGAGGCAAAAGAGGAGACCATTTTTAAGATAGAAGTCAAGATTTTCAACCTCTGTATAGATTGGAAGTGTCGCCTCAATTGGCTCGGTTAGCATTACTTCGTCTCCTTACGCTTCTCCAACTCTTGTTGAAGAACTTGAGTCAGCTGGGCTTTTAGCTCTTCCGTTTTGGCAATCTCTTCTTGAATCTGTGAGAGTGATTGGCTATTTTTGATGATATAGGGAGTCAGCATCACGACAACATTGATCTGGTCACGGTTCTCATTGGTTGAGCGAAAGAGTCCCCCTATAAATGGAATATCTCCAAGAATCGGTATCTTACTCACCCCTTTTGAGTAGTAATCTTTCAAAAGTCCACCAATAATGACACTCTCTCCATCTTGTACCATCGATATGGTATTAACCTCTCGTTTGAGGGTGGTGGGACGATCGACAGCAAGGGTGGTTGATCGGTCAATATCTTCAATTTTGGTTTTTACCTCCATCAACACTTTATGATCACTTGCAATTTGGGGCTTCACTTCAAGTGTCAAACCAACATCCTCTCGACTGTAGGTGTTACGTGTAATCGATGTGGTACTATCTCCTGTGGCTTGGCTTGTCAAAATAGAGATGGTCTTTCCGATATAGACGGTCGATTTTTTGTTATTGATACAGAGGATATTGGGCTCAGAGACAACATTAACCGCACCATATTGCTTTAAGAGGTCGATCAGAGCACCCACAGCGATCGCTTTTGAAGTGGTACCAAAATCGATGGTACTACTGAGTGATGTGGGGAGTACAAAGGAGGAGCCACCAAAATTAAAGAGAGAGGTAAGAAGTGCATTGCCAGCAACAGCACCCCCTGCCAATCCCCATTTGGCACCAAGATTGTTGAGTCTGTTTTGACTAATTTCATAGATATGGGCTTTGATATAGACCTGTTGTGGTTCGATGTCAAGCTTTTTAATCACACTCGTCATCATCGCAACCGCTTGAGCTGTTCCTGTAATGGCAATCGCATTAATATCCTCTTTGGCTTGAACAGCGATATGGGCACGGGTCTCTTTATCAAAACTCTTAAGCAGTCCGTTAATGACTTTAACCGTTGTCTTTGCCTCAGCATTATTGAGAAAAACGACTCGGCTCATCACCTCTTTTGCCTGATTTTTATGGTCATACTCTTGGATAATCTCAACACTCTTATTGATATCATGGGTATCAGCAATGAGAATAATTTGATTACTCTTTTCATCGGCATTGAGTGTGACAGGAAAGCGGAAGGTGGTTGAGAGGGCTTTGAAGATGGCATTGAGCTCTTTCAGTGCGACTTGGGCATCGGCATTTTTTAGAGGGATGAAGCGTACATCTTTATGAATGGGTTGGTCAATCTTTTTGAGGGTTGCTTCAAAGTTTTGAATATGGTTTGGGTAGTCACTGATGACAATGATATTCTTCTCATTATCGAAGGTGATGGAGGCAAATTGACTGCTGAGGTAGCGTAACTTTTGAACCGCATTACTTGCTTTAAGATAGTGAACAGGAATGACCTTTGTGACCATGCCTGCATCAGACTTTTTGGGTTTTGCCAACTTTTTGGCATTGGCGGCACGGGTAACGAGTAGATAGCCATTATCTTCGACAATGGTATAGCCACGATTTTGCAAAATTTGGGTAAGGAGTGGTAGGAGGTCATCTTTATCGATAGGTGTTTCAGAGATAAAGTTGACATTGCCACTCACATGGTCGGTGATGAGAATATTTTTATGGGTCTGTTTGGCGACAAAACGGATCACATCTTCAATCGGAGTGTTGTTGAAGTTGAGTGTAATCTCTTCAGCCTGTAAAAGAAATGGTAGGATGAGTGTTAAAAGCCATAGCCTTTTAATAGATCTCATAATGAAGCTCCTTGCGTTCACTACCGCGTTGAATTGTAAGTGAGAGTTGATTGAGTGTTGAGATTTGGTTGAAATATTTGAAGGCATCGCCCTCATTGGTGAGTGGCTTGCCATTGATTGCTTCAATAATATCACGTTTGCGTAACCCCATGTGATCAAAGACGGAACCATGTTTGACATGGGTGATAGCAAAACCGGTAAGCTTATGCTCTTTATAGATAGGGTTGATGGCAATATATTTGAAGATCTTTTTGATATTGTGCATCTCATCAACCAGCTCTTTAGGGATATAGTAGGTATCTCCCTCTTGGCGAATCTGTTCGACCAGTCGGTTTTGGGTTGGTTGAACTTTTTTATCTTTGCGTGTGACACTGATGGAAGATCTTTTACTCTTCTCTTGCTTCATAGAGAGCCAATAGATCGTGCCTGCTTTTTCAAGTTGGATACGATCGGTCGCTACATTGATCAGTTTAAAGCCATTGATCGATTCACCGACACTAAGCAGATGATTTTTTCCGTGATAGTTGATCAGTGCCATACTTGGTGAGCCGACGGCTGTCATTAAGAGTTTGTAACCCTTTAAAGAGACAACAGGGGCTTTTGGCTTTTGGATGATAGGTGTATGAGTCGTCTTTGTCTGCTTTTCTTTAAGTCCAAAGGCTTGGGTAAATGGGTAGTGCTGGGTGATTTTAGGTGCTTCTATCTGACAAGTAAGATGTGCCACCGGTGGCAGAAAAGCATCAACAATGAGTGCTGTCAATTTGGCTGTTACAATGATAAGAAATAGCCATGTCATCGTAGGAAGAAGTGGCTCAAAACGACGTAACATAGAGATACTTTCCATCAGAAAATTTGAAATAGCGTAGGGTGGATGCAAACTTTTTACGCATCAAAGAGGATGGTTTGAGTGTGAGTTCAATGGTTCGTTTGTGCCACATAATATGCCCCTCCAATGTTCCAAAGTCACCTCTGGCATGGATAAGACCTTCTATCGGGTGAATGGTGATGGTTTCAATCGATGGAGGTAGAAGAGATGCTGCTATCCCTTCAAGATGAATATGGTTGGCATGTATCTGCCACAATGCAACCTTGAATTCTCTAATTTTTGCCACAGGTGAAGTTGCATAGAGGATCTGTAAATCTTTCACATAACAATCTATCATCGATGTGTGACGTTGGGCATAACAGAAGCTTATCTGTTCTTTGGCTGCCATCTCAATCACACCATTGCAAAGGCGCTCTTTAGAGATAAAAAGCGGGGTGAGTATGAGCCACAGAGTGATGGCTGTAATAAGGAGTGCAATGCGTTTCACCCAGATCATAAGGTCACTCCAATTGTGACACTAAGGTGTTGGTCATCTTGACGTTCGATGGTGAATCTATCGATTGCAAGGTTACTGTTAAGAAGTTTATTGAGTATGGTATCAGCTTTTTCTTTATCAAGAATAAATCTATAGATCTTTTTATTACGCTGTTTGGTGATCTGTGGTTGGATATGGTAGAGCCTAAGGAGTGTATCAAACCGTTTGATCGCCTCTTTTTGGGCTTTTTCAGACCATTTGGATTGGAGGTGATGGTAGCGTGCAAGCAGTTGACTACGTGTATGATAGCTCTTTTCAAGCTGCTCTTTTTGAGATGCCATATAGTGTGCAACGCCCAACCAGATAAGAAGGGAGAGCGATGGTATGAGAAGATAGAGGGTCGCTCTATTCATAGGTACACCCTGACTGGATAGAGCATGTTAGATGATCTTTGAGTCGGTGTTGAAGTGCTTGTTGGATGGCTGTGCGAAGTTTCTCTTGTTTCGTTTGTCGATTTTCAAAACGTTTTAGAAGGGACTTAATTTCATAGAAGGAGCGGTTGGTTCGGGTCTGCTCTACCATGGTCTGTGTGGCTTGAAGTGCTTGATAGCGTAATGTAAGATCAACTCCCATGCTCAAGAGAAATACTCCAATAAGTGTGATCCCCAAATATTTTGGAAGGGTGCCCTGTCGATGGCGATTAAATGGCTTGGGAAGGGTCGAGAAATCGATTGTATCGATCGAGCGAAGTTGCTCTTTTGGATTGGCAATCTCAACAGCAATGCCATTGATCATTTCAGCAATAGAGAGGGCATCAATTCGTACGGGTAACTGATCGGCAAGTTGTTGAAGAAAGTAGCGGGGAAGGTGCTTTGCCGAAATTTTATCAATTTGGACTTTGAGTCTCTCTGGATCGTACGCATAGCAGTCAAACCCTTGACCATGTCGCTCAACATAGATCTTTGTATATGAGCTTGGACGTGATGCCAAAAAGGTATCTGCAAGCCGTTTGGCTTTTGAGAGAGATTTTGTTGGAAATTCGACATACTCATACCAGTAGAGAGACGGAGATATGATGACGGCATCCTCTGGACTCTCTATGGTAATAATATCCTCATTCCGAATATAAAAGAGTGGCAAACCGATCCTTCAGCCAAATAGAGTTGGTCGATTATAATGAAAGATTTATGATTTTTAGCTAAAACAGCTTTTTACACTAGTTACAGTTTTGTAATCAAACATTGCGTATCTGACTATCTAAAATTCCATGTGATGGAGAGGGTCGTGTACCATGTTGATGTACTGTTGTGTGGCCAGTAGATATTTTTTGTTACGCCATTGACACTCCCCTCTTTGGGACCATCTCCTTCACGCAACATATAGCTATACCCTGTGACCCATCCAAGCTCCCAACCAGGTTGCATCGTATAGTGAATCCATATCGATGTATCGGCATTGTAGCCATCAGGGTTGCTAAAGTCGGTCGATGTGGTGTTGGTGTTGGTCGTTTTTTGCCAGATAGGGAGACCTAAGAGGGCTTTGAATGTCAAACGAAAACCTTTGACAGCGGCAGGTGAACTCTCATACCAGTAGCCAATATCTGCAGTTACTGAAGCAGAACGCTCTTCAACCATGCCTTGGGTTGGAAGATTCATAAAGTCGAAGCGTTTAAATGTGTTGAGAATGTATGATCCACCAGCGACAATACGATGATTTGGGGTTAGTTTATAGTGAAGCAGATAGCTCATATGGTTCAGAAGAATTGTCGCATGGTTGGGCTGATAGGTACCGTTGAGATAGACATCTTCAGTGAGATCATTGGGATAGAGTGTTGATGCAAGATCGTATGAAAAGTCAATATCTTTATTAAAACGTACCAAGCCACCTGTCATATAGTAGGTATCGGTTGTTGAGGCTTTGGAGTGGACACTCGTACCACTTTGTGTGGTGACACGCTCTTTGTAGGTGGTATGGTTGATACCTATAGCAATATAGGAGTAACCATCATAACTTTTCTCATTGGCAGAGAGGCTTAGGGGTAAAAAGAGTGATGCGATAAGAGGTGTGATATGAGATAGTTTTTTCATGATTGGATCCTTTAACAAAATAGCTTTTTAACAAGAGGATAAGCCAATACAGAGTGGTGTATTGGCTTATGAATGGAGTTAATCTTTTAGTGTAGTTGTCGTGATAATATCATTAATAAACTCTCTGAGTTGTCGCTTTTTCTCTTCATCAGTTTGAAACTTATTGAGAAAATCAATCACTCTTTGATCGGACAAGAGTTGGAAGCCTAAAGCGATATCAAAGCTGTCAATCATAAACTCATAGTTGACTTGACCAATACAGGTTTCATCTTGTTCCCACTTCTGATAGATACGATGGTTGGTAAAGTCAAGAGCGAAAAGGGTATTGTCGCAATCATTCATATGCGTGATACGGATAAAATCTTTTCCATCAATGGTGAAGTGTTCCCATGATGGATCAGTCGGTATAAGTCTGTCGTCACCAACCATATAGCCACTGGTACCACTCTGAATGATGGTTGTATTGAGTTCATTCCATGATGTGATGGTGGTATCAAGAGGGAATTGCTTGATATATTTTCCATCAAACATAGAGGTGTAGTAGGCACTTTGGTGAGGTTGATAGAGGGTGTGTGCAATACTGTAGAGGGTATAATCTTTGTTGAGGTAGTCATTATGGAATGTGATGGAGGAGACCAGCCAGATCTTTTCAGGTTCAGCTGATGGATCTGTTACATAAAAGACTCCATCAGCATCATAGCTACCAGATGCTGTTATGACTGAGTTGGTAAGCCAACTGCTGTTTGTTTCACTCCAGAGATAATCTTTATATTCAAATGCGGTTGGTGTGAATGTGACACGCTGATACTCTTTGATAAGTTGACCATTCTCATTAAGATAGGCATCAATAGTGTAAAACTTAGCCTGATTGGTAGATGCGAGTGTATTAAGTGTTGTTTGTGTCTCTGCATAGGTGAATGTAGTGAGCTGATGTGTAAGGATAGGGTCGGCATCAAGTTCTGGTAGGTAGGTGTTTACAATCTGCTCTTCATTCGTTAGAAGTGTGAGGTTGATATTGGAATCAATTTTATTTTCGATATAGGTAAGGGTCTCTTCTTGAACACTCTCACTGGTATCAATAATTCCTTTAAGGAGTGCAGCTGTCTTTTTGACAGTATCAGGATAGTTGACTTGTGCTTTCAGTAGTTGTTCTTCAAGTTCGGTAGTACTATTAAACTCTTCTCCATGATGAAGCTTTTTAGCCACAACATACTCTGCTGTGGTGACATTGGAGATAATAAGATCGATAAAGTCACTTGGCGAGATACGTCTTTTAGCAAGCTCTCGTAATTTATTTGTTGTTGTGAGAGATACAAGTCGAACATGGTCATTCTTATAGTTTGGTAGTTCCGCTTCGAGTCGAACCACTTTGTCCTCTTGAAGAGAGGCTGTATCAATCATGATTTGGAATTGACCATTGATATCACTCTGTCCAGTTCCTGCAACTTGTCCATCGATAAAGATCGTGATATTTGCATCTGGAAGAGTCTCATCATAGATAAATCCAACAAACATAGTTTTATCAGCAGGAATTACTTCATTTTGGTAAAAGGTTGCAATATCTTGTGGTGAGATCTTTGTGGCTTCTGTCACAAAACCATTAAAGCCAATACCACCAAAGAGGTTTTTAAGATCATCACGTTGACCAATGGCTTCAACTGCCTGCTGAATTCTCTCTGTGGCACTGCCTGCTGTTTGGTTCGATAGAATCTGCTCTTTAAGTGCTTGGAGGAAGTGAGGAACATCAATCACACCATGCTTCTGTGCCAAGATAAACTGTGCATTGAGAAGTTGCAGAAGCACCTTTTTTTCTTGATCTTGACTAAGATCTGAAAAGAGTTCACCTTTTGTTAAGCCCAACTGTTGTGCTAAGTTTTCAAGCTCATCTGTCCCTGCCGAAGTTGCTAATGTGGTGAGTGGTGTAATGATCAGTGAAGCATTCTCATCGAGTTGTCTTGTATCAAGCGTTAAGGGCAATCCCATAGAGGTATCATTCTCATCAATTTGACCATCACCATTTCTATCAATAAATCCTCCATCTGCGATGATGATGGAAGGTTTTTGCGTACAGTTTATTAAACGATACTCTCCATGACCAAGCTCTTTATAGCCTTCACAGCCAACAGCTGTCAGTTTTGCACCTAAAATAGATTCATCAACAACACTTACGTCATAGTTACTTGTTGTTAATGTGGTTGAAGTTGTTGATGTAGGCTCCTCTAAAGTGTTTGAAGTACTACTGCTACTACCACAGCCTGTAAGCACAAGGAGTGCTCCGCTAAAAAGTAAAACTTTGGAATGGGCCCAGAAACGCATGATACTCTCCTTTAATTATAGATAGCCAATGTAAAGTGTCTCAATCGATAAGAGAAAAAAACTCTATTTTAGGCACTCTCTTTATAGAGTAGAAAACAACTCTGATAAAATGGTCATAAAAAGAGAGCTTTTATATATAACAAACTTATAATAGTGTAGATTAGTAACAAATCTTATGCCATAAATTGCAATATCCTTATTTAAGATAAAGTTAATTTACACTGCGTTAGTCTGAAAATTAGATCATAATTTTAATGATAAAGGTAGAGAATATGAAGCAGTGGTTTCGATATGGGGTTGGGCTTTGTGTTGCGGCAGTAACGGCACATGCTATTGGATTTCAGCCACTCGGTTTTCAGAGTATGGGAATGGGAGGGGCTGGTGTCGCAAGTGCTAGCGGATCGATGGCGGCTTACTACAATCCTGCACTTTTAGCGGTACATGACTATACGACAGAGATTACACTCTCAGCAGGTGTTGGCATTACAGACCATAATCTTGCGGATAATCTGGATACATTGAATCGCAATGATTTGACGGGTACAATTGATCGTATTGCCAACCATGCACCTGTTTCAGGAAGCAACACATTAAATGGTGATGCCAAGCGTATGGAGGAGTCACTCAATGTCCTTAAAAAGATGGCGGTAGAGAAGAGTGGTTTGGTTTTAACACCAGGTGCTGCGTTAGGGGTACAGATCAAAAATTTTGCACTGGGTATCTATATGACATCCGATGCAACAGCAGAGCCTGTGATTGATCCTAATCACTTAGAGTTGATTGTTAAATATAATGAAAACGCTTTGGTAGGAACGCTCTATGCCAAATATGACCCTGCAACAGATACCTATCAAGTCTTAGACCAAGATGGTGCTGTAGATGATTATGAAGCACACTCACTAGAGTATGCACTTGATAATGGATTGACATACCTCTCTTTAAAAGGTGTCAGTATTACTGAAGTACCATTAAGTTATGGACACGCTTTTGAGACAGCCTATGGTACCTTTGGTGTGGGAGGCTCTTTAAAATATATGTATGGTGTTACCTATGCAACCCAAGTGAGTCTTGATACAGCCTCAGGAGATTTGAGTGATAGTTTTAAAGATAAAGAGAAGCTCTCATCTGCTTTTGGTGTCGATCTGGGTGCCTTCTATACACCAAACTTTTTACCGAAACTGCGTCTGGCTGTGGTAGGGAAAAACCTTAATGCACCAGAGTTTGATAAGGTGGATGGAAGTCGTTACAAGGTTGACCCAATGGCACGTGCAGGGATCTACTATGCAGGTTGGCACCACTGGCTTGATGTGGCATTAGATGTCGATTTAACCTCGAACAAAACCTTTCTTGATGGTGTTGATAGCCAATATATTGGAGGAGGTTTGAATATCCATCCTGTGAGTTGGTTCTCTCTACGTATGGGAGCAATGCAAAATTTGGCAGATGATACACTGGGTACGATTGTGACGGCAGGACTTGGCTTTGGCCTTAAGTGGTTCCAATTGGATCTGTCGGCGATGGCAAGTACGGAAAAGGGGCACTTTGATGGGAATGAGATTCCACGATATACACGACTCAATGTAGCACTTGTCTCTCGTTGGTAAAAGAGTAGGGTGGTTACTCTACCACCCTTTAAGGCGATAAATTACTCCTCTCTCTCACTTTTATACCATCTTCAATTAGGGTAAAATAGCATTTATGAAAGTTGTATAGAGGAGATAGCATGGTTATTAAAGAGATTCAGCAGTTTTCAGAGATTAGAACAAAAGCACGAGCCTATTTGTGCTATCTACTCTCAAGAAATATCCCCAATCGTACACCAGAGGTAAGTCTTGATACGATCATATCGGCTTTGAAAAAGATTAAAAAAGAGGTTCGCGAGATTGATACCCTCTATATTTTGGATGCAAAAGGGCGACAAGTTATCCCAAATATTAGTAATACTCCTGAATATCGAACAGGTGAGGGTGAAAACCGTGCTGACCGTGCCTACTACTATCGTGCAGTTCGCGAAAAGCGATGTATCTTAACCGATCCCTATCCTTCAAAGATTGATGGTATTTTGGTTGTGACAGCTGCCTATCCTGTCTATAATGATAAAGGACAACTTCAGTATGTTGTTGCGATCGATATTCCATTGGGCAAACTGCTCCATATGGTACATCCAGCCTCTGGAGAGACCGCTTTTGGGCGCTTTTCACGCTTTAATTATGCCGCCTTTTCATTAGCTTTGTTTGCTGTTGCAGTGATCCTCTTTGTTAATGGTGTCAAAAGCTTCTTTACAACCGATTTGAATATTTGGCATATCGATATTAAGGAGATGTTTGAAGCAACCATTTTGCTGACACTCTCCTTGGCAATTTTTGATTTGGTTAAAGCGATTTTTGAAGAGGAGGTATTGGGACAGCATCGCAAATCGGAGCATAATGAGATCCATAAGACGATGGTACGTTTTTTGGGTTCGATCATTATTGCTTTGGCGATTGAGGCTTTGATGCTGGTCTTTAAATTCGCTATAATCGACCCCGAAAAATTGATCTATGCTGTCTATTTGATTGGTGGTGTGACGATGTTGCTGGTTGGATTGGCTTTCTATCTGCGTAGTATTGGAAAAGGGGAGTAATGGTCGCAATTATCGACTACAATATGGGCAATCTTGCAAGTGTCCGTAATGCTTTAGAAAAGATTGGTGCCGCTTCAGAAGTGGTCTCTGATCCTGATGCTGTTAAAGAGTATGATAAGGTACTGCTTCCCGGTGTTGGAGCATTTGGGGATGCCATGGAGCATCTGCGACACAATGGCATGGATGAAGCTGTCAAAGCATTTGCTAAAAGTGGTAAACCGATGCTTGGTATCTGTTTGGGAATGCAGTTGCTCTTTTCTAAAAGTTTGGAGTTTGGAGAGCATGAAGGGTTAGGCTTGATTCCAGGTGAGGTGGTACCTTTTGATGTGAAAAAGTTTGAAACACCCCATAAAGTACCCCATATGGGTTGGAATGAGCTCTCTGTCTCAAAAGAGACACCTCTATTTGAGAATCTTCCTTCAGCCTTTTATCTCTATTTTGTCCACTCCTATCATGCCGTGACGACGGATGCGTATGTGATTGGTAAGACAGCATATGGGTATGAGTTTGTGAGTGCTGTACAAAATGGCAATATCTTTGGTATTCAGCCCCATCCAGAGAAGTCGCATGAAAATGGGCTGAAAATTTTGAAAAATTTTGTGGAGTTGTAATGGAAATTTTACCAGCGATCGATCTAAAAGATGGAAAGGCAGTGCGTCTGACCAAAGGGTTGATGGAGAGTGCAAAAATTTATAGTGACGAGCCGTGGCAGATTGCCAAAGCATTCGAAGAGATGGGATCAAAATGGCTCCATCTTGTCGATTTGAACGGTGCTTTTGCAGGAGAACCAAAAAACCTTGAACAGATTGAGAAGATTCGTAAGCACTGTAATCTTAAGATGGAGTTGGGTGGCGGTATTCGTGATGAAGAGACGATTAAGCGTTACCTTGATCTTGGCATTGATCGTTTAATTCTTGGTTCAATTGCTGTCAAAGACCCTGACTTTGTTAAAGCGATGGCAGCGAAGTATCCGATTGCCGTCGGTATTGATGCAGTGGATGGTTATGTCGCTGTTGAGGGGTGGGCTGAAGTGAGCCAAATGAAAGCAACGACACTCGCAAAAGCCTTTGCCGACTGTGGTGTTGAGGCGATTATTTGTACCGATGTTGGACGGGATGGTACATTGTCAGGTGTGAATGTTGACTTTACTGTGAGCATCGCTGAAGCAAGTGGTATTGATACGATTGCAAGTGGTGGAGTGAAAGATCTGAGTGATATTGAAGCACTCCTTGCAACCAATAAGGTGGCAGGTGTGATTGTTGGTAAAGCCTTCTATGAAGGGACGATCGATCTTCGTCAAGCCTTTGATTTGGTGCGATGATTCAAGCCTTTTGGGCTTGGATCGATCATTGATTACACCCAAAAACCTTAAACTCCTTTAAATAGTCCACACGATAAAATAGCTACAAGAAAAGATAAGAGAAGGAATTCTATTTGAGAATGTTGGCGGTTGATGCGTATGATAGAGTGAAAAGAGAGAAGATGGAATGGTGTATTGTCTATGATCACCATAGAATGATCTTTCAAGTTAGTGGTCAGTCATGATGAATGATACCTATTATGAACTAACCATTACACCATCCAACCATCTTGATCTTTTCCTCGATTTTATCCAAACACTCTTCCCAGATACTATTGAGATTACTGAGACTTCACTCATTTTACGCTCTGAAGAGGCGTTAGATGAAGTGGCATGGGGGGCAAAAGTCTTTGGAGAAGCTCTCTCTGAGAAGCTTGGAGAAGAGATTAAGGTTGATACAGCAATAACAGTCAAAGAAAATGTTGACTGGATTGCAAAGTATCGTGAAGCGATACGCCCCGTTGAAGTGGGTGATTTTTATGTTTATCCAAGTTGGGAAGCCCCCAAAGATGGCAAGAGGAATATTATGATCGATCCTGCACTCGCTTTTGGATCGGGACACCATGAAACAACATCAAGTTGTCTTAAAGCGATTAGTGAGTATGTCAAACCGGGGGATAGCCTCTTAGATGTTGGGTGTGGAAGCGGTATTCTTGGCATTGCAGCAGCCATGCTAGGTGCTCAGGTCGATGCATGTGATACCGATCCATTAGCGGTTGAGAATGCACAGAAGAATTTTGCTCTGAATCATCAATCGTTGGGTGCCATCTGGGAGGGTTCCGCACCGGGTACACAAAAGTCCTATAATGTGGTAGTCGCTAATATCGTTGCCGATGTATTACGAATGATTGCCAAAGACTTAAAAAAACGGACTAAAGAGGGTGGACTATTGATCCTTTCAGGGATACTCGATACAAAAGAGAAGATGAGCGAAGAGGCTTTTAATGATCTAGAGCTTCTTGAAACGATTGCCAACAATGAGTGGCGTACAAAAATTTATAGAAAACAAGGATAACAATGGCGGGTAAAAATCCAAAAAAAGATCCAAATAATCAGAATTTCTTTAATCGAAATCCTCTGTTGACTTTTGCAATCTTTTCGCTACTGATTATCGTGCTCTTCAAGAGTTTTATTGATCCACAAAATGGAGAGTTTGGGGCACAAAATCCCAATGCATTAGGATCAACACCGATTGCACAGACAAAGACAGTTCCATATAGCGATCTAAAGAAGATGATTAAAGAGGGCAAAGTTCGCTTTGTATCGATTGGACAGACAACGATCAAAGCGGTAGCCAACGAGGGTGGATTTAAAACACTCTATATTGCTAAGAAGGTTGGTGAAGATAGCACGCTGATTCCTCTTCTTGATAAGATGGGGGTTGAGTATAGCGGTTATAGTGAAAGCAATTGGCTGGGTGAAGTCCTCTTTGGCTGGGTGCTTCCAATTATCATCTTCTTTGGTATCTGGATGTTCTTAGCAAGCCGTATGCAAAAAAATATGGGTGGTGGTATCTTAGGCATGGGCAGTGCGAAGAAACTGGTTAATGCCGAGAAGCCAAATGTGAAGTTTGATGATGTAGCAGGTGTTGAAGAGGCCAAAGAAGAAGTTATGGAGATTGTGGAGTTTCTTAAGTACCCCGAGCGTTATATTCGTTTGGGTGCTAAGATTCCTAAAGGTGTCCTCTTAGTAGGTCCTCCAGGTACAGGTAAAACACTCCTTGCCAAAGCGGTGGCAGGTGAAGCAAGTGTACCATTCTTCTCTGTGAGTGGTTCAAGCTTTATTGAGATGTTTGTTGGTGTGGGTGCAGCACGTGTTCGTGATCTTTTTGAGCAGGCGAAAAAGGATGCTCCAGCGATTATCTTTATCGATGAGATCGATGCCATCGGAAAGAGCCGTGCCGCAAGTGGTCAGCTTGGTGGAAATGATGAGCGTGAACAGACACTCAACCAGCTACTTGCGGAGATGGATGGTTTTAGCTCTGATACACCAATTATTGTCCTTGCTGCAACCAACCGTCCAGAAGTTCTCGATCCGGCACTTCTACGTCCTGGTCGTTTTGACCGTCAGGTTCTGGTTGATAAACCAGACTTTGAAGGGCGTATCAAAATTTTGCATGTCCATGTGAAGCATATTAAGATGTCACCTGATGTGAAAATCGAAGAGATTGCACGTTTGACAGCTGGATTGGCAGGTGCTGATCTTGCCAATATTGTCAATGAAGCGGCACTGCTTGCAGGGCGTAAAAATAAAGATCATGTCGAACAAGAAGATTTCCTTGAAGCGGTTGAACGGGCAATTGCAGGTCTTGAGAAGAAATCACGCCGTATCTCTCCAAAAGAGAAGCGTATTGTTGCCTATCATGAGAGTGGTCATGCACTGATTGCTGAGACAACACCAGGTGCGAAAAGAGTTTCAAAAGTTTCGATTATTCCAAGAGGGCTTGCGGCACTCGGTTATACCCTCAATACACCAGAAGAGAATAAGTATTTGATGCAGAAGCATGAGCTTGTGGCAGAGGTCGATACGCTTCTTGGTGGACGTGCCGCAGAGGAGGTCTTTATCAAAGAGATATCAACCGGTGCGAGCAATGACCTTGAGCGTGCAACCGATATTGTCAAATCGATGGTAGGACTCTATGGTATGAGTGATGTGGCAGGCTTGATGGTGCTTGAGAAGCAGAGCAATATGTTCTTGGGCAATGGTATGAGCCAAAAGGATTATAGTGAAAAGACAGCAGAAGAGATGGATGAGTTTATCCGTAACTTCTTGAATGAGCGCTATAAACATGTCGTTGCACGCCTTGAAGAGTATCGAGAGGCAATTGAAGAGATTGTTGAAGAGCTTTTCAAAGTTGAGACCATTGAGGGTACGAGAGTGCGTGAAATTATCCGATCCTTTGAAGAGCGAAACGGTATCGAATCGAAGCTTCAGAGTGTGGAGCGTGATGAAGCACTCTATGAAGCAATTAAGCGTGATGAAGAGAGAGAAGAGGAGAAGGGTCAGTCATGAAAAGTTATGGAAGAGTCCTTCCAGATGCTTGGCGAATCATTCTCCCTATTTGGGGGGTGACCCTTTTTGTTCTTATCTTGAGTGATGAAGTGGTGCTCAATCTCTTCTTATTAGCTCTAAGTGCTGGAGTGGCTGCACTCTTTTATATTCCTAAGCGCGTACCTTTTGAGCAGTCAGAGAATCTGTTGATTGCGCCAGTCGATGGTGTACTTGAAACAGTTGAAACGGATGTGAATGGGATGATGCGGCTCCGTTTTAAAAAGGGGCTTTTTGATAGTAGTGTTGTACGAGCACCACTCTCTGGTTCTCTTCAAAAGAGTGATGTACGCCATGGTCTCTTTCTCTCACTACATGATAAAAAGAGTCTCTCTTTGAATGAACAGATGAGCATCGATTATCAGTGGTATGATGAGAGTGTTACGATGCGTCTGCAGTGTGGTCTCTATGCATTCTCACTTCTACGCTTTTGTCATGTGGGGGATGTTGAAGTTGGTGATATTCAAGCCCATTTGACAGATGGCTATGTGGAGCTTCTCATTCCTTCTGAAGTCAAGATAGAGGTTTCGCCAGGTGATCAGGTAATGGGGGGCTACTCTGTGATTGCACGCAGGGCATCTTAATGCCTGGTCGCTCCTTTCAACTTATCTATATTCTTCCAAACCTTTTTACTGCCGCTTCAATCTTTACAGCAGTTCTTGCGATTGTTTCGGCGGTGCAAGGTGACTATGAAAAGTCGGCGTGGCTTATTTTCCTTTCACTCCTCTTTGATGGGCTTGATGGCCGTATCGCACGACTGACACACACCACGAGTCGATTTGGTGTGGAATTTGATTCACTTGCCGATATTGTCGCTTTTGGTGTGGCACCAGCGATACTCATCTATTTTTTTGTTGGACAGAGTTATGGTCGTTTTGGTATTTTGGTGATGGCACTCTACATTATTTTTGGTGCCGTGCGTCTTGCCCGATTTAATGTGATGAGTCCTAAGACTGATCCCACTGTTTTTATCGGCGTACCGATTCCAATGGCTGCCATATTTGTATCGATTTGGGTATTAATGTTTGAACGTTATCAAATACTTGAGGGGTATCGTTGGCTTCTTCTTGTTGCCGTCCTTTTGATCTCTCTTTTAATGGTGAGCAATATCCGTTATCCAAGCTTTAAAAAGATCAATTTAGAACGACCGATCGTGACCAAAGCCTTGATTCTATTGATTATTGTCGCCTCTTTGATCTATCTCTATCCTGTAGAGGGGTTTACACTTCTGGTATCACTCTATATTGTTTGGGGAATTGGACGGGCACTCTATACCTTGATGACAAAGCGACGACTCAGATCATCTCATGATATGGAGTAGAGCTCTTTTTTGTTCTATGATATATGGTATACTTTTATGAATAAAAGGAAGGAGATACTATGCACGGAACTGAGATCGGCCGTATAAAGGCGATCAAACATTTGCCGAAAATCGAAATTAAAAATACTCTCCTATCTTGATACTGCTGATCTGCATACAATCTACACAACCACTGTTCTATTTTTACTAACAAAATGATAATGATACTGAAGGATGACCAATATGAAAGAGAGTAAACGTATTTATATATTTGATACAACATTGCGTGATGGGGAGCAGAGTCCTGGTGCTTCAATGAATACCGAAGAGAAGATCAAGATTGCAATCCAGTTGCAAAAGCTTGGTGTCGATATTATTGAAGCCGGTTTTGCCGCCGCAAGTCCTGGCGATTTTGATGCGATACGACGCATTTGTGAAGTGGTTGATAAGAGTACGGTCTGTTCATTGGCACGTGCCGTTGAGCGTGATATTGTACAAGCAGGTGAAGCACTTGCCCATGCCAACCATAAACGGATTCATACCTTTATTGCAACAAGCCCCATCCACATGGAGCATAAACTCAAAATGCGTCCCGATGAAGTGATTCGACGTGCGGTAGAGGCTGTAAAGTTGGCAAAAACCTTTACCGATGATGTCGAGTTTAGCTGTGAAGATGCAGGACGCAGTGAAATGCCGTTTTTGAAAGAGATTCTTGATGCTGTCATTGAAGCGGGTGCGACCACATTGAATATTCCCGATACCGTAGGGTACCGTTTGCCACAAGAGATGGGTGCGATGGTGAAAGAGCTTTATGAGCATGTGGGTGAGCGTGCGATTATTTCGGTTCATTGTCATAATGACCTTGGTCTTGCGGTTGCCAACTCTCTCTTTTCAGTGATGAATGGTGCCAAGCAGATTGAGTGTACAATCAATGGTCTTGGGGAGCGAGCAGGTAATGCCGCCCTTGAAGAGGTTGTAATGGCGATGCGTACCCGTTCAGATATCTTTGAAGGGATTGAAACAGGTATCAATACTAAAGAGATCTATCCAACGAGTCGTTTGGTCGCAGCGATTACTGGTATTGAACCACAGCCTAACAAAGCGATTGTGGGTAAAAATGCCTTTGCCCATGAGAGTGGTATCCACCAAGATGGTGTCTTGAAGTGTCAAGAGACCTATGAGATTATGCGTGCCGAGGATATTGGTCTTGAAAAAAATAACCGCATCGTCTTGGGAAAACACTCTGGTCGTCATGCTTTCAAAGAGCGTCTTGAAGCACTTGGATTCGATTTGAGTCCTGAAGATATGAATAGAGCCTTTGAGCGTTTTAAAGTCCTTGCCGATAAGAAAAAAGAGATCTTTGATGATGATATTCGCATGTTGATTGCCAATGAGATTACCAATATCCCACAAACCTATGAGCTTGTTGGTCTTCAGATTGCTGACTGTTCATCTGGTGTACCGAGTGCAGCGGTCACCATTCGCCATAATGGTGAAGAGATTACCGATGCAGGGATTGGTGATGGAACCATTGATGCGATCTTTAAAACGATTGATCGCATTAGTGGTCATTCGGGCATTTTGAAAGATTATCGGGTTGAGGCTGTGAGTCAAGGAAAAGATGCTTTGGCCAAAGTGGTTGTGAATGTTCAGTTTGATGAGAGTAAGAGTGCCGTGATTGGTCATGGTCTGAGCATCGA
Organism: Hydrogenimonas sp.; assembly: GCA_003978765.1. Classification (GTDB taxonomy): domain Bacteria; phylum Campylobacterota; class Campylobacteria; order Campylobacterales; family Hydrogenimonadaceae; genus Hydrogenimonas. Next base: position 8,482 of record QNYO01000036.1, on the reverse strand, counting down.
TACAATGCTTGCAAGTGCAAAAGCCTATATCGGTGCACTCAATAGCTACCTCTCTATGCTTCCATCTGATTGTCAGATTGAGAGTTGTGAGGGGATTTAACGCACTAGAGCGTATTGGATTTCCAATACGCTCTTTGAGCTACCTTTGATCTGCTTTTTCTGCAACAATATCAAAATCGAAATACTCTGACTTAAAGGCTCCATTAGGAATTTTACTAAACTGCATAATTGCTGCTTCATAATTTTTTGCCTCAAGATAGAGCAGACCAAGAGCATAACGGCTCTCTAAATTGTTGGGATCGGTCAGTTTGGCTAGTTCAAACAGAGCTGTTGCACTGGCATGATGCCCTGCACCAATCGAAGCAATAGCCGCCAAGAAGAGTGTTCGGCTATCTTGACGCTTATATTGGTCAATCAGTTGATTATAAAGGACATACGCCTCTTCATAGAGCTTAAGATAGATATTACTAAGAGCCAGGGCATCCATAATGCCTGTAGGATCTTTTAACTCTTCTAAAAGTCTCTTCTCAAGTTTTTGTTTCAATGGATAGAGAGTTCCTGTAATAAAGCGGAGTGCAATATAGTTTTCACGTGTAAAAGTACTTCCATAATAGATGGTATTGAGATCTAATGGATGGGTCTTTAGATAGCGTTGAACATCAAGACTAAACTGTTTGATATTACGTTCACGGTAGTGTATCTGAAGATAGAGAAGATGGGTCATGACATCATGAGGCAGACGATCACGTAGTTTGGTAACACTCTCTTGTGCCTGTTGCCAATAGCCTAAGTTAGCATTGAGCAGAAGATCCATAAGAAGATAGATTGGACGATTGTCATGTTGGACTTTGAGCCATGTTTTGGCAGAGGAGAAGTCACTACGGTAAAAGTTGAAGAGTGTACGGTAGAAGTGTTGTTCCGTAGTAGGTTGTGCGATACTTCTTAAATCTTCATTGATTAATTTTTCAATTTGTGGAATCGGTGTATTGGTCAGCTCTTCACACATGAGTGTAAAAATGCCAGAGAGATAGTTGCTTGAGTCGAGATGGTAGCTTCGCAAAAAGTGTTGATGTGCTTTGTGAATCTCTCCCAATCGTGCATAGATGAGACCAAGATTATAGTGTAAAATAGAGTGGTTAGGGTAGTGTTTAAGTGCACTTTTGAGAATCGATAGAGCATCTCGTAAATGGTGATCAAGTGTGGCTTGAATTGCCTTTGAGATAAGAAGGTTGACCTGTGAAAGGTTCGAGCTATTTGAAAGATATTTGGCAGCCTCTTTCTCCTCATCAATATAGATAGCGGTATTACCCTTTTTGATGTAATTAAGAGTCTGTAGGCTATTAAAGACTTTAAATGGTGCAAACTCAAAGATGAGTTTAAAGGCTGTTGGTACCATAAGAATAGCATCCGCGGCATACCTTTTTTGCGCAGCATCAATCTCATAGACAGCTGGTGAGATTTTGGCATGAATTGGATAGAGATTAAGTCCTTTGCCATCAAACACCTCTTGAAGCTCTTTTAAAATCTCTGCACTCTGTTGGGGCATCTGGTTCTTTAACTGGATCAGAGCCAAAGTTTTACGGCTTTTGAGGGGTGTGTCAGCCTCTTTGAGTGAACGTTCAAGATATTGAACTGCCACGGTGTAGTCACCAATAGCGGCATAGAGTTGTCCAAGAGTGAGATAATCTTTTGGTGTTGCACTGCGTTCAAGAAGGGTAATGGCTTGAAGAGGGCGATCAAAAACGGTATAGCTGATAGCACCAAGATGTTCAAGCTCTTTTTGATAGCTTTTACCAAGGGGATGGTTGACCGCACTTAAAATCTCAAAATAGTTCCCTTTGTAGTAGTTGATCAAACCATACAGGTAACTGTGGAGTGATGAGTTATAGCTATCAGGCAGATAGGCTTCTGCCATCTGTAGATAGTATTGAAAGCGAAGTTCATCACCAAGATAGAGAGCACAAGCGGCTGCATTAATGGCACTGATACAGCGATTTTCACCATTTTGAATTGCTTTTTTGAAGGATTGAATGGCTTCGTCATAACGCTCTTGACGCATTTGGGCAACACCAAGGTTGTAGTTGGAGATTGAGGCACTAAAGGTCGCAATTTGCTCAAAGAGGTTCAGAGCATCCTCTTTATTCCCTCCATCATAGAGGAGATTAGCCTTTTCAATCATCTGTTCAAGTTGTGAAAGGGGAGGAAGTGGTGCATCTTCTTTTGAAGGTTTAGGTTTGGTGATGGTTTGAGTCTGAGGCGTATGAGTTGATGATGAGGGTGTTGACTCTTTTTTAGCGATGATGACAATAATCACGGCAATAAGAAGCAGAATAGCTGCTAATATTGCTAGTAGGCGTAGAGGTTTTTTTCTCTTTTGCGTTGTTTGGGTAGAGGTTTGTGTACGATCCTCTTGCGAAGGAGGATCATCCTCCTCTGCAAGAATGATAACTTCTTCTTCTATCATAATATGACCCTAGAGGTAAGGTTTTAAGACATCGGGAATGTTAATAGAGCCGTCTGCCTGTTGGTAGTTCTCCATAATTGCAATAAGTGTTCGTCCTACTGCAAGACTTGAACCATTGAGTGTATGGACAAGGCGGTTCTTCTTCCCATCTTTGTAACGAATTTTAGCACGCCGTGCCTGAAAGTCACGTGTATTGGAGATGGAACTAATTTCGCGATACTTGCCTTGTCCTGGTAACCATACCTCTAAATCGATCGTTTTTGCAGCACTAAAGCCCATATCTCCAGCACATAGAAGTACTTGACGGTGAGGAAGTCCAAGAGAGGTTAAGAGATCTGAGGCACATGCAACCATCTCTTCAAAGAGTTTGTCACTTTGATCAGGTGTTGTGATGGCGACAAGTTCAACTTTGTCAAATTGATGCTGGCGAATAATACCACGTGTGTCGCGTCCAGCAGATCCTGCCTCTTTTCTAAAGCAAGGTGTATAGGCAGTAAGACGATACGGAAGTGCATCGGCATCTAAAATCTCATCACGAAAGAGGTTAGTGACAGGTACCTCTGCTGTCGGAATCAGATAGAGCTCTTCACCTTCAATTTTAAAAAGGTCGTCAGCAAATTTTGGAAGTTGTCCTGTACCGTAGAGTGATTCCGCATTGGTCATAAAGGGGACATAAACCTCTTCAAAGCCTCGATTACGGTTAAAATCAAGCATATAGTTAATGAGTGCGCGCTCTAAGCGAGCACCCGTAAGACGCAGTGCACTAAAGCGACTTTTTGCAATCTTAACACCCCGTTCAAAATCGATCCATCCATTAGCTTCAGCGAGCTCCCAATGCTCTTTGGGCTGGAAGTCAAACGTCTTAGGCTCTAAAATCTTTTTAATCTCTACATTATCTGACTCATCTTCACCATCTGGTACATCCGCATCGGGAATATTGGGGATCGTTGCTGCAACCTCAAAGAGTCTCTCATCAAGAGTACGAAGCTCATCATTTAATGCGGCAATACGTGCTTTATTCTCTGCCACCTCTTTTTGTAGTTCACTGAGATCTTTGCCTTCACGCTTATATTGACCAAAGAGTTTGCTCTTTTGATTCTGTTCAGCTTGAGCGGCTTCTAAACGCTTTTGAACACCCTTCTTCTCTTCAAAGAGTATTTTGAGTTTTTCTAAAAGTTTTTCATCAACACCCCGTCGTTTCAGGGATGTAGCGATCGTATCAAAATCTTTTTCAAGTTGTCGAAGATCAACCATGTGTTTCCTTCGTGCATAAAATGTTGCACTATTTTACTCAAAAATAGTTTATGAACAGCAAAATAGGGAAGAGGATAGAGAAGAATTTAGATGGTTTAAACGATAGAGTTTTAAGACCACCTCATATAAGAGGTGGAAGATGAGATATCTTAATTAATTATTGCATGAGAGATCGACTTGAATGATAAACTGATTATCCTCTTTTTTAACCGAGAAGCGATGTTTTTTGCAGTAGTTGGTATTCATATGGTTGGCAAGTCTCAATGCAGTCATTTCCGCTTCTGTCTCAGACTCAAATGATTGTGGTAAAGTAAGTTCTTGATCTTTCTTAGCACATCCACACTTTTTTTCAAGATCAACAGTAAACATAAGGGCTCCTTTTTTGATTAAGTTAAAGATTAAATATGAGAAGTTATTCTCTCATATTATCTTAATTTTTTAATTATCCATATAAACGCTTAAAGAGCATTATGCCTAAAAGAGTGGCTCCAATACATAAAAGAGTATTAAGTGTAATGTTTGCAAAGGCGCGTCCCCATAGACCATTTTGGAGCATCGTCACTGTCTCTAAAGAGAAGGTAGAGAAGGTGGTCAGTGCACCAAGCATACCGGTAATGATTAAGGCTTTTTGGTGTGGTGCAATCACTTGTTCAAAGTAGAGGGCACTAAAACCGATGATAAAGCTGCCAATTACATTGACACTCAGTGTGCCTATAGGAAAAAAAGAGGGAAAGAGCTTCTGCATCCATCCACTGATAAGAAAACGTAAAATAGCTCCAATAAAACCACCTGTACCGATGGCCAATAAGAGTGAAAACTGCATTAATCCTCTCCAAACTTTGGATGATGATAGCTGATAACATCAATATCACTCATTGTCACCAACCCTTCTGTAATCATAGAATTGATCTGTTCAAGAAGTGTGATAATTTTCTCTTCAGTATCAATGATTTCAATAATGATAGGAAGTTTCTGTTTAAGTCTCCATATATTGAAGGTGTGGAGTTCAGAGTGGGCACCAAAACCGGCCACCCCTTTATAGACAGTCGCACCAGCAATATGCAACTCTTTAGATTTTTGAAGAAGTATCTCCCAAAGTGGTTCTCCCTCAAAAGTTGTACTACTATCGATATAGATTTTTAAAATTTTTTTTGGACCAAGATAGCATGAATTCATCATAAAACTCCTTTTGATTAAGTTACGCTCATATGCGATAAAAAGCTCTTTTCCTTGATAGTTTATATCACTTCTTCTTAATAGTTAAAAGAGATGATTAAAGCTTGATTTTTAAGAAAGTTTGATTATAATATAAACACAAAACAAAAAAAAGGGGCTTGTTGTGAAAAAACGATTGAAGAGTTTTCTTCTCTCACTGATTTTGGGAAGCACAATTGGAGCATATGCTGATGGTCATAGTTTAATTGGTTTTGAAGCAAAATATCATAAAGCAAATGAAGTTGTCTCTCTTTATAATAGCTCCTCAGCAGCATCAGGTTTACGACTTGGTGCCATCAATGATGAATATCGTATTCTCTTTATGTATGACTTTATTCAAGATAGTGAAGAACAAGGTTCAACCCTTACACTTTCACAATATCTACTTACTGCCAACTTTGATGTTTTTATTCCACTACCTAATGATTATATTAAGCCATTCATCGGTGCTGTTATGGGACAGGGAAGCTACACATTAAAACGTGTTGGTCAGACAATTAGTGAAGAGACAGGTTGGGTTTATGGTGGAGAGGTTGGTGTACTCTATACAAAAAATAGAATATTCAACATCGATCTATTTGCGCGCTATATCACTGGATTGAATCGTGTTAAAGATTATATTCAAGCCGGTATCGGTGTAGATTACAAATTCTAGGATCGACGGATGAAAGTTATCTACTCTCTCTTTTTTATGTTTCTATCGTTTTTTATGGTAGGGTGTGGCTCAACAGGTAGTGATGGTATCGGTTCGCAAGCGGAGGTGACTGTAGCCTATAAGAGTCTATCGAGTGATGCAACAAGTGGTACTCTAATTTTAGAGATTCAGAGTACCCAGTCAGATGATATGCAAGTTATGATCAAAGATATAAATCTCTCTTCATCTCAGTATGATATTACCATTACATCGATAACACAAAATGAGATTCTCTTTGATCAAAGTGGTACAGTAGAGCTTACAGTTACTTTTAACTATACTGCAGCTGCGACACGGGACATCTCAAAGAACGACTTAGTACTGAGTTATCAAGAGGTGAAAATTTCGAAATTGACCAATCATGAAGTGGTCGAGAAGAAAGAGATACCATTATCAGTACTTCCTAGTGGACTCATAATAGATACAACGACAACCACAACAACGACAACCACTATAACAGCAGAGTCTTTAGAAATTATTCCATTTTTATCAAATACGACTATTACACAGCCAGGTGATACAATCACCATCACGGTACAAGTTAATATTAATAAAGTTAATGCTCCAAGTGTACCTGCGGTTGGTCAAAATATCTTTATTGAGACCTTTGATCCACAATATGGCTCTGTTGACTCTTATATCAAAACAACTGATGTTAATGGACGTGTAGTCTTTACCTATCAGGCCCCTTCAAAGCTTCCACTCATTTCAAAGCTTCCTTTAGAGATCTACTCTGCACAAGATATGACTGTTCATAAAGAGGTTGAGATCTTCTTTGCGAGTAGTATGACAGATATTAGTCAATATCAGATTAAGGTTCCTGCGACAACATTTACAGTAACACAACCATTAGAGAAGAAGACGATCGAAGCTTATGTAATTGATGGAAACAATCGACCTGTCAGTGGTATCAATCTATTGGTTGACTTTTTTGATCCAAAGCAAGGAAAAATGAGTAGTTACAGTGGTGTCACAAATGCCAATGGACAGATTACATTGACCTATACAGCCCCTAGTGATATTGCATCATTGAATGGTCAAAGTTTTAGTATTCACCTCTACTTAGAGCAAAATAGTTCTATTGAACAGAATCTTACTATCCATTTTGGAGTGACCAATGCACGAAAAGATTTTACATTGCGTGCCGATAGTAATGTTACCGTTGCACAATCGGGTAGTAGTAGTACGATTAATGTGACACTCTCTTATCAAGATGAGAATAATATTACCCATCCAGCAGTGGGTGAAACCATTATTGCAGATTTCTTACAGCCGATGTATGGAAAGTTAGGGAGTTATAAAGCCGTTACTGATGCAAGTGGTATTGCCACCTTTACCTATACAAGTCCAGATCGCCTTCAATATGTTGATGGTAATGAGACCAATCTTACATTCTATTGGGAACAGAATGTGAGTATTACGGGTGCAACACGTCTTATCTTTAATGCACAAACTGATGGTCAAATTGCTAAGCTTTATGTTGTTCCATCCGAATTGATTGTGACAGAACCTAATCAGCAGCAAACCCTTCAAATTGTTACAGTAAATGCCAATAATGTGGGGATATCGACTAATGTTCAGATTGAGCAGTTAGCTAATGGTGATGGAATTGACTATGGAGTATTTGATCGTACTACTGTAACAACTGATGCGTCAGGACGTGCTGAAATTCTCTATACAGCACCAAGTGCATTACCAAATGCAGAGCGTAATATCACTTTGACAGAGCTCTCTCAAAATATTTCAGCCAACTTTACTCTTCGCTTCCAAAATGCTACAGAGACCAATGCAACACTCTATGATATTAATGTTTCAACAGAGAACTCCCTTGAAGTTGATAGTGAAGGACGGATGACAGTCACCATTCATGAGGTGAATAATCCTAATAATCTTATCTCTCCTGATTATGTGTATGATGTCAATGTTTCAAGCCGCTTTGCAAATCTTCTAGACTTTAATGGAACATCACTCTATCACTATAGTGGTACATCTGTAAAAGTGATTACAGCAACAACAAAAACTTTGTCAGGCGTTGCTCTCCTTGATATTAATGCAACAATCTTTGATGGAGAGAAGAATACAACAATTAATAAGACGATACCAGTGGTTATCATGTCTGGACCAGTTAGTGCACTCTCATTAGTCTATGCTTCCTCAAAATATTATAATGAGACAGGACTTTTTGAAGATGTGTGGACAATTCATGCTGTCGATAAGTACTCCAACCCAGCACAACCAGGAACACTGTTGCATCCAACACTGATTAATGGAAAGAAAATTATTAACTATACAACAGGCTCGATTGTACCAGGAGTACCTGTACAGTTTAAAGATGCTACCAATCCATTTGCCAATATTGATGTCAGTGAAGATAGATTGATTGTTCTTCCATATGTGGATCGTTTGAGTAAAGCATATCTTGGTGGTTGGACAATCAGTAGTATTGTGGATAATGGTACACTTGATCTTAATGAGAGTTACTATGATCAGCAAGTGGATCAGCTTAAGTATATTATAGGTAGTGAAAAGCGTGTCCTAAGAGATCAAATTGTTCTGGCAGATATCAAGAGTAAACAAGCAGATGGATCGTATGCAGTTGATGAGAATGGTACTGTTCAGTTTGTTGTCAAATATGATCCTCTTTTACCAGGACATACCTACGTGCTTGCAGCTACGGCATATACCGATAGTAATCGAAGTGGAACTTCTGTTGTCACAAACTTTAGAGGTACAGGGTTTAGTTCAAGTACTGAGAAGATTCCAAATGATGGAAATGATCATGATGTGATCAAATACTTTTTACCCTCCATTTTAATATGTTCTTTCTGATTGTCAGAGTCCTTTACTATGAAAAC
>QNYO01000089.1 GCA_003978765.1 Hydrogenimonas sp. | reverse complement strand
CTGTGCTGCGGCGCACGGAAACAGTTCTTCCGTCGGCGAAGCCTGACAAGCCCTACATTGTGTGAGGTAGATTCGAATTTCGATTGACACCATTTGAAATTTTATTTAGTAAGTGTATTAGACTTTAGGAGCATACCCCACCGTGTCCACTCAAAACATTCTCTTCTTAGATATTGAAGCCATCAAAGATACCGACCCGATTAAAATCAAAGAGATAGGTCTTGTTTATGGTGATAAAACACTAAAGACCTCATCGCTTGCAGAGGTGAAGGCGTTTATAGAGGCGTGTGATCCGACCTATATTGCTGGTCATAACTTTATCGAGTTTGACTGGAAGATTCTCAAAAACACATCACTCTCTCCTCTGATTGAGAAGCGGGTAGTTGTTGATACACTTCCTATCTCTCTTCTGCTCTTTAATGAAAAGACCTTTCATAGCCTGCCCAAAGAGTATAAAAGTGAAGATGTCTTTGTCAATGACCCTGTGGAGGACTCTAAGCTTTCAAGAGAGTTGTATGAGAAGTGTGTGAAAAACTTTCTATCCTTAAAAAAGAGTCAGCAGAATATCTTCTATTCACTATTACATGATAAACCCCTTTTTCACGGATTTTTTGAGACGATAAAAGATGAAGCAAAGATTGAAGTTTTACATAGTGATTATTTTTTACAAAGGATGATTGAGAAGTGTTTAGATGTGGACATTAATAATCCCGAAAAGATTCTCTATGCCATTCAAAATCACCCTGTAGAACTTGCCTATATTTTGGCACTCTTAACACCCAATATTGAGATAAAAGCCCATCCACCAAAGATTCTCTATGACTACCCCGATATTGTGACAGTACAAAAGATGCTCTGCTTTAATCTGCAAAAGAGTCTTGATGGGTTGATTGAGTTCTCTAAAGATACCTTTGGCTTTGACTCCTTTAGAGAGTTTCCACGCCTCAATGCAACACTGGAGAGTGGAGCAACACTCTCTCAGCGTGAAATTGTTGAAGCCACACTGCGTGATGAGTCGTTTTTGGCAGTGCTTCCGACAGGTGGAGGAAAGACCTTTACCTTTTGGCTTCCTGCACTGGTGAAGGCGAAACACTACAAAAGCTTAACAGTTGTCATTTCACCTCTTCAAGCCCTCATACGTGACCATATCGAAACATTCAATGCCCAGGTGGAAAACTTTACAGCGGTGGCAATTAGTGGGTATCAGAATGCATTAGAGCGTGCCGATGCGATTGAGAAGGTGATTAACGGTACGGCAGATATTCTCTATCTTGCACCAGAGAGTTTACGTTCACAAACCATCTTTTCGATGCTCAAAAACCGTCTGATTGAGCGTTTTGTGATTGATGAGGCGCACTGTCTTTCAACATGGGGGCATGATTTTCGGCACGACTACTTCTATATTGGTGCGTTTATCAACGATTTGTTAAAAGAGAAGCCCTTTCAAGAGCGTATCCCCATCTCCTGTTTTACTGCCACAGCCAAACCCAATGTGATTGAGGATATTAGCAGTTACATCCGCCAAACACTCGGTTTTACACTCCAATACTATCTTGCCAGCCCCGAACGCACCAACCTCGACTATAAAGCAGTGCCGATTGAGAAAAGAGAGCAGAAGTATCTCAGCCTTTTGGAACTGCTCAGTGAGAGCCAAGGACCAGCACTCGTCTATATCCCTTCATCGACAGAAGAGTGTGATATGGTGGCTGAAAGGTTGAGTCAAGACCTTAGCCCCAAGCGGGTCTGCTCATTCCACTCTAAGCTCGATTCAGAGATAAAGCAGGAGATTGTACAGGCTTATAGGAATGATGAGATTGATGTGGTTGTGGCAACAACCGCCTTTGGAATGGGGGTCGATAAGCCCAATATCCAAATGGTGATCCACTATGAAGTATCAGACTCTCTAGAGAGCTATGCACAAGAGGCAGGGCGTGGTGCACGTGATAAAAGTTTGCGTGCATTCTGTCCACTACTCTTTGATGAGAACGATTTAGATAACCACTTTGCAATGCTCAATAGAAACAAAGTGAGTGCGAGTGAAATTAACGCTGTCTTTAGGGTGCTTAAAAAGCAGAAGTCCAAAAAGGTCACAATGACCGCTTTAGAGATTGCCAAAGCGGCAAATTGGGATGTTGAAGATGGTGAGAAGAGCTATGAGGTGAAGGTAAAAACAGCCCTATTGGAGCTGGAGCGTGAGGGGTATCTGGAGCGTCATCGCAATAAGGTACGCTACTTTGCCGATGCGGTCGCAAAAGATAGTTTTACTCGTTTGCATAAGATGTGTGAAAAGTATCAGATTGAGGAAGAGAAGCAACAGCGTTTGACACTGGTGCTTAGTGCCATTTTGGGAAAAGGGAAACCCAAAGCGGTGCAGGTGGATGAGATTTCAAACATTCTTGGCTATAAAAAAGAGGAGATTGCCACAGCGATTTTACAGTTAAAAGAGTGGGGGATTATCAATGATGGTAAAGATTTAAGCCTCTATATCAAAAAGAGTGCCTTACGACGCTACCAGACCATCAAAGAGATAGAGTATTTTCTACTCGATTATTTGGCAAACCTTCAAGATGAGGTTGTCTCGATGCGCTCACTCAATGAGGCGTTGATTCAACATAAAAAGATTAAGGAGGGTGAGAACCGAACAGAGCTTGTCAAAGAGATTTTGAAACTTTGGAGAGAGTTGAAGGACTCTTTTTCCTTCTATCGTGTCAATCGGAAGTATGATAGTTGGTATATAGAGATTAAAAACTATGAGGCATTAAAGCAGTCACTTGAGAGCAAACATGCCATCGCTCATAAGGTGCTCAACTACTTTGTCACACAACTCGATACGGGGCGTAAAGATACCAAAGTTCATCTCACCTTTTCACTGCTTGAACTGCACAAAAACCTCCATATCTCTGAACCTGTGAAAAGTGTGGATAAGGTGCTTTTCTATCTGCATGTGATGGGGTTGGTGGAGTTGGCAGAGGGGCGATTTATCTACTATGCCCCGATGGAGATTTATAAGACCGATAAGTTTCATCAAAAGAGAAAATATACCAAGAGTGAGTATGCAAAGCGGATGAAGCCTCACTATGAACGCAAGATTGAGGCGATTCATATAATGGGTGAGTATGCGAAGCGACTCCAACAAAATTATGAACATGCAATGACCTTTTTGAAAGACTACTTCATCACCCCCTATGATAGCTTCAAACGCAAATATAAACTCTTTAAAGAGCAGATTTCCCAACCGATGACACGCAAACGGTATGAAAAGATTTTCAATGCACTCTCTAAAGAGCAAAAGGCGATTATTGAGGATAAAGAGAGCAAAACGATTATGGTTTTGGCTGGTCCTGGTAGTGGAAAAACCAAAGTTTTGGTGCATAAAATCGCCTCACTTATTCTCAAAGAGGATATTAAACCCGACCAATTTTTAATGCTCACCTACTCACGTACAGCGGTATCGGAGTTTAAAAACCGCCTTTATGAACTGATTGGTTCGACAGCATACGATGTCGATATCTACACCTTTCACAGTTATGCACTTCAGCTGATGGGTCGGCAGGTGCAGGATGATAAAGAGAGACAGGATGATAATCTTTTAAAAAAAGTGGTAGGAACAGCGTCGCAAAAACTGCGTGATGGTGAGATTACGATGCCATTTAAATCGGTCTTAGTCCTTGATGAGTTTCAAGATATTAGTCCCGATGGGTTTGCACTGGTTGAAGCAATATGGGAGGTGCATGAAGGGGAGCTACGCATGATTGCTGTAGGGGATGATGACCAGTGTATCTTAGAGGGTGTGAATCACTCCGATGTCATCTTTTTTGAGAAGTATCGGGAGCGTTTTGGCAATGATGAGGAGGGGTATAAAGAGTATGCCCTTACCACCAACTTTAGAAGCCAAACCTCTATTGTGGATGTGGCGAACCATATGGTGCAACGTCTGCAACGACGATTTAAAACAGAGGCGTTAATTCCCTATGCAAAAGAGAGAGGGCAGGTGACGCTCTATCTGTATGAAACGCCTCATATGACTGCTCCAGCCATTGAGCAGGTCAAACGGGTCGATCCGACCCACTCCATTGCACTCTTAGCCTATACCAATGATGAGACTTCCGACCTCTACTCAGCCCTCTATGAGCAAGGGATTCAAGCACGTTATCTATCGGATCGGAAAGGCTTTAGGCTACGCAATTTGGAGGAGATTGACTATATTGATATCTATCTCAAACAGTTGTGTGGTCAGAGCCATCGTATTGAAGAGAGCTATTTTGACCGTGCATTGGATGAGCTTCACCGTCACTTTCAAGGTTCACCCCATCTATCTTTGGCTGAACAGGTGGTCGATGGATTTCGACGCGAATATGATCGCTACTACCTCTCTCTTTGGGAGAGTTACCTTGATGAGATTCAGCTTGAAGGTTTTTCTAATAATGCACCTGTAACCGTTTCAACGATCCATAAAGCCAAAGGGAAAGAGTTTGATACCGTCATTCTTCTCATTCCATCCCGTCCGATGAGTGATGAGCTTTTACGACTCTACTATGTGGGAGTGACAAGAGCCAAAAAGTCATTGATGGTCTTAACCAATGATCAAAAGTTACCGACAATCTTACCAAGCCATGTAGCACGCATCAAAGATTATCGTCGCTACCCTCCAATAGGTACAAAGACCTTTCTTATGACACTTGAAAATGTGGTTCTTAGCGTCTCAGGTTGGCATAACAGTACCTCTAAAGCGTTGATTGCTGGTACTAAAGTGACGATGAATTGGTGTGATGTGTGTGAAAAGTTCTGTATCTATTTAGATCACTATCTTCTTGAAAAAATTTCTAGAAAATTTGAGAAAGAGATTCAAAAGTACCGTAATAGAGGGTATGAGATTAAGGATATTGAGGTGGAGAGTGTGGTGGTGTGGTTTAATAAAGAGAAGAATCAGCGGATTAAGCATGCTCTTTGTAAGATTGTGATGAGAAAGTTATCGTAAAGCTTCTCATCGTATATTTTCACACTATCTATATCTTGAATGCACAAAACTTAAAAGAGACTATAAGCTAATCTACGCCTATCAATGATCTATACTTACACAAAATTTACGCTATATTAGTAGAATATGACAAGCATAATCTTAATGTATCATGCTATGATTTTGACAGCATCTACAAGGATCAAGCGCTCTGTCGTAAAGGAAATGTATGGAAACAAAACCGGTCATTTTGGCGGTTGATGATACTGAGTTGAACACCGATATTTTGGTTGAACTGTTACGTGATCGTTATGAGGTGATTACTGCGCTTGATGGAGAGCGTGCGATTGAGATTGCCAATAAGAAGCATGTGGATCTCATTCTACTTGATATTATGATGCCTGAGATGGATGGGTATGATGTATGTCAACACTTGAAGTCTAATCAAAAGACAAAAGATATTCCGATTATCTTTATTACTGCCAAAACCGATGAAACATCGATAGAGAAGGCGTATGATATTGGTGGGATTGATTATGTGACAAAACCTTTCCGTCCCAAAGAGCTCCTTGCACGGGTGCAAAGAGAGCTTGCAATGCAGAAGTTGATCGATGAGTTGAAAAAGTCGCAAGAGGAGTTGAAATTGCTTGCGATTACCGATTCCATGACAAAGCTCTATAATAGACGATACTTTTCAGAGATCTCGATGGAGCTTTTTGCGCTTGCCAAACGCGAGAATAGACCTCTTTCATTGATTATGCTTGATATCGATAAGTTTAAAACCATTAATGATACCTATGGGCATAAGGTTGGTGATGAAGCGATTATTGCTTTGGGCAATCTCTTAAGAAAAGCCAAACGAAAGAGTGATGTTGCCTGTCGCCTTGGTGGTGAGGAGTTTGTACTGCTTCTGCCCAATACCGCCTATAAAGATGCCAAAAAGGTGGCAGAGAAGATTAGAAAGCGGGTAGAAAAGAGTAAGATTCCATATGATGAGGGTAAAACATTGAGCTTTACTATCAGTCTTGGGGTGGCAGAAGTTGATTTTGAGCATGAGGATCAGATTGAACCAGCTCTTAAACGTGCCGATGATGCACTCTATGAAGCGAAGAAGAGTGGACGCAATCGGGTCTGTTAATAGTGTGAAATGATTTATTAAATAGTGTGTAAATAAGGTACAATTATACCCTTGATTTTCAGGGGAAAAGGTACCTCATGCAGTTGACCGTCAAACGTTTGTTGAAAAACCTCTCAGCAAACAGTGATCTGATTGAATATCTCTTCTTAAAACGTGACAGTGCTGTCACACTTGCAAATGCCAGATCGTTGACAAAAGATGGCAAAATTGAGCGGTTGGTTCAAATAGGATTGCTTGTTGCCAACGATGGGCTGGTAGAGTTGGAAGAGGACTTCAGAACCTTTCTTGAATCGGTCTTGGATTCAAATGATGAGATTGAGATCGGCAATATCGGTGATTGGATCGATGATATTAGCCATAATATCCTCCTTTATAACAACGCCGATACCTATGAGAGGCGGCAACGTTTTATTAAACGTATCGATCGTATCTTAAAGAAGATCCCTCTCAAAATCTCAAAGAGTTTAATCAAACTCCATCAGCATATTCACCTTACCTACAAATCTGCCGATGCCTTTGCTCTTAAGCGGATCGAGCTTCAGCGTTATAAAGAGAAGCTTGAACAGTTGATGGCTATTGATCAGAGAATTGAGACGATGCTCTCAGCAGAGGCCGATTTTTTTAAACATATCGCTCCACAAGCGACTGCAACGCTCTACTACCACCTCAAAGCCTACTTAACACAGATGCGTATCTCACTGGTCGATCTTCAGCGACAGGTTGTTGACTATATCAACCGTGTCAGCCCTGATGTCACCTTTGTAAAGCATATTACCCGCCTTAAAGAGCTCAAAAATGCCTATGAGATTAGAGAGCTAACCAATATTGAGATGTGTGTTAGAAAGAGCCTCACACCTTTAGCACTTTTGCCAAAGATTCAATTTTCATCGCAGTTGGAGACAACCTATGGGCAGACGATAGAGTTTGGAGAGTATGTTGAATCGTGGTATGAGAAGCAAAGAAGAGCGTTGCCAACACGGAAAGAGGATGAGGAGATTGAGGCTGAATTTTTTGATGAGGAAGCGGTTGAAACCTATCTGCTCGATCTTGATGCACTGCATCTGGAGTTTCAAGAGAGTCAAAGCGATCTCTTTACCTTTATCATAAACAAAGAGTTTAGTTTTTCTGTCGATTTTGAAGAGCGTTTGGGTGCCTTTTGTGATATGGCAGGTCTCTATGCCCATGACTATATCCTTAGCGATGAATATCGCATCTACAATAACTATGAATATCTTGTGATCTATCCAAAAGAGAGGTAAAAGAATGGATTTGCCACGTCAAACCAGAGAGATTTTTGAGCGACTCAGTAAAGGGAAGTTTATCTGTCAAAATAGCCCCGATAGAGTGGAAAGACGGCTATTTGAGATTTGTGATCAAAACATTGAGACTCTTGAAGCCTACTTTAAACCGATAGGGTTTGAGCTACAGTATGGAGCAGGTTACTACTACTTCTCTAAAGAGCTGCAAGAGTCGCAGGTTGAAGCAAAATTGGCCAATATTTTGCAACTCCTTGACTATATTGAGATCTTCTACCAATATGATGAGCATTTTAATGTGAATTGGCGCGGAAGTCCAATCGATCTGGCCAAAGCAGCAACCGATAATATTGCGATTAAAGAGCGTATTGAGAAGATTAACGGGGTTGGTGGGAAAGATCTCTTTCAAAAGTGTGAAGAGATTTTTAAAAAGATGGAGAGAGATGGCTTTATGGCACTTGAAGATCCGTATGAGAAGCGCTATGTGGTCTTAACGTCATACAACTATCTGGTCGATTTTTTCAAGAGTGTCAAAGAGGTGAATCGTTATGTATCAGCTTGAATCTATTACCTATGTCAATGCCGCATCGATTCCATTTGCAAAGGTTAAGGTCGATGGAAATACCCTTATGGTGGGTGCTAATGGAGCGGGTAAAACGACAGTTTTGCGATCGGTACTCTACTTTTATGGTGTCCATGAAGATAGTGCATTAGGTATTAACATTCGTAAAAAACGGGGTTTTAGGGAGTACTACTTTCAAGAGAGCAATGCCTTTATTGCCTATCGTTATACCAACGGTTATGGGCATATTTTAGTGATTGCGTATCGTAGTGCCAATAGTGGTGTGAAATTTAAGTTTGTCGTAGAACAAGAGCCGATTGATGATAAGGTACTCTTTTTTGAAGATCAGATCGCACGCTCACCCGATGAGGTGTGGCGACACTTGCGACAGATGGGGTATGAAATGAGTGAAACAGTCAGTACCCTATCGGAGTATCGCGATATTCTCTATGGTAAAGCAGGGCCTGGATGGAGAAAGTATGCCTTCTTTGATATGAAAGAGGAGCATAGTAACTTTGTTCAGGTGCTCTCGAACATCTTTATCAACTCCAAACTTGATGCCTCAAGCATACAAAAGACCATCTCCAATGCGATTCCGATTGTCGATTCAATCGATCTTGATCAGATCAACCGCACGATTGAGAGCTTTAATGGACGCTATGAAGATGTGGTCAAGTTTGATGAGAATAAAGAGGTGATTGATGCGATTTTACGGGCACTGGTTGCGTATCGCACGATAGAGCAAGAGAAGCAGGCCTATATCGATCAATTTTTGAGTAATCAAAAAGCGTTTGAGCAGAAAAAAGAGCAGTTAGAAAAGGAGATTGCGAATAAAAGGGCATCACTGGATGATTTCCAAAAGCGTTTTGCTCAGAAAAAGGGGGCGTTAGAGAGTCAACGCAACCAACTGCGTGATCAGACCAATCTGTTAAAGAGTGATGTGAAAAAGGCTGAGAAGCTTCTCAAAGAGTATCAGGCACAAGATATTGAGAAAAAGCTTGAACTCTATCATGCAAAGCGTGATTTGGAGCGAGAAAAAGTGCATCTGCAAAAGCTCTATGATGAGTTGACCGATGCCCAACGCTCACTTAAAGAGAAGTTCCAAGCGTTACGAGAAGAGGAGAGGGCAAACTTTACAGCACAGCTGCAGGCAGACAGTGATGCACTAAGAAAGATTAAAGATGAACTTCAGACAGCGATTGAAGAGATCGATGCTACCTATGAGCGTGAACGTGAAGCGTATGAAAAGAAGAAGCAGGAAGAGCTCTTAAAACTTGAAGCTGAGGCAAAACAGGCAGATGAGACGGAGAAGCAAGCCTATAAAGCCTATATTGAGATGAAAAACCGCACCTTTTTCAAAGAGGAGTTGGAGAGTGCCTCTAAAGAAGTAGCGCAGGCCAAAGCAGCTTATGAACAGGCTCAAAAAGCGATTGAGAAGTATCGTGCCGAGCTTCAACAGGTGATTAAGTCGATTGAGGCGATTGAGAGAGAAGAGGCACTGGCACTTGAAAACCTCTCTATACGCTATGAGCATGCACTCAAAGCTCCACAAGAGGAGCTTAATCGTTTGCATAGTCTTTTATCGGTCGATGATGAGACACTTTTGAGCTTTATTCGAAAAGTGGATCATCCACATGAAGCGACACTGACTACAATCTTAAAAGAGGAGGTACTCCTCAATACCCAGTTGAATCCTCGCCTATCTGAAATAACAGATTCAATCTATGGCATACGAATCGATAGTGAGGAGTTGGAGAAGTCGAACTACTCACGAGCCTCTATCGAATCAGCGATTGAAGAGGTGACATCACAAATCTCTTCAATTAAGAAGCGGTTTGAAGAGGAGAAGAGTGAGATAGAGAAGAGCTTTCGCAACCGCTTAAAAGAGGAGAGAAGTCGGCAACGTCAGATCGATGAGGCACTACGTGTTGAAGAGATTGCATTGCCAAAACTCAAAAATGAGTCCTTAAAAGCAGATGATAACTATCTTGAACTCCAAAAACGGGCAGAACAGACCAAAGAGGAAGCGGTTAAGAAGCAGAAAGAGGCTCTTGAACAGGCAAGCATGGCATGTCAAACCCTTAAAGATCGTGTGACAGCATGCAAAGGTGAGATCGAGAGTACACTGAAGCAACTTTTAGAGAAGAAGCGAGAGAAGATTGCAGAGTTAAAGAGAAAACGGAAGAGTGAAGAGCAGAAGTTCCAAGCCAAAGAAGAGAGCCTACGCCAAGCCTATAAGAAGCGTCTTGAAGAGATCGAAAAGCAAGAGTATGAGGCGTTGCAAAAAGATGGTGTCGATGTTGCTCTGGTCGAAAACTATAAGCGTCAAATCGATGGGATTGATAAGAAGCTTCAAGAGATTGAGAAGATTTCAGAGCTTGTTCAGAGATATATTGTCCATAAGAAAGACCATTTTGATCAGCTTGAAGAGAAGAGATTACGCCTCCATCGCTACCAGATGGAGTTGGATGAGAAGAGTCGGGCACTACAAACGATGCAGGTAGAGTATGAGGCACAGCATAAAGAGCTTTATCGATCGATTCAAGCCTCTGAAACAGCCTATCAAGCCATTTGTAATGATTTAAAAGAGGTGGATGACCCAATTCTTACTGAACTTTTACAGAAGCATCAGAAGCGTTCAGTGAAACCAACCGATGAGAGGCTTCATGATCTGATCAAACATATTCATGCCCATGAGAATCAGGCCCAAAAGATGATCGATACAATACGGACCCAGCAAGATCTCCTCTACCGTGATATTGGTGCATCCAATACCCTTGATTTGTCAGTACGTTATGGAAGTGATAGAGAGAGTGTTCTACATGCGGCTGATGAACTGAAGAACTTTGTGGATGATGGAAAGATCGATCAATTTAAAGAGGAGATCTCCAACCTCTTTGCATTGACCATTAATCAGCTAAGTAAACAGACCGAAGATCTCCTTGAGGCACGTGATGAAGTGAACCGTGTGGTTGATAAGATCAAATTGATGTTGCGTGATCTTGAGGGGATTAGTGTCATCGATATGATCGATCTGCGTGTACAACATAGTCCCAACAAAATATTGCAAAAACTTGAACAGCTCCAAACCGTGAGTGAAGAGTATGACTTTACAGGGCGTAACAATCTCTTTAACCATGATAGATCAAAACTTGATGGACACTACCGTGCAATTCAGCTGATTAAAGAGCTTCGTCATGAGCTTGATCGCTCTGGAAAGTCGGAGTTAAGGCTTGATGATACCTATACCTTAGAGATTCGTGCCATTGAGAATGGTAACGATACAGGGTGGCAAGTTTCACTCGATGAGGTTGGCTCAAATGGTACCGATGTGATGATCAAAACGATTGTCAATGTCTCCCTTTTAGCGACGGCTTTAGGATTACGCCATAGCCATAATGAGGAGGATGCAACCTATTTCCACTGTATTTTGGATGAGATTGGTGTCTTGCACCCAACCTATCTGAAAGAGTTGATTGCATTTGCCAATGCTAAGCGTATCCGATTCTTAAATGGTGCCCCTAACCAACAGCTTGTGAGTCGCTTTAAACGTATCTATCTGTTGACCAATAAGAGAAATAAGACGATGATTCGTCCACTTTTGAGTCAACGCATTTAGTCTTTTATAACCTATCTGTACAAAGTCTTATAGGCTTTGTGCAGAATTACCTCTTCTCTTCTATAGAATCTTCAACCTATCTTTTTAGAGCAAACTTCTTTGAAGTGTAAAGAAAATTTACATAAATTTTACAAATGACTGTTACGATGCGATGAACTAAATCATAGGAGTTGACTATGCATCGAAACAGAAAGTTGATGCTCGGCGCTGGCTTGCTGGCGTTCTCTCTTTCTGAGGCAGTCCATTCAGCTGACCTCAAAAGCGTCATCGAAATGCCCGATGCAAGCAAAATCTTAAAAAAAGATCGGCTTGCACCGCCAAAAAAATATACGATGCCCAAAGAGTGTATTACGACCGATCCACTTGCGATTGCAAGAGGGGAGTATATCTTTCATAACCTCAATGGCAAAAAAGCGAAGAAGGAGCCACCCAAAGGGTTGACAAAGTTTGTCATGGTCAATGGTAAGAAGAAGCCCAAGCAGTATGGTAACTGTGTGGCGTGTCACAATATTGAGGGGGCTAAAGGGGGCGGTAATGTGGGTCCCGATTTAACACATTATAAACAGTACTTTATCGATACAGGTGTTCGAAGCTACGCCTATGTCTATCAGCAGATTGCTGATCCACGTGTGCATAACCCCAATACCCACATGACAGTGAATCTGACAACAGGGCTCTTTACACCACGTGAAATCTGCGACATTGCATCGTATGTTGTCAGCGAGAAGAAATAAAGGAGGAATGTATGGAACGAAGAGGATTTTTAAAAGGTTTAGCAGGTGCTTGCGCACTGACTGCTGTAGGTGCACCAACACTCTCACTGGGAGCAGAGAAGCCCAAAAGCCCAAATGAGATCTCTTATGAAAAGGCTCTTGAAGTAATCACCAATGGCAAAGGGGCAAAAGATTCGGATAAGGTGCATCTTGTCGTACCTGAAATTGCAGAGAATGGTGCAGTTGTTCCTGTGAAGGTGACTGTGAATCATCCGATGGAGCCGAATAACTATGTGAAGTCGATTCATATCCTTTCGACAAAGAACTCCAATGCCCGTTGTGCAGATATCTTTTTAACACCAGCCAATGGTAAAGCCTATTTTGCAACACGGGTTAAGCTTGGTGGGACGCAAGAGGTTGTGGCTGTGGCAGAGTTGACAGATGGAACATTTATCAAGGCGCACAAAAGTGTCAAAGTAACCATCGGCGGATGTGGTTGATAGGAAGAGGAGTAAAGCATGGCAAAAAGAAAATCACTTATTAAGATCAAACCCAAAAAGTATAAAGTTGGCGATATTGTCAAAGTCGATTTCATCGTGATTCACCCAATGGATACAGGGATGCGTAAAGATAAAAAGACAGGCAAGATCATTCCTGCACACTACATCAATGATGTACAGTTCTTTTACAATGATCAACTGGTGACAAAGATGGTTGTTTGGGAGTCGGTTTCAACCAACCCATACTTCTCAATCAATATGAAGATTACAGAGCCAGGAAAGATTAAGGTGGTCTATAAAGATAATCAGGGTGAAGTGAATGAGAAGACCAAAAAGGTCAAGCCCAAAAAAGGATAAGCGATGAAAAAGATCATGTCACTCTTAGCTGCTTCAACCTTGACACTCTCTTTGGCAGTGGCTTCGGAGCAGTTTAGTATGTCGGATGCCGACCGTGCTCTTTATCAAGAGATGCTTGAAAACAACCCTGCTGATATTTTTGTGGAAGAGGGGAGTGAACTCTTTGATGAGTATGTCACAGAAGAGGCATTGGCAAAGTTTTTGGGTGTGGATGTGGATAATTTACCCCAAGTGATCGCAACCTTCCCACGCTATATTCCCCAAGTGGATGAGGTGCTGGGGCTTGATCAGGTATTGCAAGCTGTGATGCATCTGAATGGGCATAAACCCTTTAAGCTCAAAAGTGCTGAAATGTTTGAGATGCTTGCTTATGCCAAATCTTTGGCCAATGATGAGCCGATTGCGATCGATATTCATGCCAATAAGAAGATGGAAGAGGCTTACAAGCTTGGTGAACAGCTCTTTATGACCAAGCGAGGAAAGCGTGGTCTTTCGTGCAATAGCTGTCACTCGAAAGAGGTGGTTGGTCTCATTTTGCGGACCCAACCGCTTCCAGATCTTGGTTATGTGAATGCAGGTGGAACATGGCCAGCCTATCGTATGACCAAATCATCGCTTAGAACACTGCAACGCCGTTTTCAAGGCTGTATGAAGAACGCCCTTTTAGCCGTTTTGCCAATTGGTAGTAAAGAGATGGTTGCGTTGGAAGTTTATGTGACCAATTTGGCCAAAGAGCAGAAAAAAAGTATCGCCATCCCTGGATTGAAGCGATAAAAAGGATAGCATGATGGATATTAGCCGAAGGGATTTTTTACAGATAGCGGCCGCACTCGGAATTTTGGGTGTCGGTGGAAATCTGATGGCAGGGTCACATAAACGGGTTGATGAGATTACAGCAACCGATATTATGGACTTTAAACCGGTAGGTAAGGTGTCGCTACTCCATATTTGCGACCTGCATGCACACATTAAACCACTCTATTGGCGTGAGCCTTCGACACTCATCTCTGCACCCAACTTAACTGGTACACCAGGTTTTCTATGTGGAGAGAGTTTTGCTGACTTTTATGGTGTCAAACCAGGCACACTTGAGGGCTATTTTGATACCTATCTCAACTTTGAAGAGCTTGCTAAGAAGTTTGGAAAGATGGGTGGGGTTGCCTACATTAAGAGTGTTGTTGAT
This sequence comes from Hydrogenimonas sp., assembly GCA_003978765.1. Classification (GTDB taxonomy): domain Bacteria; phylum Campylobacterota; class Campylobacteria; order Campylobacterales; family Hydrogenimonadaceae; genus Hydrogenimonas. Next base: position 30,281 of record QNYO01000089.1, on the reverse strand, counting down.
GAGATACGCCGAGATCGAGGGAAAGATAATGTCCTTCTTCTCGATTCGGGTGATACATGGCAAGGGACGGCTGTTGCACTCAAAACCGATGGTGAAGCGATTGTTAAGGCACAGAACTATCTGGGTGTTGATGTGATGGTTGGGCACTGGGAGTTTACCTACGGTAAAGAGCGTGTCCGTGAGTTGATTGATATGCTCGATGCAGAGTTTATCTCTCAAAATATCATCGACAATGACCCATTCAGCGATGACTTTGAAGAGCTGGTATTCAAACCTTACACGATCAAAGAGGTGGGTGGTGCAAAGATCGGGATTATCGGTCAATCCTTTCCATTCACCTCGACAGCCAACCCAAAACGTTTTACCGAAGGGTGGAGCTTTGGATTGCGTCTGGATACCCTGCAAGAGTATGTCGATGAACTGCGTAATGATAAGAAGGTTGACTGTGTTGTCTTACTGAGCCATGATGGCTTCAGTGTCGATCAAGAGGTGGCACGTAAGGTACATGGTATCGACTTTATCCTCAGCGGTCACACCCACGATCCAGGACCTAAACCTATTACGATTAATGGCACGGTGATTATTATCGCTGGAAGTCACGGTAAATATGTGGGTCGTCTTGATATTGACATTAGAAACAAGAGGGTGGTTGACTACAACTATAAACTGATCCCCATTGCATCCAATCTGATCACACCTGACAAACAGGGGATTGAATTGGTTGATGCACTCTATCGCCCCTATGACCAAGAGTTAAACCAAGTGCTTGGTAAGACCAAAGGATTGCTCTATAAACGGGATACCTTCTACTCAACTTTTGATGCTTTGATTGGTGAAGCGATCCGTGATGAGATGGATAATGAGATCACCTTTACACCAGGGTATCGATGGGGAACAACGCTTCTGCCGGGTGATGATATCTTGCTTGACAATGTCTATGAGATGACAGCCATCACCTATCCAGAGGTTTATACCTTTGAGCTGGAGGGGGCAAAGATTGCACAGCTTCTTGAAGATATTGCCGATAATGTCTTTAATGCCAATCCACTCTATCAGCAAGGTGGTGATATGAGCCGTCTGACGGGCGTGACCTATGATATTAAAATTGGTGCACCAAGTGGTAAGCGTATCTCCAATTTGAAAGTCAACGGTAAGCCACTCGATCCTAATAGAGATTATGTGGTTTCAGCATGGGGTGGTAATCTTCAGAGTGTGGGCAAAAATCTGCGTGAAAGTAAGATTCGTCCCGTCTATGATATTACGGCCGACTATATCAAGAAAAAAGGTACAGTCGATATATCACGTCAATCGAATGTGAATATCTTGGATGTAGGGTGTGGTTGTCCTAAAGCGGGTGGTATCTGTTCATGATTCGTAAACCGTGCCTCGCCCTTTTGGCACTGTTCATTCCTACTCCTACATAAAAATGGACCAAAAAGCGGGGCACACTACGTCATAAAAAGATGTATATAAAATTATAACATAAAAGAATGAAAGGGTAAATCATGAAAACAGTTCAGTTGAGCATGGTGGCTTTGATGGCAGTTGGTGCAGGTATGACGCTCTATGCGGCAGATAAACCCAAAGTGACTCTCAAACCCAACCGTACGCTTGTCTTTAATCAGCTTCCTCCCCAAGTTGATCGTTTAAGTGAAGTGTTAACAAAAGGGGTCTTTTATGGACGTTTGCGTCTGAATACATTCAAGTGGGATTGGAAGACCGAGACATCAAGCAGTAAAGACAACTGGGCAACAGGTGTTGGTGGAAGTCTCCTCTATAAATCGGCTGAATATAGAGGGTTTAGCGGTATGGCAGGACTCTATACATCACAGAGTCCATGGCATATGGATAATGCAGATGTCGGCTTTATCAAAGCGGGTAAAGATACGACCAGCCGACTCGGTGTGAAAACAACGGGTGATTGGGGTATGACCGTTTTGGCACAAGCCTATTTGCAGTACCGTTTTAGCAAAACCAAACTTCGTGTGGGACGCCAAATTTTTGAGAGCTTTTTGACCAAAAGTAATGACACAAAGATGATTCCTAACACCTTTGAAGGCTTCTCAATCGTCTCTAAAGATCTTTCTCAAACAACTCTGAAAGCAGCCTACTTTACACGTCAAAAACTGCGTGACCATACCCGTTTTCATGATGTGATCACCTTTAAAGATGCAAGTGGAGAGAGTTGGGCAAACAATGATGACTCAGCAATCAATAAAGCCCTCAACTACAATGCTTTTATTGCCGCTGGGTTAGATCCCAATCATGACTTGATTGTTTTGGAAGCGGCCAATAAGTCGGTTAAAAATCTTAAACTCAAAGCCAACTATACAGCGGTTCCTGATGTGGTTGCATCGGCAACCGTTGAGGCACACTATACGATTCCTGTTGGTAGTTTTAAAGTTGTACCAGGGGTACGCTATATGGTGCAGATGGATGATCTGAATGGAAAGATTGCCAATGTAGCAAACCTCAAAGCGAATCCAACAGCTTATACCGATCCTAACAGTCTTGATAGCTGGCTCTTTGCTGCACGTCTTGATATTAAGAGCAAACAGCCATGGAAATTCCGTTTGGGCTACTCTCAAATTGCCGATGAAGCCGATATTATCGCTCCTTGGCGTGGGTTCCCAACAGGTGGCTTTACACGTGCCATGGCACAGTATAACTGGTATGCCAACACCAAAACCTATATGGTTCGTGGTGATTACAGCTTTGATAAGGCTGGTTTGGTACCAGGGTTAACCGCAATGTTCCGCTATGCGATTCAAGATTTTGATGACACCAAACCAGGTGTACAGGCAGATACAACAGTTCTCCACCTTGATGCGATTAAAAAGTTTGCATCTTTCCCAGGACTTGAAGCACGTGTACGTGTTGGTATTGTGAGTGGAGATCCTCAAACAGGTACCGTCACGAAGAGCGATCCTTCATACAATGAGTACCGCTTTGAGATGAACTATCTCTTCTAATCGGAGTTGATGATGCAAAAGAGCCTACTTCTGCTGTGTGTCAGCTGTATGATACTTTGGGGGCAGGGGTATGGCTTAACTCCTAAGCAGGTGGCACCCAAACTCTACTGCTTTTTTGGTGACTTAGAGGTGCCCAATACCAAAAATAACGGTAATATGGTCAACACATGCTATATCGATGCAGGAGAGGGTTGGATCGTCTTTGATAGCGGTCCAACCTACCTGTATGCCAAAGAGGCATTTGATGCGATGCAGGGCATTAAATCACAACCCGTTTTAGCCCTCTTTAACTCCCATGTCCATGATGACCATTGGCTGGGTAACGGCTTCTATCACGATAAAGGTGTGATAATCTATGGTCCAGCAAACTTTTCAGCCGATCATCTTGCCATCCCAACACGTATTGAAGAGGCGATTCAGCCAACCTTTTATCAAGGAACAGTGCCTGTTGCACCCGATTATCTGATCTCTGCACCTCGGACACTAACAATCGGTCATATCAAGCTCCAACTCCTTACTTTTTCAGACCCAGCACATACATCGAACGATCTTGTGCTCTTTATTCCGAGTGAAGGGGTGCTACTGGCAGGGGATCTGATCTTTAATGATCGATTGCCCTCTTTACGTGATGGTTCGCTTAAAGGATGGTTAAAGGCATTAGAGAGGCTTAAACGTTTGTCATGGCATGTGGTGGTTGGTGGTCACGGCTATAAAACGGGTCGTGATGCGATGCATTTTATCGACACCTACCTGCATCGTCTCTATCGTCAGGTCAAAGAGGCGATGGAAGAGGATGTAGAGATGGGAGAGATTACCAAAAGGGTGAGACTTTCAGAGTATCGCACCATGGCACTCTATGATCTGCTCCATGGTAAAAATGTGATCAAAGCCTATGAAGAGCTTGAGTGGGAGATTGAATGAGAGGTTTATGGATAGGGTTGATACTTCCTTGGGTTATCTTTGCAATGGATGGAGAGAGGGTGTATGAACAGAAGTGTGCTTCCTGTCATCAACGTTATATTCCCGCTGAAACCTTAATGAAGAACTTCATGGAGCAGAACAATAGGCTACTTCATCTCAAAGCACCAACGATCAATCAGCTTGCCTACCGCCTTAAACAGCGTATTGGTGATCCCAAAGGGGATAAAGAGATACAGTTGATGGAGGTGACATCATTTATTCACGACTATATCCTTGAACCTGATCGAGCAAAGAGTATCTGTGTGCCAGAAGTGCTTGCCCATTTTGAAACGATGCCCTCTTTAAAGGGGAAGATTCGTGATGAAGAGATTGAGGCAGTGTCAGAGTGGATCTACTTCTATATGCCTCCGACCAAAGAGGCAAAGGTATTAAAGTTTATCGATTTTAAAGAGGCAAAGGCTTTAGCCAAAGTACAGAAAAAGATTATCATGGTTGAAGTGACCCGTCCAACATGTCACTACTGTATCAAAATGGAGCGAACCACACTCTCTGATCCAGAGGTGGTTTCAGCCATTATGAAAGATTTTATCCCTGTACGTGTCGATGTGAGCCAAGAGAGCTTACCAGATGACTTAGAGTGGCGTATGACACCAACCTTTCTCTTTATCGACTACGATGGCACTTTAATCAAATCGATACCAGGAGCATGGATGAAGGAGGATTTTTTGAAGATACTTGAGGAAGTGAAAGGAGATGCGTGGTGAGACAACTACTCTCTTTACTCTTGATGGTTGGGCTACTCTTTGCTGAGACAGAGTTTGCAGATCCAAAACCATCGATTGATAACCCTCGAAAAATCGTTTTTCCCATTAGTAAAGGGGATGATGTATCGATCAATCATGTCTTGAGTTCAGCCAATAATGTCATGAAGTTCTACGGTCCTGAAAAGGTTCAGATTGCGATTGTCTGTTATTCACAAGGGATTCGGGCACTGCTGAAAAAAGAGAAAAAAATTGCTGTACGGGTGCGTGCATTGCAGACCTATGATGTTGAGTTTATCGCCTGTGGGAATACGATGCGGACTCTAAAGATTCAACCCAAAGATTTAATTGAAGATGTCGAGATTGTGACAGCTGGCATTGTCGAACTGGTTGAAAGAGATCTAAAAGGGTGGGTCTATATCCGCCCATAATCAAGAAAGGAGTGATCTTATGAAGATTCTAATGCGACTGCTTTTGGCACTTTTGATGGTGACAGGTGCCTATGCAGATAACAAAGAGATTATTATGTTTGGGGTGAAAAAGAGTGATCAGATTACACCCCAGTCGATTGAAGAGGCATTTACCTCGGCAGGTTATAAGGTTGAAGGGAATCGTGATATGAATGGACCATTTACCAAACAGTTTGGTAAAACCATCTTCTCCATCTACAATCTAATGACAGTGTACTACCCTAAAGCGAGTCAAGCACTGCTGAGTCAATATGAAGAGGCTGGAGTCTTTACACCATTTTCGATTGTTATCTATCAAAAGAGGGGTGAAGATACCATCTATGCAGGTGTTTTGAGTGCTTCAGCACAAGCTAAGATTCTTGGGCTTCCTTCTGATAATAAGATATTGCAAGATTTGGAGAAGCGAACAGTCCAAACATTGCTTAAGGCGATGCCAGGGGCGAAGCGTGTGACATTTAACTACACACCAAAACCGCTTACCAAAGAGCCTTTAACCCGTTTTGAGCTTGAGTCGGATGAAGAGGAGATTGAAGATTTTAAAGAAGAGGTTGAGATGGTCATCGAAGATGGTCTTAAACCGATTGGCTTTGTCATGGCAAACTTCCTTGATTACAACTTCTTTCTTCAAGAGGCGGGTATCGATACCTATCTCTTTTATGATAATTACTCACTTTGTAAGTTGAAGGTGATCTATACCATTTCTCAAACCCATCCTGAAGCGGGTGTCTTTGCACCATGTACCATGTCGATCTATCAAAAAAAGGGAAGCAATCGGATGAAGATTGTTTATCCGAATGTCTATAACTGGATTGCAACCTTAGCACTTGATGATCCAACCTCTCTTCAAGTGCTTGAGAAGGCACAAGCCGATATTGAGGCTCTGCTTCAAAAAACAGATGAGTAGAGAGTCTTTCTTAGATAGGGAGATAGACCTTATCAAGCATCTCTTGATACTCTGCTTTGGCATCACTATCGATGGTGATGCCACCTCCACTCTTATAGATAAGCCCCTGATCAGTCTGTTCAATAAAGCGAATCATGACAGCACTCTCTAAGTTGCAACCATCAAAGATACCAAAAACCCCTGTGAAAAAGCCACGTTGATGTGTTTCAACCGCTTCAATAATTTCGCATGTCTTCTGTTTGGGAGTGCCTGTAATGGAGCCAGCTGGAAGCATTGCATCTAAAATCTCTCCAAGATGTTCATGCCAGTTGGAAGAGAGTTTGGCTTCGATTTTGGAGCTTACTTGCAGAAGTGTTTTTTCGGCACTCTTTATGGTATCGATATAGCGAAACTTTTTCACACGAACCTCACGTCCGACGATACCAAGATCATTTCTTAGCAGATCGACGACCATCACATGCTCTGCCATCTCCTTCTCATTGGCCAAAATCTTCTCTTTGGCATTGGGAATAGAGGCATCGATGGTCCCTTTCATAGGGTAGGTGGAGATGGTATTGTTTTCAATTTTGATAAAGGGTTCGGGTGAAAAACAGACAAAGTGCTCTTTGTAAAGAAGTTTGTAAGGGGCATTAGCCATCTCAAAAATCTTTTCAAGCCCTAAGGAGCATTCAATTGGTGTTGAGAAGGTGAGATTGAGCAGATAGGTATTGCCCGCTTTAATCTCTTCAATCACACGGTTAAAGGCTTTTTGGTAGGTGGCAAAGTCGATTGGGTTTTTGTGGAGTTTGGGGTGATGGTACATGCATTGTGACGGTTTGGCATGCATTGCAACTTTGAAGTGTTGCAAATCATCAAGTGGTTCGACAATCACACTCTGTTTGTCATAGGAGATAACAAACAGAAAGGGGATTTTTTGAGAGGCGAGTTGGGAGATTCTATCCATTGGCAAGAATCAATTTTTTGAGTGCCGCCATACGGACAGCGACTCCATTTTTAACCTGTTCAAGCACTTTACAGCGTGGATCAGCAAGCATTGCATCATCAATATCGATATTTCGATGGACAGGTCCTGGATGGAGGAGCAAAATATTGCGTGATCCGATACGCTCTTTGGTAATGCAGTAGTCGCTGGCATAATCTTTTAAGCTGGCATAGATTGGGTGGGCATGCCGTTCGGTTTGGGTGCGCAGACTCATGATAATATCGACTTCATCAAGCACATCGTCGAGTTTGGTGGTTGTTGGGAAGTCGGTTTTTGGCATAAAGTGTGGTGGGGCAACGAGAGTGATTTTCAGCCCAAAACGGGGTAGAAGTCGCATATTGGAGTTGGCGACACGAGAGTTTTTAATATCACCCACAATAGCGATCCGTTTCCCTTCAATATCTCCACCAAAGTGTTGACGAATCGTAAAAAGATCAAGCAGGGCTTGGCTTGGATGGGCATGTGCTCCATCACCTGCATTGAAGATGGCACAGTTAACATGGCGTGATATTTGGTAAGGGGTACCACTTTGGGCATGGCGGACGATAATCGCATCAGGTCCCATCGCATTGAGGTTGGCAGCCGTATCGTAGAGTGTCTCCCCCTTTTTGGTTGAACTTTTTGCCACATCCAAATGGACAACATCGGCACCAAGCTTTTTGGCGGCGATTTCAAAACTACTGCGTGTACGTGTGGAGTTTTCAAAGAAGAGTGTAATGATCAGACGATTTTGCAGAAGTTTTGGGGGTGGTGCTTTGAGGTACGATTCGGCATCTTGAAAAAGTGCTTCAATCTCCTCAACAGAGAGGTCGTCAGTCGTAATAAGATGCCGCATTGATACTCCTATTTTTTATCGATATTATAGCAAAATGCGAGTAATACTCTATGGAAATTTAAAAGAGAATCTTTGTAAATAGCTTGCTACAACAGTACGCCAATAGGGTAGGAGTAGGAGTGGGAATGAACAGATGGCGTACTGCTGAAGCAAACCGCCCAAAGGCGGTTTGTAAGATTAGAGTTGAGCGTTGAATTTGTAATCGAACTGTACCCAATATTTTGTGGTGTCATGTGTCCAAGCTTCTGATGTTGAGGTAGAAGCATCTGTGTTGTACCATGCACTTTTGAGAAGTAGATCAAGATTTTTATTCACTTTCATTTTGTATGCAGCATCAAACTCTGTACCATAATCAATGCTTCTTGCATCGCTTGAGAAGTTATGATAGACACCGACGAGTTTGCCATACGCACCTGCATTGTAAGCGACTTTGAGGCTCATATCGACCAAACCATTATCAGGTGTACCAGTTAAAAATCTATCTGCCCATCCATTTTTACCATGAAGGGTTGCAAGTGGTGTATAGAATGCATTGTTGCCACTCCCTTTTTCACCAAGGACTTCATATCCGACACCAACAGTATAGTTTTGGAACGATGCATCAACGGCAAGGTTGTAGTAGGTTGCATCTTGTGTAATGTTTCCTGCAGATGTTGCATTTGCTAATATTGGATCATTGTCATCAGTCATGGTTGGATCATTTTGCATAGCAAACTCAGCCGTATATTTAAGGGCAATATCATCGATTGTCATTTTACCTGTTGCACGAAGTCCAACATGGTCAGCAAAGTTTTGGATCATGTAATCATAGGCTGTAAGTTGAAGCTCTGGCATAAGGTTATAAGCGGCGTGAAGGAGTACAGAGCCAGTATCAATCGTTGTTGTGGTTACGCGATTAACACGTGTTACATAGGCTGCAAGAAGGCTCATTTTATCGTAGTTGTAGATGGCTGCTGCCAAATCATAACTTTGTGGCATCTGTCTCCAACCAACAGTACCGATAAAACGATGGTTATCGAGTCCAACCATTTTGCGACCAACAATACCTACAAAGCCATCTTTAGCATAGCTAATATTGGCTTGTGTCATACGTGTTTGTGTCGGATCAGCAATTTTGTCGTAACTACCATTCTCTGGAGTATAGTCTGTGACCAATCCAAAGTTATCAACACTGATTGCTTGCAACTCAACATTGAGTCCTTCAACATTCATCAAACCTGCTTGAACATCGATCGATGTACGGACTGTCAATGCACTTGCAGCATCGGTACCATCTTGGTGAATATTGGCATACTCATAGCGTGGACGAAGTTCGATGCTAAGTTTTGGATTGCTTAGAACAGTGTCGAGTGCACCAGCATTGGCACCTGTAGTAGTAGCGGCTACAATGGCTGCGACAAGGCTCATTTTGATTTGTTTCATGCATTCTCCCTTGTGGATTAAAGTTAACCATTCAGGTCAGCTTTATGTAAGCTTTTTACACAAAACTGACCTGAATCGCTTAAAAAAGCCAATTTCATTGTTTATATCTTAAACTTAAAGAATAAAGATTTTCAAAAAATATGATTAAAGAATTAAGCTATGGTTATGTTAGCGAAAGTTTTCTTAAATGAAAGGTATAGTAATTTTGAAGTTTCTCTTTTTTGATTTAAATCGCTCTTTCAAGTTGATTTGGTTATAGAATTTGCTAAAATGCACTCAAATTTTCAAATCGATAATGGAGATGAGCATTTGAAACACTATATTAAGAAGATTTCAACCTATGCAATGGTCGGTTCATTGGGTGCGATTGCTATGGTGGCAATGAGTGGTTGTGAGCAGCACCAGCAAGAGGGGCAGAGTGACGCTTTTACACAGGCGAGTCAAAAGCAGGGTGCTTTTGTTGTGATTGAAGAGGTTGCCCCCAAACAATATAAGATTGCAGAAGAGTATCCAGCAGAGAAAACACGTGTCATTTTGCGTAAACTTGATGGAACTGAGAAGATTCTTACCAAAGAGGAGCTTGATGCACTCGTTGCTGAGGAGGCGAAGCGTATTGAGAGTGGTGAATCTGCATTGACCCAACCACAGATGAGTAGTGGTGGATTGGGACTTGGTGAAGCACTTCTGGCATCAGCCGCTGGAGCGATTATTGGAAGTTGGATTGGAAATAAACTCTTTAACAACCCAAATTACCAGCAGAATCGTCAACGCAGTTATAAGTCACCATCTGCTTATCAACGCAGTGTCAATAGTTTCAATAAAGTAAAACCATCATCGAGTGCGACCCGAACCCGTACACGTTCGGGATTCTTTGGTGGTGGCACCGGTACGTCACGTTCAAGCTTTGGAAGTCGTGGAGGTTGATATGGTGAGATTGCGAAAGGTTGAGCCATTAACCCCAGAGTTTCTCGACTCTATCGGGTTCCACTGGCATACCGACCAAGATGAAACCCCCTATATCGCTGATGAAGTTGTGGAGGTTTCTGAAGCTGAAGCGGATGCCTACTACGAAGCGGTCAATGAACTCTATGATATGTTTGTTGAAGCAGGGGAGTATGTTATAGAGAATAACCTCTTTCATGAGATTGGTATCCCATTTAACCTTGTCGATGCGGTGAAAAAGAGTTGGGAGAATGATGTCCACTGGCATATCTATGGTCGTTTCGACTTAGCAGGTGGGATTGATGGAAAACCGATTAAGCTTTTAGAGTTTAATGCCGATACCCCAACAGCACTCTTTGAGACAGCCATTGTGCAGTGGGCACTGCTCAAAGCCAATGGATTGGATGAGGCGGCACAGTTTAATAATGTTTATGAAGCGATTCGTGATAACTTTAATCGCTTAATTGTTCTTGATGGTGATTTGAACGACTTTGAGCGTTACTATGAGGGGTGGAAGATTCTCTTTAGTTCGATTCGTGGCAATATCGAAGATGAGAATACAACACGACTCCTTCAAAAGATGGCTGACGATGCAGGTTTCCATACCGCCTTTGCCTATGTGGATGAGGTAGAGTTTGGTGATGAAGATGGTATCTTTTGGCAAGAGGAGCAGTATGAGTATTGGTTTAAGCTGATTCCATGGGAGATGATTGCCATTGAAGAGAGTGATTTGGCACGTATCTTGACCAAGATTATGGAGAATCAGAAGGCGATTATGCTCAACCCTGCCTATACTTTGATGTTCCAATCTAAAGCGATGCTCAAAATCTTATGGGATCTCTATCCAAACCATCCACTCCTTTTGGAGACCTCTTTTGAACCACTCAATCAGAAGCAGGTACAAAAGCCATTCTTGGGACGAGAGGGGGGAAGTGTGAAGATTTTGGATGCAGAGGGGCGTGTTATCACATCGGCTGAAGATAGTTATGGCGATCAGCCCACCATCTATCAAGCCTATGCAGAGCTTCCGCAAGATGAGCAAGGTCGATACTATCAAGCCGGTGTCTTCTTCGCCTATGAGGGGTGTGGGCTTGGGTATCGCCGTGGTGGAGAGATTTTAGATAACATGAGTAAGTTTGTCAGTCACATCATTGTATAAGGAATCGCTTGCGTCGTAAAATTCTCCTTCTTGAAGATGATCGCGCGCTCGGAGAGACACTCGAAGAGCTGTTGCGTGAAGATGGTTATGATGTCGATTGGGTTGTGGATGGTGCTGAAGCAGCCGAGAAGAGTTTTGAGAATCGGTATGATCTCTACATTTTTGATATCAATGTGCCTGAAATTGATGGGTTTGATCTTTTAGAGGGGCTGAGAAATAGCGAGGATCAGACACCAACCATCTTCATTAGTGCCCTTGTCGATCTTAAAACGATTGCCAAAGGGTTTGAGTTGGGGGCAGATGATTACATCAAAAAGCCCTTTTTCCCTGAAGAGCTACTGATTCGTGTCAATGCCAAACTCTCCAAGGCTTCTCCACTCATTACCTGTGGAGATTTCACATTTGATCCAACAAGTGGTACGCTCAAAAAGGGGGAGGAGGTGATTCCTCTTGGAGAGGTACAACGCTGTCTTTTGCACCACTTTTTGACCAATATTGGGCAGGTGATGGATAAAGAGGTGTTGATGGAGTGTTTAGAACACCCCAATGCCACAGCCCTGCGTGTTGCGATCAATAAGCTCAAAGAGAAGACGGGATTGACATTTAAGAATATTCGGGGTGTGGGATATGTCCTTGAGAAGTGTTGAGCGTGAAGCTTTCTTAAAGAGTTTTTCACTCTTTTTAAGCTCCTTAACACTTCTTATGATACTTCTCTTTTATAACCTCTATACCAAACAGAGACTCCATCTTGACCATCAGATATTTTCAGAGATGCGTCTTTGCAGTTTTGATCTGAAGTGTCAAAAGTTTGAGATCGATTTTGCTGATGCCAAAACCAAAGAGCTCTATGTATTGGCAAAAGATGAGAGTGCTCTTTATGCCTACTTTCCTGTGCCTGGCAGTCAACGCTATGTGATGAAGTTTAGCTATGCGATGGAGCAGTACCATCAAGAGCTTCTTGTGATACAAAAAGAGCTTTTGGTTGAGTTTATTGTGATCTTTATGGTTTTGGTGCTTCTGTCGGCACTCTTTTCACTCTATGCTCTCCACCCACTACGCCAAGCACTCAAGTTAACAGAAGAGTTTGTTCGCGATATTTTGCATGACTTTAATACCCCTCTATCGATTGTACGGCTCAATGTGAGAATGCTGAAAAAAGATTGTTCAGCAACAACAAAGATTGCACGGATTGAACAGGCGGTGGAGACCCTTTTGCGTCTGCAGGAGAATTTGCGAAGCTATATTGGTGGACATGCCCTACAAAAAGAGATCTTTGCACTCGATGAAGTACTTCAAGATCGGGTGAGTTTGATTGAAAAGGGGTATGGGCATTTGCACTTTGAGGTACAGAGTAGTCCACTCAAGGTTGAAACCAATAGAGATGCGATGATTCGTATTTTGGATAATCTTTTAAGTAATGCTGCCAAATATAATAAGCAAGGTGGAGAGGTGATTGTGCGACTGCTTGCTAATCAAGCTCAGTTAATTATTGAAGATACAGGGGTTGGTATTGAAAAACCCTATAAAGTCTTTGATCGTTTCTATAAAGAGCATGCACGGGGAATAGGGTTGGGGCTTCATATTGTGAAAAAGTTATGTGATGAGGTGGGAATCACCATTACACTTCATAGTAAGAAAGGGGAGGGAACGACGGTGATTCTTGGACTCAAAGAGATTGTTGCAGGTTGATCATGAGTGCTAATGGTAGAATAACACTTTTTTGTCATAATCCTATCTGTCGATTGTCTCTTTTAAAGGGAGTTTTATGAAAAAGTTTTATCACATGATGTTCCTTGTTTGTATCACAACCACCCTCTCTCTTTTTGCAGATGATCGTACTATGGCGATTGATATTGATGCACAGATTGCACAGATCCAAAAGGCTGATCCCAAAGAGCGTCGGATCTTAATGAATCAGTTTAAAAAGCAGTTGGCTGAGATGAATCGAGAGGAGCGTATGGTGGCGATTCATCGATTACGTGAAAAGATGCAAGCAAAGCATGGTCGTGGTGTGATACAACCACAAGGGCATCATCGACCCCCTCGCCACGATGTTGTTAAGCATTTACAGCAGCAACAGGCGATTGATAATTGGGTGCACTCTAAGCCACCCAACTCTACACGCATTACTCAGCCTACTAAACCGACGTTACCACAACATCAGGGGCACCGGTAGTATGGTTGATTGATGAAGATGGATCGATAGGATGATAAAAAAGTCTCTTCTTCTTAGTTTGAGTGCCTTACTCCTTTTTGCTTATAGCGACCTTGATCTTGATGGTGTTGATGATAGTATCGATCAATGTCCCAATACACCTATTACCGATCTTGTGGATGCCAAAGGGTGTTCAATCGAGTCGGTGATTATTGATCAACACTACGATCTGATCTTTGGGCTCTCTTTTGGTGAGCTCCACTATCGTCTTAATGAAAAGAGTGAAACCTATACTACAACTGTACAATTTGACTACTACCGAGGGTATCTCTCTTTACAGTGTGTGACATCCTATTTTCAGAATAGTAGTACAACAGGTGATGAGAGTGGAATAAATGATACCACCATTGCAGGATATTATCAGTGGTATTTTAATTCTGATTTGAGTGTACAAATGGGGTTAGGAATGATTCTTCCAACAGGTGTTTCTGCCTATGGGAGTCATCAAGTCGACTATACAGCATCGCTTAATATGAGCTATGCGATCAAGAGCTATAACCTATTTATGGGATACAACTATACACTTATTGGTGATGATGATATAGAGGATGGCAATACCACAGTGATTTATCAAAATAGCAGTGCGTATAGTGTTGGGGTGGGGTACTACTTTGATGCGAAACTCTATAGTAGTATCGCATATCATGCTTCACAACCTATCTATAAGAGTCTTGATGTGGCAAGAAGTGTATCACTCTACACATTCTATACCATTGATGAGCACTGGTTTACAACACTCAACTATGCCAAAGGTTTGAGCAACTCAGCGAGTGACCACTATCTTGAGTGGCGTATAGGGTACTATTTTTAAGAGCTTTTCCACAAATACTCCATAGTGATACGATATGATTGAAAAAAGGAGTCAACAATGAAAAAGATTGTAATGTTGGGTTTGGTGACAGTTTCGATGCTTTTTGCAGAATCTTTTTCGTGGTACGATTCTGTACCCGTGATTCGCAGTGAACCGATCTATCGTACGGTGACGGTTCGAACACCGATTGAAGAGTGTTGGGATGAAGAGGTGCCTGTTTCACGCAGTAGTGATGGAACACTTGGTGCTATTATCGGTGGTGCCGCTGGTGGTATTCTTGGTCACCAAGTGGGTGGCGGAAGTGGAAAGACTGCTGCAACCGTTGGTGGAGCGATTATTGGAACATTGGTTGGTAAAAACCTCTCAGAACAGAGTGGTGGTAATGAGCCTGCCTATCGGATTGAGCGTCGCTGTAAGGTGCGTTATAAAGAGCGCACCGAAAATCGATTTGTCGGTTATAAAAACTATGCACGCTATAAAGGGCGTGAAATTGTCAAGTTTAGCGATGAACCGCTTAAAAAGATTGACTTGACCATCACTGTCAACTACTGAGCTTACTCATTAGATGACTTATATCGCGGGGTAGCAGATAGTAGCTAACCCCTGCGTTAATATAGTAGGGCTCTGTAATTGATGAGAAACTCTCTCTATCTTCATAAAGATTGACCGCCAATGTAAAGTCGATTTCACGATGTTGTAATGCCTCCATACTTAAGAGGGTATCGTTAATCGAACCGAGACGACTCGGTGCAATGAGAAGTGTATGGGCATCAAAGATTTTAGGAAGGTCAATCATAAAGTGTCTTTCATCAATAGGAACCAATAGACCTCCAGCCCCCTCGATAAAGAGAATATCGCAAACCTCTTCAACCCTTTTGAGTTTTTCTATAATAGGTTCAAAGGGGATCGCTTGTTCACCTTTGGCAACATAGGGGGCTGCTGGCAGTTCAAACTGAAACGGAACAATGTCATCAATCGTCACCTCTTTTGCCGAAGGATTGAGGCGGTGCATGGTGGTAAGGAGTTGCGTACCATCAGCGGGTTGATGGTTTATAACTCCTGTTTCGATCGGTTTGAATGCTGCAGGACGTAATCCCTGTTTTGCCGCCTCTTCCATCAGAGCAAGGGTGGTGTAGGTCTTTCCGATATTGGTATTGGTCGCTGTAACGAAAATTTTTATCGCCATTCACTCTTCTTTCGTTATAATTATTTTAAATATGCTATGCAACAATTGTATGTTATGTCTCTGCCATAAAGGACTTAGATGAAAAATTACGAATATTTTAACACATTGTTACCCCAAATGATTGGTCAAAAAGAGGGAGCAATAGCTCCTCAAATTACACCATCGGCCGCTTTTGGTTATGGATCAGCTGAAGAGGCGGAGGCGATCTTTTCAGGAGAGATGGCCAAACCGCTCTATGCACGCATGGGAAACCCAACAGGTGCCAAGCTTGAAACGGTACTGGCTACGATGGAAGAGGGGGGTGGTGCGGTTGTCACCTCTTCGGGAATGGCGGCGATTACAATGGTCTTGACCGCTCTGCTTGAGCATGGTGATAAGGTGCTTTGTATTGGGGGATTCTTTGGTGGAACCTATGCCTTGATGCATGAGACGATGCCACGTTTTGGTATTGAAGGACTCTTTTGTGGGGTTGACGATTTTGGAAAGATCGAAGAGGCTTTGCAACAGGGGGTGAAGATGGTGCTTTGTGAAAGTGTTGGAAATCCCAATCTCAAACTCCCTGATTTGCGTCGTATTGCTGATTTATGCAATCGCTATCGTGCCCTTTTTATGGTCGATAATACCGTAACACCACTTATTGTCCAGCCTCTGCGTATGGGAGCAGATTTGGTCATCTATTCGACAACGAAGATTATTTCTGGTCACTCAGCCGCTTTGGGGGGTGCTGTGATCTTTCGTGCCATTGAAGAGAGTGATGAGAAGCTTTTGGATCCAAAATTCTCCTCCATTCACCCCTTCTTAAAAAAGGGAAAAGGGGCGATGATGGCAATCTTAAAGAAGCGTGCTATGCGAGATTTTGGAATGAGTGCCAATGCCTTTGCCTCCTTTTTGACCCTTTTAGGGCTTGAAACCCTTCCATTAAGAGTAAAGCGGGTGAATGAAAATGTAGAAAAAGTGGTACAACTTTTGTATGAAGCAGGTATCCAAGTGCGTCACCCAAGTCTTAAAAATCATGAGCATCATCAGCGTTATCAAGAGCTTTTTGCTGATGGGTGTGGTCCTGTGGTAACGATTGAGTGTGGAACACGTCAAAAGGCGTTTGCTTTTTTAAATGCCTCACGCATGGTGACACAAACAGCAAATATTGGGGATAATAGAACACTGGGGCTTCATATGGCAAGTACCATCTATCGAGACTTTTCACAAGAGGATAAGAAGATTCTTGGTATCACCGATGGATTGGTGCGTCTCTCTATCGGTTTAGAGAGTCCCCAAAAATTGGTTGATGATATGGTGCAGGCGTGGCAGATCGCTATGCGTTGAAAAATTTTTAAAATGTGATATACTTTAAAATAATATAAAAAAGCTAAGTGGTAAAGGAATAGAATTGGCGCAGAAAGAGTGGGTTGAAAGCGAAAATCAGGTTGACCTCGAAGAACCAGAGCTGTACAAAGTGATTATGTGGAACGATGACTATACAACAATGGACTTTGTTGTCGAGGTTCTGAATGATATATTTCATAAGAGTTATGAAGAGGCGGTAGCCATTATGCTTGAAATCCATGAGAAGGGCAAGGGTGTTTGTGGAACCTATACCTATGAGATTGCAGAGATGAAGGTTCATGAAACAATCAAGCGTGCCCGAGCCAATGAGTTCCCTTTACGGGTCACAATGGAAAAAGAGTAGATTTTTTCATGATGTTAAGGCGCTTTTATCTGCGCAGAGGCTTATGATGAAGTTGAACTTCTCTAAGCAGAGCATGATACTTTTGAGTGTCATGCCTATTTTTCCAAAGGAAAAGAGACCATGATAAGTAAAGATTTAAATGAGATTTTTAAAGAGGCGGTGAAGTATGCAAAAACGCACCGTCATGAATATTTAACTGTGGAGCATGTTTTTCTTGCTGCACTTCTTTCACCGCAGGGTGAACAGATTCTTAAAGCGGCAGGTGCCGATGTCGAGCAGATGAAGGCACGGATCAATCAGCATCTTCTCTCATCGCTCCGTCCATTGCCTGAAGGGGTGACACGTGAACCATTTGAGACGGTTGCCCTTTCACGTGTGATTGAGCAGATGATTCGTCATGCACAAAATGCGGATAAGAAAGAGGCGAGTGTTGGAGATCTGCTTGCATCGATCTTTCATGAAGAGCACTCATTTGCGGTTGCTTTGATGAATTCACAGGGGATTAACCGCTTGAGTATTCTTGAAGTGATTAGTGAACCTAAGAGTGAAACAGGCACAAAAGAGCCGGGTAGTGAGTATTTAAGTCAATATACTGTCAACCTTGTTGAACGTGCCAAAGCTGGAAAGATTGACCCTGTGATTGGTCGCGATCAAGAGATTGAGCGGGTAATGCAGATTCTCTGTCGTCGTAAGAAGAATAACCCTGTCCTTGTCGGGGAACCAGGGGTTGGAAAGACCGCAATTGCTGAAGGGCTTGCTCTTGAGATTGCTGAAGGCAATGTACCAGATATGTTGGCAGATACCGAACTCTTTGCACTCGATATTGGGGCATTGATTGCTGGTACAAAGTATCGTGGTGATTTTGAGAAGCGACTCAAAGGGGTTCTTCATGAGCTTGAAGAGCGTAAGAATGCGGTACTCTTTATTGATGAGATCCATAACCTTGTTGGAGCAGGTGCCACCAATGGCGGGAGTATGGATGCTTCCAACCTTCTGAAGCCAGCCCTTGCCAATGGTAGCTTGAAGTGTATCGGTGCAACAACCTTTGATGAGTATCGGAACTTCTTTGAAAAAGATCGGGCATTGAGTCGCCGTTTTGCAAAGGTGGATGTGAGTGAACCAAGCTTTGAAGATACGCTGAAGATTCTTAAGGGATTGAAGCATAAGTATGAGACACACCACAGTGTCCGCTTCAGTGAAAAGGCACTTAAAACAGCGATTGACCTCTCAATTAAGTATATGCATGAGCGTTTCTTACCCGATAAGGCGATCGATATTATCGATGAGGTGGGGGCATCATTCCGACTGAAGGCACGCAAACGTCGCAATGTAAATGAGAAAGATATTGAAGAGGCGGTGAGTCGTATGTTGAACTTGCCACCAGCACGTGTGACTAGTGATGATTTGGCGACACTTAAGAATCTGGAAGCGACACTCAAAAGCCGTGTCATTGGTCAAGATCGTGCCGTTGAAGAGGTTGCCGCAGCAATCAAACGATCGCGTGCAGGGTTGGGTGCACCGAATAAACCGGTCGGTTCATTCCTCTTTGCAGGACCAACAGGTGTCGGAAAAACAGCACTTGCTATTGAGTTGGCGAATGCACTCGGTATCCACTTTGAACGCTTTGATATGAGTGAGTATATGGAGAAGCATGCGGTGAGTCGCCTTATCGGTGCACCTCCAGGGTATGTCGGTTATGAGCAGGGTGGTCAATTAACCGAAGCGATTCGTAAACATCCGCATACCGTCTTATTGCTTGATGAGATCGAAAAAGCACATCCTGATTTGATTCAGGTACTGCTTCAGGTGATGGATAATGCGATGTTGACTGATAATACAGGGAACCGTGCCGATTTTAAAAATGTCATTATCATTATGACCTCAAATGTGGGTGCAACAGAAGCCAATGTGATGGGCTTTGGTGCTAAGAATGAAGCGAAGCATGATAGTGCTATCAAATCGGCATTTACACCAGAGTTTAGAAACCGTCTGGATGCAATTATCCGCTTTGATCATCTCAAGCTTGAGCATGTGAAAAAGATTGTTGACAAGTTTATTGATGAGTTGAATGCTCAGATGGCTGATAAGAAGATTGTCATTAAGCTCTCTGATGCTGCGAAAGAGTATGTGGCAAAAGAGGGGTATGATGAGGCGATGGGTGCGCGACCTCTTAGCCGAGTCATTGCAGAGCAGATTAAAGCACCACTGACTGAAGAGATCCTCTTTGGGGCATTGAAAGATGGCGGAGAGGTTACCTTTGGGGTAAAAGCGGGTAAACTTAACTTTAAGGTGAAGTCGCGTGTCTAACCAACGCTTTATTCCTCGGTTGGGGTTTGACTATATCTTTCCCAATCCCCGTCGTGCGATGAAAGAGGGGTTACTTGCCTATGGGGGTGATCTCAATCCCGATCGGGTCTTAATGGCCTATCGGCAGGGGATCTTTCCTTGGTACAATGAAGGGGATCCCATTCTTTGGTGGTCTCCCGACCCACGCCTTGTTCTCTACCCAGACCAATTTAAAATTCATAGATCACTGCGAAAAAAGCTTAGACAAAAACACTTTAGAGTAAAATTGGACCGAAATTTTGAGAGAGTGATGCAACACTGTGCCAAAGTGCCACGTCGTGGACAAGAGGGGAGCTGGATTCTTCCTGAAGTGATTGAGTGCTATACCATGCTTCACTATCGTGGATTTGCCCACTCTGTTGAAGTCTATGACGAGTCCGATGAGTTGGTGGGTGGACTCTATGGGATCAGTACAGGACGGGCATTTTTTGGTGAGTCGATGTTTTCACTCAAGTCGGATGCCTCCAAAGTTGCATTGGCACATATGGTAGAGCTGGCTAAAGCGTGGGATTTTGCCTTTATTGATTGTCAAATTCCTTCAGACCATCTTCAGCGTTTAGGGGCGGTTAAAGTCTCACGAGATAGATTCTTAGATGAGTTGGAAGAGACACAACAACACCTTGGTGTTCCTGGCAATTGGCAGGAGTATGAACAACTATTACAGGAGATTCAATGGTAAACAAGCAGTTGGGATTTTCACTTTGGCTTGATTTTATTGAGAGAGATTTTTTACAGACAACATTTAAGCGGTTAATTGATCAGGGTGTGATTAATGGTGCGACAAGCAACCCAGCGATTTTTGCATCGTCGATTGCAACATCGTCTGCCTATAGTGAACAGTTACATGCATTGAAAAACCATGAACCTAAAGCCAAGTATGAGGCTTTGGCAATGACCGATATTAAGTTGGCAGCTGAAGCTCTGAAACCTCTGTATGATGCCGGTGAAGATGGTTTTGTTAGCATTGAAGTCGATCCTCTATTGTGTGATGATACATTGGGTACGATTCAAGAGGGGAAACGACTCTATGAAGCGATTGGCATGGAGAATGTGATGATTAAAGTACCTGCTACAGAAGCAGGTTATGAGGCGATGAAGCAGTTGATGCAAGAGGGGATTCATGTCAATGCAACGCTGATCTTCTCACCAGAGCAGGCGCAAAAGTCTCTTGAAGCGATGCAAGAGGGATTGAGCTTATGGCGTAAAGCAGGTGGTCAAAAAGATGTACAGGGTGTATTGAGTGTTTTTGTGAGCCGTTTTGATCGCATGCTTGATAAAGAGCTTGCCTCTAAAGGGGTTCAGCCAGGGCGTTTGGGGATTATCAATGCGGCAAAAATTTATAATATGGTAGAAGCGAGTGGAGAAGCTGCTATTCGAACACTCTTTGCCAGTACAGGTGTGAAGGGTGATGCCTATCCAGCTGACTACTATATCAAAGAACTTATGGCGCCACATAGTGTCAATACAGCACCCCTTGGAACGATTGAAGCCTTTATTGAGTCTCCAAGTCACCAACCAAAACTTCCAATCGATGAGGCAGAGATTGCATCATTCTTTGGTGCGGTTCAAGAGGCTGGTATCGATATGGAACAGGTCTATACAAAGTTGTTGGATGATGGTTTAAAAGCCTTTAAAGAGGCGTTTGTCAAACTGTTGACAGATTTGGAGTAGATAAGAGATGGACAATATCGATCATGGTATCAACATTAACGCATTGACATTTGAGGTGACAAATCGTGTACGCCAGTATATGAAGGGGTTGATCGAGTATGGTGGAAGTGATTTGCATATCAAAGCCAATGCACAGGTGCGTGCTCGTATTAATGGTGAAATCGTACCTGTCACCAAAGAGAAGATGAGCAAAGAGGATGCCCTTACACTGGCGAAAGAGATGTTACGTGGCCGTTTTAAAGAGTTTGTCGAAAAGAAAGAGATAGACTTTTTATATGTCTATGATGAAAAGATACGCTTTCGTGGCAATATGTTTTTTCAGATGGATGGTGTATCGGCTGTCTTTCGGGTGATTCCTGTTGATATTGTCACGATTGATGAGCTCGAACTCCCTTCAGCACTTCACAAATTTACCGATCTCTCACGTGGATTGGTGCTTGTGACAGGTGTCACAGGGTCAGGAAAATCGACAACCCTTGCGGCATTGATTGATGCGATCAATCGAAAACATCGTAAACATATTATTACGATTGAAGATCCGATTGAGTTTGTCCATAAAGATCGTAAATGTTTGATTAATCAGCGAAGTATTGGACAAGATTCACTCAGTTTTGCCAATGCACTCCGCTCAGCACTTCGAGAAGACCCCGATATTATTCTGGTGGGTGAAATGCGTGATGTTGAAACGATCGATACAGCACTCCATGCAGCCGAGACAGGACACCTTGTCTTTTCAACGCTTCATACACTCGATGCGAAAGAGACCATTAATCGTATTATTAGTATCTTCCCTGCTGAAGATCAGAATCGTATCCGAAATACGTTGGCATCAGTACTTGGTGGTGTAATCTCTCAACGTCTTGTCAAAACGGTAGATGGAAAAAAGACGGCAGCCGTTGAAATCCTCTTTAATACCTCCTATATTCAGAAGCTGATCTTAGAAGGGCGTGATCTGGAGATTAAAGAGGCACTTGATCAAGGAACACAGATTTATGGCACCCAAAGTTTTGATACAGCACTGTTAAAGCTCTACCGAGAAGGAAAAATTACCGAGGATGAGGCGTTACGTAATGCCTCAAGTCCAAATGATCTTAAGCTACGTATTGAGGGGATGCAGAGTGAGATTGATATGGGGCAGTCAGGAGGGTCAGCGACCCCTCACTCTGATACAAACTATGAAGCCGATATTTTTGGATTAAAAGAAGATTAAACGTTAAGAGAGTATAATTCGCCTCTTAAAAGTGCAAATGCACCAAATTTTTTGTAAGGACAAAAGCAATGTTGGAAGGAATCGTTAGAGAGAGTATCGGCAAAAGCGATGCGAAAAAACTTCGCCGAGATGGTTATCTAATCGCCAACATCTATGGAAAAGGGCTTGAAAATATTCATGCCGCATTCAAGATGGGTGACTTTATTCGTACAGTGCGCAACAAAGAGAAGTTGGCATTTCCTATCAAAGTAGGTGATAAAGAGATGGACGTTGTTATTCAAGAGTATCAACTCCATCCTGTAACGGATCAAATTCTTCATGTTGACTTGATGGTTGCACAACCAGGTGTTGTCACACACTATATGGTACCAGTGAAGACTGTTGGAACACCAAAAGGTCTTAAAAACAAGGGTGTTTTGGCAATTTCTAAGCGCCGTATCAAAGTTAAAGGAACGATTGAAAATATTCCTGAAGCATTTGTTCTTGATGTCTCTGATCTTGATGTCGGTGATGCAATTTTGGTTCGTGATATTCCTGAATCTGATAAGTATAAGATCATGGTTGCAGGTCGCGTTCCAGTTGTCGGAGTGATCAAAGCGAAGTAATCTCCATGTGGCTCATTGTCGGTCTAGGAAATCCTGGAACTGAGTACGAACGTACACGCCACAATATTGGCTTTATGACGCTCGATCACTTGATCGAGTCGTCAGGAGCCCACAAAACTTCCTCTTCATCATTTCATGGTGAACTCTTTAAAAAGTCGGATCGACTCTTTCTAAAACCTACAACCTATATGAACCGATCGGGCATATCGGTACAAGCTGTCAAGCAGTTTTATAAAATTGAGATTGACCATATCATTGTGATTCATGACGATTTGGATCTGCCATTTGGTGCACTTCGTTTTAAACAGGGTGGCGGTAGTGGTGGACACAATGGCTTAAAGTCGCTTGATGCGATGGTGGGCAATAACTATCTTCGCGTACGCATGGGCATAGGAAAACCCGCCTATAAGTCGCAAGTAGCAGACTATGTTTTAAGTGACTTCTCTTCAGAAGAGCAGAGAGTTTTACCAGAATGGATTAGACATACTGTGAAGGCAGTCGATGAGTTAATGCGACATCCTCTCGATTATGTTGCGTCACACTACACTGTTAAAAAGCCAAACTGGAATCTCTGATGAGGATGTTTCGATATGTAGCACAGCTCTATCTGAAACACTTTTTTTTGATCGCTTTTGCATTGGCCTTTTTCTTTGCAGGGCTGGACTATATGCAAAACGCTTCTAAGCTTAATGGTTTTAACATCAAGGTGCTTTATCTCTTCTATAAAGGTGCCTATGCGCTCAATCTTCTTTTTCCCATTGCCTTAGTTCTTTCAATGATCGTATCGAAAATGGCACTCATTCGATCGAATGCTTTGGTTAGTTTTTATGCCCTAGGGTATTCAAAAAAGGCGGTATTGCGTCCCTTTATTGTGGTCTCTTTCTTTTTGACACTTCTTTATATTATTATGCACTTTACCCCTTTTGTTGATGCAGAACTCTCTGCAAAACGGCTTTTGGAAGGGAAACAGAGTCAGAGTGTGACACGTAATCTCTTTGTCAAATATAACGATAGTTTTATCTATATTGGGCAGTTGATACCTGCCAATAAAGAGGCGAGGGATATTCGTGTCTATCGTATGAAGGGGCATGAAGTATCAGAGATGATCTATGGACAAACAGCACGGTTTGATGGTGAGAGTTGGATTATCCAGCATGCTAAAATTATCAAAAAGCCTGTACTTCAAGGGTTAGGGGATAATGGTTTAAAGATTCTCTATCAAGATGAGATCAAGACTCTGCAGGGATTTAAACCAAAAATCCTTACCTCGGTCTTTGAAGGAAAACGCTACTATACGATTCAAGATGCTTTTGAGGCGTTGAATCTGCTCATTTCACAACAACTTGAGACCTCAAGAGTCCGTTCTATCTTCTACTACATGGTGATCTCACCATTTTTTGCCATGTTCCTTGTCATTATCTTCTTCCTCTCTATTCCACCCCATGCACGAAGCACCAATCTTCTTTGGGTCTCATTCGTTTTAACAGGGATTACCCTTTTTGTATGGGGCGTGATCTATCTTCTTTATCGCATTAGTCTTAGTGGTGTGATTCTTCCTGAAATTGGGATGATTGCAACCGTTACACTACTCGGTATGGGAGCTTTATATAGTTATCTTTTCCGAACCAACCAGTAAGAGATCATTGAGACTTTTATCATGTGATAAGAGAGACTTTTTATCATCATAAACACTTTAATCTTTTTTTGATAAAATATTGACTTCAAGCACTGTATGACACTATATTTGGCTTTCACTGTGGTAATTTATCACAGTTGAGTTCAAGAACCATAGCGTGTGATGTAGCAAATGAAAACATATGATGATTCTCTCAAGAGAATTTGAAGATATTTCTTTTATATTATATATGTTTTCATCTGTGATATGGTACTATACAGTGCATCAATCAGTATAATCGAAAAATTTCATTAAAAGGTCTTCTGTTGATCGACTTCAAAGCACTTTCAAATAAATATGGTACACCTTTATATGTTTATGATTTCAATAAGATTAGTGAACAGTATGATGCATTAAAAAAGGCCTTCTCTGGTCGAAAGTCTCTCATTAGTTATGCTGTAAAAGCCAACTCCAATCTCTCAGTCATTTCACATTTGGCAAAACTTGGTTCAGGTGCCGATTGTGTCTCTATTGGCGAAGTCAAGCGGGCACTTCTTGCAGGTATTCCAAAATATAAGATTATTTTTAGTGGAGTGGGTAAGCGTGATGATGAGATTGAAGAGGCATTGAAAGAGGATATTCTGCTTCTCAATCTTGAGAGTGAAGCAGAGATGGAACGTGTTGAGATGATCGCTGCCAAACTTGGTAAAGAGGCACGTATCAGTATCCGTGTTAATCCGAATATCGATCCAAAGACACACCCTTATATCTCAACGGGATTGCATGAGAATAAGTTTGGTGTTGATTTGGAGACAGCCAAGCGGATGTATGTTAAAGCACACAACTCAAACCATCTCGACCCTGTTGGGATTCACTTCCATATCGGCTCACAGTTAACAGAGTTAGACCCCATCAAAGAGGCGGCAGGGATTGTGGCCGATCTTGTACGAAGTCTTAAAGCGATTAAAATTGATATTAAGTTTTTTGATGTGGGTGGTGGACTCGGTATCGTCTATGATGATGAAACCACCATTGAACCGTACGATTATGCGCAGGCAATCTTCTCAACCCTCTATGGTCTTGACTTGACAATCATCTGTGAGCCAGGACGCTTTATGGTTGGTAATAGTGGCTACTTCTTAAGCAAAGTACTCTATGAAAAGGTGAATGAGGGTAAGCGCTTTGTGATTGTCGATGGTGCCATGAATGATCTTCTACGTCCAAGCCTCTACAATGCCTACCATAAGGTGGAAGTGGTTGGTAAAGAGGGGAATGAGAGCGAAGCCGATATTGTTGGTCCTGTTTGTGAAAGTGGTGACTTCTTTGCAAAGTCGCGTATGCTTCCACCGACAGAGCATAATGATCTGGTGGTTGTCTATAGTGCAGGTGCTTACGGTTTTGTTATGGCAAGTAACTATAATACGCGTCCAAGACCAGCAGAGGTGGCAATTTTGGATGGAAAAGATCACTGTATTCGTCAGCGAGAGACCTTTGAAGACTTAATTAAACTGGAGACAATGTGTCTTTAAAAGGGTTAATGATTGATGTGCAGGGCACATTGATCGATGATAAGCAGAAACTTCCCATACCGGGTGCTGTTGATGTTCTTAAAAAGATTCAGCACGCATCCACTCCTTATGTACTTGTAACCAATAATACAAAGCAGGAGAGTGAAGCATTTAAATCCTATCTACGGGATTTGGGCTTTCTATTTGGTGATGAGAACTACCTTGACCCTTTAATGGTACTTGATGATCTTCTACCTGCTACCACAATTGCTGCTTATGGCTCTAAGCCATTTTTGGAACTTCTTCAAAAGCGCGGTTACCAACTCAATTTTGAAAATCCTGAAGCTGTTTTGATTGCGATCAAAGAGGATTTTACCAATGATGAGTATGCACAGATGATTGAGTTGGTCTTAAAGGGTGCACGCTTAGTGGGTATGCATGAGACATCAATTTATGCCAAGAAAGGGCGTCGCTATCCAGGTGTGGGGGCAATCTTGAAGATGATCTCTTTTGCTACTGGAGTGGATTATGAGGTGGTTGGTAAGCCAAGTGAAGCCTTTTTTAGAAAGGCACTGAAGCAGTTACAAAATCAAGATGAACAACTCACCTTTTCAGATGTTGAGATGATTAGTGATGATCTTATTGGTGACTTGATAGGTGCCAAGCGGTTAGGTATGAAGACCTCATTGGTGCTGAGTGGAAAGATCTCTTCGGTTGATGAAGTAAAACCGCTACTTGCGGGAAATATAGATCGTGTAGCGAGTGATATTGCTGCGCTATTCAATATTGGGAGAGGACGAACGGCATGACACTGGATGAATTGCGCCAACAGATTGATACCATTGATGATCAACTCTTAAAACTTTTAAATCAACGGATTGAAATTGTTCAAAAAGTTGGAGAGTTAAAACATCGGACAGGTGGTGCGATCTATCGACCTGAACGAGAAAAGGCGATTATTGAGCGTTTGGTGAAACAGAATGATGGGCCACTGACTGAAGAGGCAATCGAAGCGATCTTTGTTGAAATTTTTGCTGTAGCAAGAAACTTTGAACAGCCTCAGCGTATCGCCTATTTGGGGCCAGAAGGAAGCTTTACCCATCAAGCTGCTGAGAATCGTTTTGGAGCATTGAGTGAGTATATGCCACTACACTCGATTGCAGCAGTTTTTAAAGCGGTACATGCCAAACGGGCACGTTTTGCTGTGGTACCACTTGAGAATAATACCAATGGGTTTGTAGGTGAAACACTCGATGAGTTGGCCAAAACCGATTTAAAGATTGTTGCTGAACTCTATATGCCCATTCACCACTCATTTGTGACAAAAGCGCAGCATCTCAATGAGATTAAGAGAATCTACTCCAAAGATATTGCCTTTAACCAGTGTCGAAGCTTCTTATTGGATCATGAACTTGATACTGTAGAGTATATCCCGGTAGAGTCAACTGCCAAAGCGGCGAAGATGGCAGCCAATGACCCTGAAAGTGCAGCGATCTGTTCACATATTGCTGCCAAACTCTACCATGTTCCAATTATGTTTGACAATATTGAAGATAATCACAAAAATAGAACCCGCTTTATTATCTTGAGCGATTTTGAGAATGCCCCAAGTGGTGCTGATAAGACATCAATCCTTGCAAAACTCTCCGATCAACCGGGAAGTTTGTATGAGTTTCTACGAAGTTTTCATGAAGCCAATGTCAATCTTAAAAAAATTGAGAGTCGTCCAGCTGTTGAAGAGGCGGGGTTTGATTATTGGTTCTATATCGACTTTGAAGGTCACAAAAATGATCCTCATGTGCAGAAACTTTTTGAAAAACATCGTGATGAAATCAAATATTTGGGCAGTTATGTCCAAAATGGATAAAGGGTAGGGTATGAAGTTTAATCCTGTCATTGAGCATTTAAAGGTTTATGAGCCGGGTAAGCCGATTGAGTTAGTGGTTCGAGAATTTGGTATTGATCCAAAAGATATTGTCAAGCTGGCTTCTAATGAAAACCCGTATGGGTGTAGTCCAAAGGTGACACAAGCTGTTCAAGAGAGTGCCCATCTGATGTATCGATACCCTGATGATTCGATGATGGCACTCAAAGCGGGGTTATGTGAGCGTTTTGGGATTGATGATGATCAACTCATTATCGGTGCTGGAAGTGACCAGGTTATAGAGTTTGCGTGCCATGCCAAGCTCTATGGTGGTGCTAAGATTTTGCAGAGTGAAATCACCTTTGCCATGTATCAAATTTATGCAGCACAGTGTGGAGCAACAGTTATTAAGTCACCAGGTATTGCGCATGATCTGGATGCGATGTATGCACTCTATAAGGAGCATGAGCCAGAGATTATCTTTATTTGTGCTCCGAACAATCCAACAGGTGACTCACTCGATCGTATCGATATTGAGAACTTTATTGAACGGATTGATCATGATACACTTGTTGTGGTTGATGGTGCCTATCAAGAGTATGCCGCTTTTAAAGATCCTAATAAAGCGATCGATCCGGCTGCACTGATTCAAAAGTTTCCACATGTTCTCTACCTTGGAACCTTCTCAAAAGCGTATGGTTTAGGTGGTATGCGTATCGGTTATGGGATCGGTTCAACAGAGATTATCCGATCTCTTTATAAACTTCGTCCTCCTTTTAATGTAACCACTCTCTCACTAGTGGCAGCAGAAGTTGCTTTAAATGATCAAGAGTTTGTAACGATGGCAATTGAAGATTGTTTTAAGCAGATGGAGGATTATAAAGCATTTGCTTTAGAGCATCA
The DNA here is from genome assembly GCA_003978765.1 of Hydrogenimonas sp. Lineage (GTDB taxonomy): Bacteria > Campylobacterota > Campylobacteria > Campylobacterales > Hydrogenimonadaceae > Hydrogenimonas. The sequence goes on along the minus strand of QNYO01000089.1, from coordinate 1,292 downwards.
GATTGAGGCGATTGAGAGTTATACAAACTTTATCACCTATCGGCTTGATGGTATTACCGATTCAACCTATATCGCAGATGCACTCTTGCGTCAAGGGATTATTGTTCGGGACTTAAAGGGGTATGGTCTCAATGCCATACGTATTACGATTGGAAAAGCGGAAGAGAATCAACGCTTTTTCAATGTTATGAAACAACTTCTCAATAGTGGGCAAGAATGAACTTCAAAGATTTAGCAATACAGCTGACACGTCTTTATGAAAGACTCAATCGGGCGCAGAAACTGGTCATTGCCGGTACACTCTTTGCAGTGATCGGTTTTATTATCTTTTTGGTTCTCTATACATCAGCCGAACGAAACAGTAACTATGCTGTTTTGTTTGACCACCTCTCTTCTAAAGATGCAGGTTTGATTATTCAGGAGTTGGAGAAGGAAGGAATTCCCTATAAAATTCCAAAAGATGGTGTGATAGAGGTTCCACAAGATAGTGTCTATAAAGTGCGTATTAATATTGCGTCCAAAGGCTTTCCTGAAGAGAGTCATGTCGGTTTTGAACTTTTTGATCAACAGCAGTTTGGGGCAACCGATTTTGATCAGAAAGTGAAGTTTTTACGTGCTCTTGAGGGTGAACTTGCACGAACAATTCAAAGTCTGCAACCTATTGAGCAGGCATCTGTCCATTTGGCACTCCCTAAAGAGAGTGTCTTTGTTGCAAAACAGTCTGCCCCAAGTGCATCGGTTGTGATTCAAACAGTCGATGGAATGCGTCTCTCTCGTAAACAGATTTTAGGGATTAAAAATCTTGTAGCTGCCGCTGTTGCTAACTTAGAACCTTCTAATGTGAAACTCGTGAATGAGTTTGGAGAGCCTCTGAGTGATGCTGGAGAAGATGGAAGTGATGGGGATCTTGCCAAACTACAAATTGAGTATAAAAATCGCTATGAAAATGCGTATGAAGATAAAGTTGTTGAAGTTCTTGCACCATTTATTGGAAGCAAGGATCGTGTCGTTGCAAAAGTGACAATCGATTTTGATTTTGCAAGACGCGATAGTGTTGAAGAGCGTTATGATCCTGAAAATGTTGTTCGTAGTGAACAGAATATGGAGGAGAAGCGCGAAGGTGGTACGCCACAACAGATTGGTGGTGTTCCAGGGGCTGTTAGTAATATAGGTCCTGTGCAAGGGATTGAATCGACATCGACCAAACAGAAATATCAAAAGTCAACCAATACAATTAACTATGAGATCTCTAAAACAGTCTCAAATATCAAAGGTCCTTTTGCAACGATTCA
>QNYO01000078.1 GCA_003978765.1 Hydrogenimonas sp. | reverse complement strand
GATAGTAAAACTTTTGCGTAAACACTTTTACAATATTGCAAAAGGTAAAAAGGGGATTTTTAAAAGTGTTAATGAGATTGCGCTTCCCGAACCGCGCAGTGAGATAAAAAATGAGCTAAAAAGTGGAGTAGAGTTGGGAACTACCTTTGACGGTAAGAAGATTATCCTTTATGAAGGTACAAAGATGAATGCTCTCTTTAGAGAGATTGGTCGTCTTCGTGAAATCTCTTTTCGTCAGGTAGGAGAGGGGAGTGGTAAAAAGCGTGATATTGATGATTATGACTTTATCTATAAACATCTGATTCTTTGGGATGAGGAGGCGTTGGAGATTGCTGGAGCCTACCGTATCGGAGTCTGTAAAGAGATTATAGACGTTTACGGTATAGAGGGGCTCTATACATCAACACTCTTTGATTATGATATACGTTTTCAACCCTATTTAACCCAAGGGCTTGAATTGGGAAGAAGTTTTGTGCAACCACGCTACTGGAACTCTCGCGCTCTTGACTATCTATGGCAAGGGATTGGTGCCTATCTACGTCAGCATCCAGAGATTCGATATCTCTTTGGTCCTGTGAGTTTGAGTGCCTCTTTTACGGAAGAGGCAAAAGCTTTGGTTGTCTATTTCTATAGGCTCTATTTTGGTGTTGAAGAGCCACTTGTTAAGCATAAAGAGCCCTATAGAATCGATGAGGAGTTTCACTCCCATCTTGCAATCATCTTTACAGGTGATGACTACCGAGCTGATTTAAAGTGCTTAAAGGAGGCGTTAGAGATTCGAGGATTTTCGATTCCTGTTCTTTATAAACAGTATGCAGAGGTGTGTGAAGAGGGTGGAATGCAGTTGATGGATTTTGGTGTCGATAGAGACTTTAATGAGTGTCTTGATGGATTTATTGTTGTCGATTTACAACGTCTCAAGCCATCGAAACGAAAACGCTATATAGGAGATAGATGATGAAACAGCCATGGAAAAAGGTCTTTAAGTTGGTGAAAAAGAAGTATGGTTATAGTGAGAGTTATGTGGTTTATCGCTATAAAAATTCACCAGAGTTTCATTACCTCTTTCAAGGTTAATTGACTTCTATAAACTTCCACTTTATCACGTCGTTTGACGTGATAATCTTCTGTTAATCAGTCATTTGCATTTTAGAAGAGTAGGTAATCGTAATAGCCAAGTAGCGCATAAAGAAGAGAGCAAAGAGAGAGGCGATGATGGTTGAAATTTTGAGCATATCGATATGCTCATGTGTGATAGAGATCATCAATTCACGAAGGATATAGATAATTGCTGTATCGATCATATAGCGAAGTTTGATCCGATGCTTTTTAAAGAAGATAAAGATCATCTGTGTCACCTCAATAATGACAATCAGCTCTAAGAGAAGGATAATTGTCTTTGTAAAATCTGCACCAGTGATAATAAGTGCGATAAAGATGATACTTGCTACCACAAGATCGATCGACTCAAAGAGTTTAAAACGGGTTTGTAATGCCATAAATGTTTGCTCCTTATAGATATTTGTTTGAGCGTAGTCTATAGGAAAAAGATTACAATTGAAGAACAGAACGATTACAAAGTAGTGACCATCCAACTCAAAAGAGTCAGATGGTAAGGGAGATTAGAATGTACCACTGATTGAAAGGGAGAGTTCACGACCAGTTTTATAGGTTAGAGAGACATTATCTCCTTGAACCCATCTGGTTTCACTATCTAAGAGGTTGCGAATTTTAAAGGTCATGGCATAGTTTCCAGGAATCGTATCAAATCTCATCTTCTCAATCCATGTGACATCAAGAAGATGAGGTGGAATCTCATAATCATCGAGTCCAAGAATAACATCACCATTTTTGATCGCAATACGCATCAAACGTTTTGCCATCTTATTGTAAGAGAGGTTGATGGAGCGTGTTTTAGGGATATCGTAGGTGAGGGATAGATTGATGACATAAGGGGATAATCCTTGCAGACCTCTCTCTTGTGTCACATACTTCAACTTCTGCTCCTCTGTGAGCTCAATGCGTGATTTGATATAGGTATAGTTGCCTGATAGGGTGAGGTTCTCAAAGTAGGGCGTGAGAAAGCTGAGGTTTTTTAGCCAGCCCAATTCAACCCCATAGAGTGTTGCACGTTTGGCATTATCGAATCCAAAGCGATCGAGTGTTGAGGTTGTAAATTCACGTGTATCTTCAATCGGATGCATCAGATCTTTATAGAATAGGGTAGTGCTCATATTATCGATATCACCGAAGTAGTGATCATATCGAAGGTCATAGCTTTTAATATCGGTTTCGACAAGATTTGGGTTGCCTGAAATTTTTGCCAAGAAGATGGGGTGCATAAATTCAGCATTGACAAACTCACGAAAGTCGGGATAGATAAAGGTTTTACCATACGCAAAACGGACTTGATCACTCTCACTGATCATATATTTCAAGGTTACACTTGGAAGAAACTTTTTAAACGATAGGCTATTGCGTTCATTCACAACAATATTTTGATCGACTCTCATCTGATCAACACTCTGTGTAATGGTGACATAACGTCCACCAAACATAGCACTAAGCTTGGAAGTTGGATGCGACATCAGTTTGAAGTAGTAGGCATCACGATCTAGCGATGCATCATACTGATCTTTTGGACGGGATGTGAGGCTGACAACCAGATGATCGGCATCACCATCATTGTATGTTAGGGTACCACCGATTGGAAGGGATGTTATCACATCATTTTTGAGGGTACTTTGTACTTCGATATCGATACGACGACCTTCACGCTCTTTTTGTTCACTAAAAAGACCCAACTCAAGATAATCTTCTTTACTGAAGAGCATCGGTAGATCGGTTCTATTTTTTAAGAAGATGTTTTTGACCTTATCTTTTGTTGTACGATGGCTATAACGGAGGCGACTGTCGGGTTGTTCAAAAACATATGGTTCATTGAGACGATACTGCTTATAGTTATAGTAAACATCATTGGGGACATACTCTTCTGCACGTGCAACCTCACCACCAACATCCAAACGATGATGAACCCCAAACTGATAATCGACTCCAGCACTAAGTTGATCAACATTGAGTTCACGCTCTTGCCACTCAAAGAAGTATTGATGCTCTTTTGAGTTGTTCTCTCCAAATGTACCGTTAATATCGCGGGTTTGATCGATCGTATTGAGGACATAGAGTTTGGTATATTTGGCATCAAATGTACCATTTTTATATCCGACATTTAAGATACCACCATGTTGAATGGTTGTGCGGTAGAGATTATTGACTGCTGTATTATCAGGTTCAGGTAACTGGGTTCCGTTACTTGAGATAATGTAGTCATAGGTGGTGTATGTAACACGTCGTGCATCGGTTTTATAGCCATAGTTGCCTAGTAGACTAATCTCTTCATCTTCTCCCAGATCAAAAGTTTTTGCTACTTCAAGTTGATGGTCGACTCCTATAGGAATACGCTCCTGTTTGGGGTCAATAACACGCTCAACTAAGATCTTTTGCATAGCATCTGAAGAGATGTTGAGTGTGGGTGGACGTTCGCCTTGAACAGGGATAAGTGGTTGATTGAGTGTATCGGGAAAAGGACGATAGGCATGATCATATCCAAACCAATCGGTTGTTGAACCTTCATATGATGTCACCTCTTGACCTACAGACTCATGGGCTTTGACACCTACTTTAATGGTGACATGATCTTCAGGGCTTGAGTGTTTGGTTCGGATATTAACATATCCTCCACCAAATGTTCCCGTAATATCGGGGGTAAAACTCTTTTGAACCTGCAAACTTCCAATGACCCCACTTGGGAACATATCGAGTGGTACGGTGCGTTTGATGGGGTTAGGAGAAGGAAGTGACATCCCATTGAGTTCCGTACATGAGTAACGGTCGCCAAGACCACGGATATAGATATTTTTTCCACCAATGATTGTAACACCAGCGACCCGTTTTAATGCACCTGCGGCGGTTGAGTCTCCCTGTTTGGAGATCTGTTCAGACCCTAAGATATTGGCAATCGATTCACTGCTCTTCTCTTCTGCAACCACCGCAGCGATACTTCCTTGAAGGTGTGGAGCAAGGACAACAAACTCTTCAAGCTCCATTGCTGAAGGGGTCAGTTCTACCCTTTTACTTGTTAGCTCATTGGGGTAGATGGTGACTGTCACACTTTGTGATGAGAAGTCTGGGTGGATGATGGAGAGGGTTTGACTCCCTTCTGGTAGATCGATGATGACCTGCCCCTTTTTATCACTGATGGCATCAATCTTTAAACCAGGAACAAAGATTCTCGCACCCACAATAGGCTGCTTCTCTTCTGATGAGATGAGTGTTAGGGCAACACTCCCTTTTTGAACTGCTTTTTTAACCGTCTGTTTGGTCGGTACTGTTTCTACTGTTTGTGTTGCTTCAACATCAGAAAAACGGAGTTGATTATCAGATGAGAGAGAAAGAATTATCTGTGACTGTTTCTCCTCATCGATCATAACGTTTTTTCGGATAAAGGCTTGGGTCTCTCCATGATCTTGTGCAAAGATTTGAAGTTGATATTTTCCCGTTTTCAGAGGGGTTATGATAGCACCCTCCTCATCGGTATAGACGATTTTGATCGGTTTTGTGGTTGAGATCTTTTGGTTGGGTTGACCTGTAATAGGATAGATCACAACCTTTTGATGGGCTAATGGTTGCCCATTTTTAAAGAGATAGAGTGCCAACTCACCACGACCCGCTAAAAGCTCGATGGTTAGCAGGAGTATGAGAAGAAGGGCTCTTTGTATCATTGTTCACACTCCCAAATACTATTTTTACACTGTTGCATCTTTCGTCGCAATTCTGTGGCCTTTTTAAAGAGTTCTGGTTGGGTTAGGGTGCTTAGGAGAGATTCGGCTTGGTCGAACTCCCCCTCCATATAGTAGGCATATGCCAAGGCATACCGCATTGTCTCATCATCAAGCAAACCGTTACGATCAAGTGCATCTTTTGAAGCAATCATCCTCTCAAAGTCACCATACTCAAGAAAGATGGCGATACGCTGTTTATACTTCTCTTTGGTATCGAGCATTTGAGCATTTTTCATCAGTGCCATCACATAATCTTTGGCACGTCGATACATCTCTGCTGTCTCTTTGGTATAGGTTGGGTTATAGATGGAGGCTTGATTAAAGAGATCAGCCGCTGCATGAATCATCCCTTTATCAAGGTAGAGATGGGCAAGCATAACAATGATTTTGGCACGGTTATGGTAGGTGAGCTTTGCCTTCTCTGCCAACTCAATGGCACGATCAATCTGCCCACTTTTGCGTAGTGCTTGAATGAAGTTGAGCATAATGGTCTCATTGGGTTGGGCATGTTGAAGATAGTTGTTGGCATCGTCAAGTGCCGATTGATAGAGTTGCAGTTCGATAAAGTAGTAGAACCGCTGTTTATAGGCATTAATAAAGTTAGGATGATGCTCTAAAAGTTTGGTTAAGGTATCAAGTGCTCTCTCTCTTTTCCCAACTTTCCAGTAACACTCTGCTTTGAGGCTCTGAAGTTTTGGGTTTCTGTTCACCTGTTCAGGAATATGGTCAAGGGCATCGATACACCCCCCATAATCTTGCATTAGAAAGCTGTTTTGTGCAATATAGAGATAGATGGGTTGGGTGGCATTGGCATCACTGCTATGTGCAATGGCATCATAAAAGTTTTGGTTTGCCGATGGATACTCTCCCTTTTTGGTTAAGATAAGCCCCTTGAGCAGATAGTAGTAGCCTTTATCTACTGTTGAGCTATTGAGATCGACCTGTTTGAGTGTCTCATAGGCACGGTCGATATAACCATCTTTTAGCAGAAGTGCAGTAAGTTGCATATAATCGACCTCGTCACTCTTGGCAAAAAGTGTCTGCATTGAGAGCGCGACGGTCAGTAGCAGGCTCATGATAGGTCTCATACGCTCTCCTTAATTGAGTTCAAAGCGAATCTTCTGTTTCGCCCATACTTTGACAGGTTTTCCCTGATACTCTGCCGGTTTAAATCTCCATCCTTTGACACTGGCAATCGCCACATCATCAAAGACCCCTTCTGGTTGGCTCTCAAGGATTTTGACCTTTTGGACATTGCCATGCTGGTCAAGTAGGAGATTCATAACAACATAGCCTGTAATCCCTTGCCGTCGTGCCTTTTTAGGATACTCAATAGGAGTTCTCTGGATCGGTTTTGGTGGAGAGTCCACTGTATCATCGGTCATTACCATATTGCTATGATCCACATCTTTAAGGAGTGATGATTCAGAGATGAGATCATCGCTTTGGAATGCCTCAAGCCCTGTATCGATTCCAGAGAGTTGTGACATTAGATTTGGGGCTGGATGGGGTCGGCTGGTCTCTCTCTTTTTGGGCTTAGGTTTTGGTTTGGGCTTTGGCTTCGGCTTGGGTTTTTGCATCGGTGGAATATCAAATGATGCTGTAACCTCTCTCTTTTTGGGTGGCTCTTTCCACCCCTCATGATTCATCTCAATCACAACGATAAAGACAAAAAAGAGTCCAAAAAGACTCCATGATAGAGCCAGTAGGTGCCGTTTGAGCGTAGATGGTTCTCTTCGCACGTTAACCGACCTCTTTATTGGTTGCGACAGCGACATCTTTGGCACCTGCTTGACGACACTGATCGATAATATCGATCAACTTCTCAACAGCAATGGTCTCATCGGTGACAACCAGTACCGATTTTTCAGTTGAGTTACGAAGCAGGTCACGCACCTTACTCTGTACTGCCCACGCTTTGATCGGTTGGTTATCGATATAGGGTTGCCCTTGATTATCGATATAGACTTTGATCACTTTGCTTGAAGCACGTGTTGCAGAGGTGGCACCAGGTCGCTCTAAATCGATCTTCATATCTTTAACAAAGGTTGAACTGACCATAAAGAAGATCAGAAGAATAAAGACCATATCGATGAGTGGAGAGATATCGACATTTTGGTCGGTCATACTCTTTTTTCTATATTTCATTGTCTAATCCTTTCTCCGCACAGAGAATATCTTTGATCTGTTCCAACTCCAGCTCCATCATATTGGCTTTGTTATCGAGCATACGCCCCATGATGAGACCAGGAACTGCTACAACCAATCCAAGCTGGGTGGTAAAGAGTGCTTGTGAAATACCTGCAGCAATACCACCACCTTGTGTAAAGAGTGCCATGCTTGCAAGAGAGTCGAAGGTTTCAATCATTCCAATCACCGTTCCAAGGAGTCCAATGAGTGGTGCAACCATTACGATAGTGCTAATGACTTTTCTGTATCGTTTCAAATCTTGATAATAGGGGAAGAAAAGATCTTCAATAATTTCACGCCCTCTCTTTCCATCACACTTTCCATTGACAGCTTCAATCGCATCGACAATCGCACGGTCAATCAACCCTTTGGTCTTTTGTCGCTTACCGGTAAGATATTTGCGAATCAAGACCCGTACACTCTTTTTAGAACCACGTTTGAGTGTGTGGAATCGGTAACCAATCGCATACCATAGGATGATCGTTAACACAAGAAGTGGCCACATCACAAAGCCACCACTTTGCATATAGAGCAAAAATTGCTGGAATAGATTGGAGAGTGTCTCAGCCATTGTTACTGCTTCATATGGTATTGGTTGATGATATGAAGCGCTGAAGCTTCAATCTCATCTTTAATACGCTCCGACCATCCATTAAGGAGGTTACCGATAAGAAGGAGAGGAATGGCGACAATAAGACCAAGTTCTGTTGTAACCAGTGCGATCGAGATACCACCAGATAAAAGTTTTGGATCACCTGTACCAAACTCTGTGATGATGTCAAAGGTTGCAATCATTCCTGTGACAGTTCCCAAAAGTCCAAGAAGGGGTGAAACAGCAGCAATGACCATAATGGCAGTACCATACTTATCGAGGCGTTCACTCTCATGAATCAAAGCTTCTGTCACAATATCCTCAATATGTTCACGATCACGGTCAAGGTTTCTAACAACTGCTTTAAGGACACGTGCTGCAGCACCTCGACGTCCTTTAAGAAGATTCAAGGCATCTTCACGCCCTTGAGTACGTAGTTTTTCTGAAACCTCTTTAGCAATGGTCATGGTTTTAGATGAAGCGGTTGAGAGGAATAGAATACGCAAAAGAATCAAAAGGAGACCAAACAGACCAAGACCCACAATGACCCAGCCGATGATACCACCCGATTGAATCACATCAAGCGCACTCTTTTCCTCCTTATCTGCTACCTCTTTTTGGGTATTTTCATAGATAAAGATATGAAGAAGTTCTGGCATCGTGCCGGAAGCAAGTGCCTGTGCCGTTTGGGCTGAAAGTCTCTGATCCCAAAGTTTGAATTGACCACCACCTGCTGGAACCAATGCCCCAGCAACACCATTGGCAACACCATAAGAGGCGATATTTCCAACCTTAATTATCTCTCCTGCTTTTTGTGTTCCATCTTTGAGGTAGAATGTTCCCTTTTGGGTACGAACACGTGAGAGGGTATCCGCTTTTTTTAATGAGACTTCAAAGAGTTCAGAGAGCGTTTTGGGGTAGTTGTTAGGATCGAGATGGAGTTGATACCCATATTGGCGCAAAAGAGAGTTTCCTTGCATCACAACCGACTCAATCAGTTGGGTATCACTCTCGATACTTTCGACATTGCGTTGGAGGTTTAAAAGAGTATCATTGAGTGTTTCAACACGCAAATCTTTGGCAATGACACGCTCTTGAAGCTTCTCAATCTCTCTTTGGGCTTTGGCAATCTTTTGAGCATCACTCTCTTCTACCTCTTTAAGACGCTTTTTGAGCATCTCTTTTTGAGCTTTTAAGAAGGCAAACTCTTTGGCATATGCCCGTTCAAGGCGATTCTCATCAGATGTTTCAGCACGCAGTGGTGGTGTGATTGTAAAGAGTAGGGTTAAAGTTATGAGCATGATATGTTTCATCATCGTTGAACCTTTGATGTAGCGATAGCATTAGGAAGGGTAAAGAATCCTGTACGGATCTGTTTATGCATCGAATCAAAAAGAGTGAGAATCATCTCTCTTTTCTCTTTATCGATCACCTCTTTGTAGTACCATCCATCACCATTATGATCGACATAGCCGACACGATCATCGGGTGTTTTGAAGTACATCATCACCATCCCAATACGTGCCACTTCTGCCAATCTTTCTTGATCATCTAATGTAATGGTCTGTTTAAAGATGCCACTCTCTTTGGTGAGGCGAATCTCATCGGCATAACTGTTCCAAACCTGTGCAAGTGCCTTTTGTGGTGTGATGATGCCATTTTGCATCTCCTCTTTAATGCGTCGTACATCTTGCACTCTCTCTTCTGTTTTAAAAGGGAGCTCTGATTGAATATGCGATTCAAGTTGTGTGATCGCTTTAAGAACGATTGGCTTGATCCCTTCAGAGTTCTTGCTTGCTTCAGCAATCTCCTTTTTGAGTTTACGAATCTCCTGTTCGAGCTGTTTGATCTTTAGATCACTACGTGCAATTGTCGCTTCGAGATCATTCTTCTCCATCATAAGCGATCGCATCGTGGCTTTGGTTGCATCACGCTGATCTTGAATCTGTGTATTGAGTTGTTCCACTTCGGCACGAAGCTTCATCAACGCTTTGGCCATCGTATCATCGTCTCCAGCAAAGAGAACCGATGAAAGGATTAATGATCCTGTCACGCATGATTTGATTGTTCGATGAATCATGATTTCCCCATGAATTAAGATATGAATTAGTAATAGAAGTTTAGAAAAAGTAAGTTACAAGTCGGTTACGTATTAATTAAGTTTTAAAATATTTAAAAAAATTAGAGAGACCGGGAGAGGTTCCCGGTCTCTCTTTAGAGAAGAGAGAGAAGAGGGTGGTTATCACTATTGGGCATCATTGGCTAACCAACGTGCTTTGATATCATCAGCTGCTGCACCATCAAAAGTCTCTGGTGAGAGTGTTACATCTTTGAAGGCGATGGCTGCTTTCTGTTCAGCGGTTGCTGGTAGTTTGGTATGGATTGCAACATCGGTTGTATCAACATGGACGACTCCATTGATAAAGATAGGTGCGGTGGTATCATCTTTGATATAGATCCCCCCTTCATCACTGCCGGCTACTTTGTTAATTGTAAAGTTTTCGATACGGGCATGTGTCATTGGGTTATTGCCGCCACTTGAGATTTCAAAACCGGCATGGGCTGGTGCAACTTGCGTAACAGTGACATAGCTGGCCGTTCCACTATAGCCATAATCGAGATCTAAGCTGTCATCTTGGCAATTTGTGAGGTTGAGATTGCTCACATTGACCGTACCACCCCAGATTTCAACACAGTCATCAGATGAGTTTTCAACTGTAATGTTATCGACAATTGTACCAGCACCGACACCAGCAAGTGATAGTCCATTGATCTCTATATCGGTACCGATGGTTTTTCCTGAGTTAAGAATTTTGACATGGCGTAAAATACCGCTATTGTCGTTGCTATCACCTTCACCTGCATTAAGTGAACCAAAGGCAAAATCAGGATCATTCTCATTCACTTCATAGTGTGGATTGGCATGGTTGGTTGGTGCACTACCAAGAATTGTCAAACCTCCCCACTGTCCGACATCCGCTTGTGTTGGATCATTCAATGCAATTTCAGAGGTAAAGATGATGGGCTCTTCTGCTGTGCCATCTGCAATAATCTTTGCTCCTTTCATGACAACGATATAGTCATCACCTTGGTTATCACCAAAGATTGTTGTACCCGGTTCGATGGTTAAGGTAGTACCTGGTCGAACTTTGACAAGTCCATCGATTTTATAGATACGTGTCTTATGGAGTGTCAAATCTGATGTGATATCACCTACAAGGGTTGTGGTATCGATTGGAATGGCACCATCATTGGCTTCCCAACGAAGTTGGATATCATTGGCTGCTGCACCATCAAATGTTGCAGGAGTGAGGTTCACATTTTTAAAGCCGATGGCATTGATCTGTTCTGTTGAGGCTGGTAGTTTTGTGTGGATTGCAACATCGGTTGTATCGACATTGACTGTTCCATCGATAAAGATAGGTGCAGTGGTATCATCTTTGATATAGATCCCCCCTTCATCACTTCCAGCCACTTTATTAATGGTAAAGTTTTTGATAATTGCTTGTGTCATCGGATTGTTACCGCCACTTGAGATCTCAAAACCGGCATGGGCTGGTGCAACTTGTGTGACGGCAACATGGTTGACCATACCACTATAACCATAATCGAGGTCTAAACTATCATCTTGGCAGTTCACCAGTTGTAGATTGCTTACGTTAACCGTACCACCCCAAATTTCGACACAATCATCTGAAGAGTTTTTTACCAAGATATTATCGACAACTGTTCCTGAACCAACCCCTGCGAGTGAGAGGCCATTAATTTCAATATCGGTTCCAACGGTTTTACCAGAGTTGAGAATATGAACATAGCGAATAATACCACTACTTTCGGTTGCATTCCCTTTGCCTGCTGTTGCCGTACCAAATGCAAAATCTGGATCATTCTCATTCACTTCATAGTGTGGATTGGCATGGTTGGTTGGTGCACCACCGAGAATTGTTAAACCACCCCACTGTCCGACATCTGCGGCATTAGGGTCTTTCAGTGCCGTTTCTGATGTAAAGATGATCGGTTGACTCTCTGTACCCTCTGCAATGATTTTTGCACCTTTCATCACAACAATATAGTCATCACCAATATTATCACCAAAAATGGTGGTATCAGGGTCGATCGTTAAGGTGACACTTGGTCGAACTTTGACAAGTCCATCAATTTTCCAATATGTGTCGGCTGTTAAATGGGTATCTGTTGTAAGATCACCACTAAGAGTTTTAACAATCTGTTGGTCACCATCATCGGCGTTGTAGCGCTCTGCAACATCAGCTTGACCATTTCCATCAAATTTGACAGCAGCGTTTAATCGAACTGCTTCAAATGCGATTGCCGCTTTCTGTTCTGGTGTAAAGAGAGTTTTGGTATGGATTGCGGCATCGGTACCTTCTGTTGTAATCGTTCCATATCCAAAGATAGGTGCAGTGGTATCATCTTTGATATAGATACCACCCTCATCACTTCCATTTACTTTTTGGATCGTAAAGTCCATGATTTTTGGACTGGTCATTGGATTTGTACCACCACTTGAGATCTCAAACCCTGCATGTGCTGGTGAAACTTGTGTGACATGAATATGTTTGGCAATCCCTACATATCCATAGTCGAGGTCGAGACTATCATCTTGACAGTTTTTGAGTTCAAGGTTGGTGACATTGACTGTACCACCCCAAATTTCGACACAGTCATCGGATGAGTTTTCGACAGTAATATTTTCAATGACTGTACCAGCACCCACACCTGCAAGTGAAAGACCATTGATCTCAATATCTGTTGCAACAGCCTGACCAGAATTGAGAATTTTTACATTGCGTAAAATACCGCTACTATCGTTGGCTTCTGTACCACCAAATGCAAAGTCAGGGTCATTCTCATCAACTTCATAGTGTGGATTGATATGGTTGGTTGGTGCATTACCAAGAATAGTTAACCCTCCCCACTGACCTGTATCTGCTTTGGTTGGATCGGTGTAGGCGATGGTTGAAGTAAAGATGATCGGTTTCTCTGGTGTAGCATCTGCAACGATTTTTGCACCCTTCATAATGACAAGGTAGTCTTTGGTATCACTGGTCGTGAGAGCACGGGTCGAAAGATTTGATAAAACTGTCTCATCACCTCCGAGAATAATGGTTCCTGGTTCAATTGTTAGCGTGACACCTGGACGCACTTTAACCAATCCACGAAGTTTCCATGCTGTATCACTTGTAAGGGTAGTATCTTGGGTAATATCTCCCTCAAGATAGCTAATGGATGCCGCTTGGACAATGGTTGTATCTGTTGTTGGTGTGGTCGTGTCTGTTGTTGATGCTGTTGTGGTGGTTGTATCTGTTGTCGAGGTTGTGGAGCTTGAAGTTGTTGAGGTCTCTCCAGAACTATTGAAGATGTAGTTATCTCCATTGTAGTTGGTATATGTATAGGATGAGCCATCTCCATTGGTACACCCTGTTAAGGCCAAAATTGCGGCCGTGCTTAGACCGATCGCAAAGCCACTCAATCGTTTTTTACTTGTATGCAACATAGACTCCTTGATATAACTGTACATGCGAAATGATAATTATGAACAGTTACTGGATCATTACACAACCATTACAAAATAGTTACAGGGAATCTATGCAGATAGAGGAGAGATTTTTAAGAGATAGGGGTGAAAGGGGACTTTACGCAGATTTGAAGGGTGCGTAAAGTCGATGAATCTTAACCAAACTTTCCAGTAATATACTGTTCGGTCATCTCCTCTTTTGGAGTAATGAAGAGCTCTTCTGTGACACCAAGTTCGATCAGATCACCAAGATACATAAAGGCGGTATAGTCACTGACACGTGCTGCTTGTTGCATGTTATGGGTTACGATAATAATTGTAACCTTCTCTTTGAGCTTAATAATCAACTCTTCAATCGCTTGGGTTGAGATAGGGTCGAGTGCTGATGTTGGCTCATCAAAAAGAAGGACTTCAGGCTCTACCGCAACGGCACGCGCAATACAGAGGCGCTGTTGCTGACCCCCTGAAAGTGCTGTTCCTGAACTTTTAAGACGATCACCCACCTCTTTCCAAAGAGCTGCATCTTTAAGAGCTTGCTCGACACGATCATCAAGCTCACTTTTACTCTTAATCCCTTGCAGACGCAAACCATAAGCAACATTGTCGTAGATACTCATTGGGAAAGGGGTCGGTTTTTGGAAAATCATACCAATTTGTGTACGCAATTTAATTAGATCCTCTTTCTTATCAAGGATATTACGCCCTTTAAAGAGGATCTCTCCATCATAGCGGTTGCCAGGATAGAGGTCATGCATACGGTTAAAACAGCGTAGTAGGGTGGTTTTACCACAACCACTTGGACCAATGAGTGCCGTGACTGCTCCCTTGCCGATTGGCATATTGATCTTTTTTAGGTTCGGTGTATCGAGACCGGCATAGTAGAAGCTAAAATCTTTGACTTCGATAATATGTTCATGGGTCACTTCACAAATCGTTGACATTAGCGGTCTCCTTTTTTCGTTCTAATAATAATTCGTCCAATAATATTGGCACCCAGTACGAAGAGGGCGAGGATAAGCGCTGCGGCCCACCCTTGATTGATCCAGTCATCATAAGGACTGGTGGCATAGTTAAACATCGTAACAGTTAGCGATGCGATCGGTTGATTCAGATCGGTTGAGAAGAAGTTATTGCTAAATGATGTAAAGAGAAGTGGTGCTGTTTCACCAGCAATACGGGCAATAGAGAGCAAAATACCTGTGAGCATTCCCGTTTTTGCACCGCGATAGACCACTTGAAGAATCATCTTATATTTGGGTGCGCCGAGGGCAATGGCTGCTTCACGAAGACTACCAGGAACAAGTTGAAGCATATCATCAGTGGTGCGTAGAACGATTGGCACCATCATGACTGCCAATGCCGCAATCCCTGCCCAACCGCTAAAGTGTCCAAATGGCTCAACCAAAAGGGCATAGATGAAAGCACCAATAACGATACTTGGTGTACTCATCATAATGTCAGATATGTCACGAATCAGACGGGCAAGACGACCCTTTTTACCGCCATATTCGCTTAGATAGGTTCCAGCAAGTACACCGATAGGCACACCAATGAGTGATGCACCAAGTACAAGCATCAACTGTCCAACCAGAGCATTGCGCAGACCACTCTCTTCACGACCTGGCGGTGCCATATCGTAGGTGAAGATATCAAGATTGAGTGCAGTGAATCCTTTATAGATCAGCACACCGATAATCCAAAAGAGAAAGAGCATTCCTGCAATCGCAGCTGCTGAAGAGAGGAACATAATGATGTTATTCAGAAGAATACGTCGCTCTTGTCGTGTCATACGCGCTGCTCCTGAAGGTTTCTAAGGAACCAGAATTTTGCTATAGCAATGACTGTAAAGCTAATCACCAGTAGAATGAGTGCCAAATAGAAGAGGCTTGAGTAGTACAGATCGGTATCAGCTTCAGTAAACTCATTGGCCAATGTTACAGGAATACTCGTAGCTGGCTTAAAGATTGAGTCAGGGATTTTATGGGAGTTCCCCATAACAAATGTGACCGCCATGGTTTCACCAATGGCACGACCAAGTGCAAGAATAATTGAGCCGATAATACCGCTTTTAACGTATGGAATGACGACATCTTTAAGCACTTCCCAGCGTGTCGCCCCCATACCGTAGGCTGACTCTTTGAGAATAGGTGGGGTGGTCTTCATCGCATCACGTGTAATGGCTGCCATAAAGGGCAGAATCATAATCGAAAGGACAAAACCGGCTGTGGCAAGCCCTAAGCCATTACCACCCCAAATATCACGCAAAATAGGGGCAAGATAAAAGAGACCCCACATACCATAGATAATCGATGGAATGGCTGCAAGAAGCTCGATCGCCATACCTACAATGGTTGCAATCCATGGTGGTGCAAGTTCACTCAAAAAGATCGCAATACCGATCGCCACAGGGGTCGCAATCAACATTGCAATAATTGTCGAGATAATCGAACCATAAATTGCCGGATAACCGCCAAAAATATCCATATTGGGTGCCCACTTGCTATTGGTGATGAACTGCAGACCAAATGCATCGATAGCAGGTTTTGCTTCGTTAAAGAGAACGAAGAAGAGGGCTGCAAGAACCATCAAAACCGAAATAGCGAAAAAGCGGGTGGTGTTGTGGAAGATGGTGTCGAGGAGTCGATTCACACGCTTTCCTTTAGGGTGAAAAATATCCGTAATTATAGAGAAATTTGATTACAAAAATATTACATATCGTCCAATTCTAAAAAAAAAGTGGCAAAAAAGCCACTTTTTTAGAAGTAGGTATGAAATTTGCAAGCTTTTAAATAGTTTTTAAGGAGTCCATTGATGAGGAGCAAGTGATCGATAGCGATCACTCTCCTCATCTATCCCTTCTATTTTGGATTTAAGAAGTGTGGCTTAGAAGAACCACTGTGTTGTCAATTTATAGCGAGTTTCAGTTTTATTACCAAGTTCTACACCATAAGTATCTTTTTGAATAGCAAGACCAACTTTGGTTGTGTTGCCACGGAGATACCAGTTGACACCCGCAACTTTTGACTCAAGGTTATAGCCATTCTCATCTTCCAATTTGTCCCACTTCTCATAGCGGACAAATGGTGCAACATAGTTCAAATCTTCGAATACATACTCACCTGTGACATACCAACCATGTGATTGACCGATAGTTTGTGGAGCAGTATCGAAATTTTTGACAACACCATCAAATTTAAAATATTCTGCTTGAACAAAGGCACCTTTGTAGTGTGCAGACATTTCAAGGTTGATCAACTCATGATCGATCTCTTTTGATACAGTACCAATTGTATAGGCAATATTAGGGCTCTTCCAGTATGCTGCACCAATTTCAAAGTGTTTACCCTGTCCAAAGTAGCTCTCTGTACGTTTTTTCTCTTCCCAACCATCAAATGGAGAGAGGACAACTTTTCCACCGTAGAAGAAGCTCTTTTGAGTAAAGCTGTCACCGCTGAAAGATGCACCGGTTGCATCATGGAATTTGCCAGAGTAAACACCATCACCAAATGCAACTTCATAGTGAACTTTCTTCTTCCAGTCACCATACATTTTTACGTTGGTACCACGGCGGTTATGGGTAATAAATTGTGCCGCTTCATCAGCTACATGTGGTCGATCGTAGTGCAAGACATAGGCAGATTTGACAGTCTCTGTACGAGAGACATCGATCTTACCACGATAGAGTTTGAAGTTCACCAATGAAGTATCAAATGGCTTTTTAATTTTCAAGTAAGCATCACCAACGTTGAACTCTTGCTCACCTTTATTTTGGTAGTTTGCTTTGTCATTTCGGATATCCATGCTGAAAGAGACATGTTTTGAGAATCCGACACCAACTTCAAAGCGGACACGGCGAAGGTAAGCATCCCAGACGTTAGTATCTGGAGTATTGTCAGCATAATCGACTTGACGATTCTCAAATGTTCCTTGGAGACGAACACCAAGTTTAACCCACATATCAGGGTTGTCAAAAGCGTAGATCTTCATATTTGGACCCGTCTGTTTACCAAGGAGAAACTCTGGTGATTTGCTATTCTCAACTTTTGGAAGTTTTTTCTTAAGTTTGAGCTCTTTTTTGGTGATTGTTGAGCTGATCTTTTGATGATCAATAAATGCCTCTTTTGCACCAATGAAGTCACCCAACTCAACGCGATTCTCACCTGGTTTTGTATAGATCGCACCAGTTTCAGTATCTTGATAGAGTGTTACAGATTGTGCATAGAGTGCGCATGCAAATGGTGTAAGAAGTGAAAAAGATAGAAGAGTTTTTTTCAACATTACTATTCCTTTTATGGTTTAAAGTTTTTATTACAATGGGTTGTGCCATACCGTAGTATGGCATGGGGCAGAATTAATAGATGCCGTGCTCTTTCCAGTAGCTTCGGATCATCTCTTTGGTTTGCTCTGGAAGTGGAATATAGCCAAGCTTTTTGGCATCCTCATCACCATGTTTGAATGAGTAGTCAAAGAACTTCACAACCTCTTTATTCATCTCTGTTGCTTCGCGTGGAAGAAGAATAAAGGTTGCAGCAACGATTGGGTAGCTGTTATCACCTGGTTGCAAAGCAAGAATTTGGTAGAAGTGTTTTGCTGGTGTCCACTTCGCATATTTTGCTGCTGCTTTAAAGTTCTCCTCTTTTGCTTCAACCCACTTTCCGCTTGCTGTTTGCAAAACGGCAGCACCAAACCCATTTTTTAGTTTATAAGCATACTCAACATAGCCGATGCTGTAAGGGTTTTGAGAGATGAGGCTTGCAACACCTTCGTTTCCTTTACCGCCAAGACCTGTTGGCCAATCAAGTGCTTTACCAATACCAACATTGTTTGCCCAATCTTCGCTTACATGTGCCAAGAAGTAGCTGAAGTTAAAGGTTGTGCCTGAACCATCTGCACGGTGGCATACAACAATCTCTTTGTGTGGAAGGTTAAGACCTGGGTTATCTTCAGTAATACGCTTATCATCCCAATATTTGATCTTACCCATAAAGATCGCTGCAAGATCTTTGTTTTCGATCTTTAGCTCACCATCTTTAATGCCAGGAATGTTGTAAGCTGCAACGATTGAACCGATGACAGCAGGGAATTGGTAGAGGCGTTTTCTGTCAAGTTTTTTTGGTTTGAGAGGCTTATCACTTGCACCAAAGTTGACGGTACGTGCAGAGACCTGCTTAATACCACCACCAGAACCGATCGATTGGTAGTTGACTTGGTTACCAGTCGCCTTTTGATACATATAGGCCCAGTCAAAATAGACAGGAGCTGGGAAAGATGCACCTGCACCACTGATATTTGCAGCACTTGCTGTTATGATACTAGCCGCCAAAGCTGCGATAGTCTTTTTAAGCATTGAGAACTCCTTTGGAGGTTTAATCGCCCCTTTTTTTAAATCGCGGAATTGTATAATGTGAAGGTTACAATTTGGTTACAAAACTGTTGCAGAGTCCTTACACCTGTTATAATATCTGTTACCAAACTGTTACCAAATGGTTTTACACTTCCATTAATTATTTATTAGAAAGGTCAAATGATGCTTTCAAACTTTCAAGAAAAGCTCGATCAAATTAACCAGATGATGCAAGATCTTGCCCTAATGATTCAAGAGGGTGAACGCTTATGTTTTGAAGGGTTTAAAACAAAAGATATGCAGATTCTCGATACAGCACGTGAGACGGTGAAAGGGTGCCGTATTAAAGCGAACGAGATCGATAATGAGATTATTAAAACATTGGCACTCTATGGTCCTGAGGCGACTGAGTTACGGGAGATGGTGGGCTATTTGAAGATTACGAATGAACTTGTCAATACAGCTGGAAGTATTCGCTCTTATGTCAAGCATAATAAGGCATTGATTGCTGGTGATTTTGATATGTCATCGATGGAGTCCTCTTTTATTCCTCTCCATCAGAGTGCACTCAACTCAATCAAGCATATGGTTGATATGATCGCTCTGAATAAGAGTGAAGAGGATGTTCGTAGCCTCTATCGCTCCATTAAGGTGGAGGAGTCCAAAGGAGATGACCTCTACTCAATTGTCCAAAAAGATATCTCTGAAATGTTGTATCAGATCGATATGGATCCACTCGACTTTATGACCGTGTTGAAGCTTGCCCGTAAACTTGAAAATATTAGTGATCATGCTGTAAATATTGCTAAACTGCTTCTTTTCATTAAAACAGGTGGAGAGTTGGAGAGTTACTGATGGCACTGATTGCTATCATTGAAGATGAACAAGATCTTCTCGATCTTTTGGAGTACCATCTCCAAAAAGAGGGGTATGAGACCTTTGCTGCTATCTCGGTCAAACCGATTGAAAAGCTCCTCAACGAGGAGGAGCCACCCGATCTGATGATTGTTGATCGCAACCTTCCTGGTGTTGAGGGGAGTGAGTTTGTCCAATCACTCCGAGAGCAGGGGATCGATATCCCTGTCATCTTTCTAACGGCTAAAGTCTCTGATCGTGAGGTTGAAGAGGGCTTTTTACGCGGTGGAGATGATTATGTGACCAAACCCTTTAATATTAAAGAGTTGCTTCACCGCGTTCGTGCCATTTTACGACGCAGTAAACCAGAAGAACGTGATGAAGTCCTCTATCGTGATATTGTGATTAAGCCAAAAAGTTATGAAGTCTTTATTGAGGGGCGTAAGATCGATTTGACACGCCTTGAGTTTAAACTTCTATTGGAGCTTGTAACACATAAAAATATGGTGTTGAGTCGAGAACAGCTTCTAGAGAGAGTTTGGGGCGATGATGGGGATTATCAAGATCGTACCGTCAATGTCGCTGTCAATCGTTTAAAAGATAAGATTGATCCAGATAAGAGTAAAAACTATATTAAATCGATTCGTGGGGTAGGGTATCAGGTTTGTTAAAAGAGTACTTTAGACTTCCACAGATCTTTTTTGCCAACTTTTTTCTTTTGCTGTTTGGCACACTCCTTGTGGCCTCATTTATTATCTACTACTCGATTCAAGAGATAGAGATTACACAATATACCAATCAGCTTAAGGGTGAAATTGCCTATGTTCGGGCACGGCTTGATAAAGGAAAGTCGTTAGAGGTCGCCGCACGTGAGATGAATGAGATTATGGGGCGACCTCTTCGGGTCACACTTATTGCATTAGATGGCACTCCGATCTTTGATAACCAAGCTGATATTAATATGATGGAGAACCATGCCAACCGTCCAGAGATTATGGATGCCAAACGGACAGGTTTTGGTACAGCCATCCGTTACTCAAAGACACTGAATCATGACCTGATCTATGTTGCCAAAACGATTCGATGGAATGGGAAGAAGGCGATTCTACGCCTCTCTGTCTCTCTTGAGACAGTGATGAATGACTTCAGAGCTCTTTGGTTGCGTATTGCATCGGTCTTTTTGGTAGCACTCTTTATTGGATATCTGATTAGTCGAGCATTGCAAAGACGCATTGATGAGGAGTTGGGAAAATTGACCGACTACCTCAAAGCGATTGCTAATAAGAATTACCATGCCAACTTTAGTGCAGGATTTTCTAAAGAGTTTACGACAATTGCACAGTTATTAAAGAAGTTGGCCAAACGTCTTGAGAAGAATGAGAGGAAGAAGCGTAAATATAATGCCAAACTACGACTCATTAGTAAACAGCGCAGTGATATGATTTCAGCGATTAGTCACGAGTTTAAAAATCCTGTCGCTGCCATTATGGGATATACCGAGACCCTTTTGGATGATGATGGGGTCCCTGTTGCAATTCGGCGGAAGTTTTTGGAGCGTATTGAGCAGAATGCGCGGCGCATTACCCAGATGATTGATCGCTTGAGTTTTATGACACGGATGGAGAGTAGTGAGCTAAAGCCTGATATGAGTGGTTTTGATATGGAGAGGGTTGTGAAAGATGCTGTCCATACACTGAGCCAAAAGTATCAAGGACGAACCATCCATATCGAGAGCCAACCGGTTATGGTCTATGCCGATAAGACGATGATGGAGATGGCAGTGATCAATCTGCTTGACAATGCACTTAAATATTCAGAAGATGATGTCACCATACGACTGACCGAGCAGTCACTCTGTGTTATCGATCGCGGTACAGGGATTCCTGAAGAGGAGATCGATGAGATTACCAAAAAGTTCTACCGTATCAATAAGAATAGTTGGGACAATTCGATGGGACTTGGCTTAGCGATTGTCAGCTATATTCTTAAACTTCACCACTCAAAACTCGATATAAGCTCAGAGGTTGGAAAAGGGACAACTTTCTGCTTTCATATCAATGCTTTTTCACAATTACCTGAAAATCAAAAAAAATGAAGTATCTTCCAAATTAATTTGAACGCATAAACTTTTTCCTCTTATATTCCCCCTTATATAAGAAAAAATTTTAGAAAAACTCCTCTATTCAGCTTCCATTAAAAGAACCACTGATAGACTGAAAATGTCGTGATATAGGCATTTGATGGAGTTTTGAACAGCTTATGAAACTTATAAGCTAATTTAAAACGCCTATATAAATAAATTCAGGAGGAGTCTATGAAGCTCGGCTTTTTAGTGGACCTGGCGCTTTGTATGGGATGCAAAGGCTGTGAGGTCTCTTGTAAAGTGGAAAATGAAGTTCCACTGGGTATGTGGCGCCTTCGGGTTAAGTATGTCGATGTAGGAACCTTCCCAGAGACAAAGAGAACCTTTACACCGCTTCGCTGTAACCACTGTGAAAATGCACCGTGTGAACGTATCTGTCCAGTAAGTGCACTGCACTATCTTGAAAATGGTATTGTTAATGTCGATAAAGAGCGTTGTATCGGATGTGCGGGTTGTGTCATGGCATGTCCTTATGGTGCAATCTATATTGATCCTGAAACCAATACTGCAGATAAGTGTACCTACTGTGCCCACCGTATTGCAGGCGGTATGATGCCAGCATGTGTCGTGGCATGTCCTGTAGAGGCCAACATCTTTGGTGACCTTGACGATCCAACCAGTAATATCAGCCGTTACATTATGGAGCATCAGGGGAATGTCAAAGTACGTAAACCTGAAAAGAATACGCATCCAAAACACTTCTATACCAGTGGTGGTGAAGTGAACCTCAATCCGTTGGCAAGCAAGCGTGAAGAGGGGTACAACCTCTTTAATAACATTACGCATCTCAAACATGTAGGAGGTCACTAAGATGGTTGAACATACAACAGCCGCGACCCATGCCGTTGTAACACTCGATGTTGCACTCCCTGGCATTATTTGGGGTTGGATGATTACACTCAATATGTGGGCAAAGAGTATCGGAACGGGTGCCGTTTTGATTGGGGTCTATCTTTTGAAAAAGTATGGGGATCGTGTTGAATCGATCAAAACATTGATGCCTGTCGTCTCTTTCATTTTCCTTAATATCTTTTTGCTCTTTACACTGCTTGATCTGCATCAACCACTTAGAATGTGGCATATCTTCTTCTATCCACACTGGACCTCTGCTATTACTGTTGGGGCATGGTTGGCAACCATCTTTACAGGGATTATCTTTGTGATGGCCGCTGGACGTATCATGCGCAAGGTGAGTGATGAACAGTATAACAAGTTGATGTGGGCAGCATTTATCTTTGCTATTCCAGTTACACTCTATACAGCGACCATTATGGGAGAGGCTTCTGCACGCGAATTGTGGCAAACACCAACTGAACTGCTTCAGATGGCACTTGCTGCATTTATTGGTGGCTCTGCAACCTATCTTATCTTTGGGATTGGAGATCGTGAGATTAAACGAGACTTGGCCATTGTTTTGGCTGTGAGTGCTGCACTCTCATTCATTGTCTATATGGGAGAGTACTACTTTGGTGCCATGAAGGCTGAAGAGGTTGCCGCAACAATTGCATTTGTTAAAGAGGGTGGTTCTTACCACACAATGTTCTGGGTTGGACAGACACTTGGATATATCCTTCCAGTCGTTTTTGTGATCTTTGCCCTTCGTACCCAGTCCAATAGTCTGTTGGCATTGGCATCGGTTTTGGCACTTGCAGGTCTTTGGATTGCTAAGCATGTATGGCTCGTGATTCCACAGTTGTTGAATCTTAGCTAAGAGTAGGAGAGAATGATTATGATGAATGAAAGTCGAAGAACCTTTTTAAAAGGCGCTGCATTTACAGTTGCAGGTGCAACACTGGCGACGGGTGTATTTGAGAGTGTCGCAGAAGCTTCTAAAGAGGCAACGGCAGAGTTTACCAATACCCCTGCAAGCCTCGATTTCTATCCACCACTGGAGAAGTGGGATAGCTTTAGAGAGCTTGATGGTGATGATTGGAAGCGAGGGGGAATCAATCGTAAGGGTGTCCGAAGTGACGATAACCCAGATGGTATTGAAGTGCATGACTACACGATTGTACCATGTGTCTGCTCCAACTGTGAAGCAGGGTGTGGTTTGACAGCATGGGTTGACAAAAAGACACTTACTGTTCGTAAATATATGGGTAACCCACTCCATAGTGCCAGCCGTGGACGTAACTGTGCAAAAGGGTATGCTGTTGAGTCGCAAATGTACGATCCCGATCGTATTCCATTCCCAATCAAGCGTGCGCCAGGTTCAAAACGTGGAGAGGGTAAATGGGTTCGTATTAGCTGGGATCAAGCCCTCAAAGAGATCGGTAAGAAGATGCATGACACACTCAAAAGTGGTGATGAGATCTCTAAAAAGTCGATTATGTACCATGTTGGTCGTCCTAATGAGAATGGTTTTGGTCACCGTGTACCGCATACGATGGGATTGGATGGGTACGACTCACACACCAATATCTGTTCAGCAGGTGCACGCCAAGGATCGATTCAGTGGGCAAATGATGACCGTAACTCACCTGACTGGGCGAATGCAAAACTAATCTTCTTGCAATCATCACACGCTGCTGATGCAGGCCACTACTTCCAGCAGTCTGCAGGATTGATCGCTGATGCCCGTAAAAAGGGTGCGAAGATGGTTGTTCTTGATCCACGTCTGAGCAATTCAGCAGGGATTGCCGATATGTGGCTTCCAGTATGGCCAGGAACAGAAACAGCACTCTATCTCTATCTTGCCAACCGTATTTTGAATGAGAAAGATAAGAATGGGGATGATCTCATTGATCATGGGTTTGTTAAAAATTGGCTCAACTGGGATCGTCTGATGGCCAACAGAGAGTATCTGAAGTTTATGGTGACCAAGGGGTATATCTCTAAAATGCCAGAAGATGAGAGCTATGAAAGCTTTATTGAGGTGATGAAAGAGCTCTATGCACCATATACGAAAGAGTATGTTGTGAAAGAGTGTAAGCTCGAAGGACAGGAGTATAAGCTTGATAAACTCTTTGAGATGTTTATTGAAGCGGGTCCGAAAATTGCAACCTATATTTGGCGATCAGGTGCGATTGCTCACCGTGGTGGTTGGATGATTACCCGTTCGGCATTCCTTCCATTGGCACTGCGTGGTGCAATGCGTGGTGATGTGGGTGGTGTAAGCTGGCACCATTGGCATAAGATTTCGATTGGTGGAAAGGGTGATGCTGCAACGGTTGCAGGTAAGAAAGCACCAAAAGTTGAGGTATGGAATGAGTTGGCATGGCCACCAGAGTATCCACTCTCAACCTATGAGATGAGTTATATCTTGCCACACCTTTTGATGGATGAAGAGTGGCAGAATAAGTGGAGAGCACGCGGTCTGAATGTTCCAACCAAACTTGCAGTCTGGATTCCACGTATGTACAACCCTGTTTGGATCAATCCAGATGGATTCCGATGGATTGAAGCACTTAAAGATGAGAGTAAGATTGAGATGAGCTTCAACCTCTCTCCAACATGGTCAGAGACCAACTGGTACTGCGACTATGTTCTACCAACAGGGTTGGCAGGTGAGCGTCACGACCAGCAGTCTGAACCAACAAAACCGGAGCAGTGGACAGCCTTCCGTCAACCAGTCTTGCGTGTTGCACTTGAAAAGATGGGATGGAAGCCAAAAGTTGAGCATCGCGGAACACTTGAAGCCCATATTAAAGCGGGACTTGGTGAGATCTGGGAAGAGAATGAGTTCTGGGCAGAGCTCTTGTGCTTGCATGTCGACCCAGATGGAAGCCTTGGAGTTCGCCAATATTGGGAGTCTCGTAAACATCCGGGTAAACCAGTTACGGTTAAAGAGTACTACAATGCTGGATTTAGCCTTCTTCCAAACCTTAAAAAAGCGGCAGAGGCAGCTTATCCAGATAGTGAGTACCCATGCTATGAGTTTATGCGCGATCGTGGTGCATGGACAGAGAAGACCAATGTCTATCGACCACAAGAGAAAGAACTTGAGTTTGATGGAACGTACTACCATGCGCATGGGCATAAGTACCATGTTGATGAGGTAGAGAAAGATAAGTTTGGGGTTCTTTGGATTGTAGATCATGAGGGACGTAAACGCTCAATCGGTGTTGAGGTTGAGGGCAAACTCTATGAAGGGTTCCATACACCAGATAAGAAACTTGACCTCTTCTGTGAGTGGTTGATCGACTGGAAATGGCCAGAGTATGCACTCCCAATCTATCCACGTAATGAGCGTGAATATGATAAGATGATCCATATCGTCTCTCAAGTGCATCACCGCTATATCAATCAAGAGAATGAGTTCTGTTTGAATACAGTCTTCCGTTTGCCGTATAATATCCATACCCGAAGTGTCAACTCAAAACACTTGATGGAGATTAGTCAAAACCATAACCCTGTTTGGATCTATACCAAAGATGCTGAACGTCTTGGTATTAAACGCGGGGATGCCGTGAAGATTCGCATTGTTGATACGGTCAGTGGTTTGGAGAGTGGTTACTTTATCGCTATGGCTGTTCCAACCGAAGCGACAATGCCAGGCGTTTTGGCATGTAGCCACCATGCGGGTCGATGGAAGCTTAAAAATGCTGTTGAGATTCCAGGCTTTGAACATGCCCTTGGGGTCATGGGTCTGGGTGCACCACTCTATGAGATGACAATGGATGGTAAAGTGGGTACTTTGAAGCCAAAAGAGGGTATCGATGAGGGCATCAATAAACGTCCAAAATCGTGGCAGTTTAAAGCCTTCAACAAAGATCTTGACAATATCTGGTGGGATGGTCTTAGTGGATCATGGCAAAATGCTGTGGCACCTGTCCATCCAGACCCAATTGCAGGTAACCATGCATGGAATCAGAAGGTTATTCTTGAAAAAGCGGGTTCAGATGATGTGATTGGGGATATTTGGGTTAACTATGAAAATAATATGAAAACCTATAAAGCATGGCGTGACAAATTGACACGACCACTCACTGCACAAGATCGTGAGCGTCGTCCATACTGGATGCCACGTCCAGCCGTACCATTGAGTAAAAAAGCCTACTCTTGTACCATTAAAGATATCTAAGGGTGTCGGGGCGTTTGCCCCGTCACATACGTGAGAAATGAAAAACTAAAATATAAAACTTTTAGCTTTTTATTTTTCACTGTAAAGGTCGTTGTATGAATGATGTTCTAACCAAACAGATGGCACGGGTGAATCTCTATGCCTTAATCTCCCGTATTCTGATGAAAGAGTTGGATGAAGATTTTTTAGAGAAGCTTGAGAGTGATGAGATGATGCTCTCATTCTTTCCAAACTATCAGGCATGGGAGAAGCCCAAAGAACTCTCTAAAAAAGAGCTCCTTGAGAGTTATCTCAATGTTGATTTTACTAACCTCTTTGTCTTACATCTGATTCCTTATGAGTCATTCTATATGAGAGAGGATCAGATGCTTGAGACAGGAGGAGCCAACCCCGTTCTTCAGTTCTATAACACCTACGATTTTCGTGTACAGCTTGAGAAGGCACGTTCGGTCAGCCCCGATCATATTGGAATTGAGCTTGAGTTTATGTATATGTTGGCAAGTTCAGAGTATAAGGCACTAGAGAGTGGGGATGAAGCAGTGGCATGCGAAATTGCTAAGATAGAGAGAGACTTTTTGCGAGACCATCTACTGCAGTGGACACTGATGTTTTTGCAAAATGTCAAAGCGGAAGCTGGTACACCACTCTATTTTGATGCCGCTTCACTTGCATTAGAGTTTATGTTTAACGATTACGAATATCTCCATGAGTTGATTACAGAGGAAGGGTGTCGTTACGCACAATGAGTACATTGATCTTCAATCCTTCAGCATGTGTTCGTAGTGTCACCAAATTTTCAGAGTGTACCAAGTGTGTGGAGATATGTCCTGTCGGTACACTTCACATTGCCGATAACAACCTTCCTGCATTCACCCCGTCAGCTTGTGTCGATTGTGGTGGCTGTTTAGGGGTCTGCCCTTCAGAAGCATTCAAACTTAAAGGGTTTGATCCTACAGAGTTTTTCTTCTCCTTTGCCACATCCGATGAAGCACTCATCTCATGTCGTCTCAATGTCCCCTGTATTGCGGCTCTTAGCAGTGAACACCTTATCGCTTTAGCACTCATTAAAGAGGATCCGATGGTTTTAGATATTGGGCACTGTCAGAGTTGCCCTTACAAAGAGCCACTCTATGTGCAGATTCTAAAGAGTGTGGAAGAGGCTAACTATCTGCTTGAAGCGTGTGAGAGTGGTAAGGTGATTCGTGTGGAAGAGGTGGCAGTTGAAGAGGAGGATGTTGCAGAGGATATTGATCCCAATGATCGTCGTGCCTTTTTAGAGCGTCTCTCATTAAAAGGGGTTGTTCAATCCAAACGAGAATTTGAAGATGCGGTCGCTTCAGTGAGTGATGAGACCAAAACGCACCATCTAGATCTCGTTGATGTGGCAAAGATACGCCAAAAGAGTCTTCCTGACAAGCGTAAAATTCTCTTTACTGCACTCAAACGGGCTCCAAAACCCTCCATATTCCATACGATTGCAGAAGAGGATATCTCTTTTGCATCACAGAAGTATATCGATATGGAGAGTTGCACCAACTGTCAAATGTGTTACCGTATCTGTCCAACGGGTGCATTAAGCTCCAATCCAAAAAATAGTAAGATCTATTTTGATACCATGATGTGTATTAAGTGTCGTGCCTGCCACGATACCTGTGAGCCTGATAGTCTGAAGCTTCAACCCACCTTTGAGCTGAAAGAGTTTTTTGAACCGACACAAAGACTTCTTGCCACCTTTAAATTGGTTCGTTGTCGTGAGTGTGGTGTTCACTTTACATCGTTGCATGGTGAACAGACCTGTCCACGTTGTATGGTTGAAGAGGAGGAGGCACTTGATCTATGGGGATTAGAAGAGCAAGAGGATGGTACTGTTGTCTTTAAAACATTACAAGAGGATAAAGGGTGAGTATGATAGATGAAGGAATTTTGACCAAAGAGAGTCGCTTGATTGCTCTTTATGGGGTTAATGCGCAGACCTCTCCCTTTTTAAAGATACTCAATACCACATTTAAGCAGTTGGAATTGAACGATTTTGCCATTGGGTTAAATATTAAGCCCGAAGATTTTGCCTATATGGTGAAGGGGATGCCAAACTCAAAAGTGACAATGGCACTCTATGAGCCAGAGTATCATGAAGAGGTGGTACCACTTTTGGATGTTTCTGATAGCTGTACACAACAGAGTGGATTATGTGATGGAGCGTATGCCCATGAAGGAAGACTTGTTGGACAGTGCTTTTATGCTAAAGCCTTTTCTCATCTGATACGATATGAAAATTTGGATCTTCAAGGTAAGCGGATATTGCTTCTTGGTGCTGGAGCGATGGGGCGAGCACTTCTATCCTCTTTTGGAGCCTTTGCACCATCATCGATTGAAGTGGCAGATAGCAGTGTTGAGCGTGCTGCTGAAGCACTTGAGATGGCAAAACCAACACTAATTGGAGTGGATACAGATATTTCATGGTTACAAAGTGGTATGGAAGTGGATGGTGAGATGTATGATCTGATTATCAATGCCACCGATCTTTATGCCCACCGTAATAAAAGGTTGATTCATCTTAATGGTTCTGCTTCATCATTGACTCTAATCGATTTTGTACGGGGAGAGGGTGCTTTTGACCGCTTATCAGAAGAGTTGGGGTGTCGAAAGATAGGGGCTTCAGAGTGGATGGTTGCAACCGCTTTGAGTGTTGCAGATGAGTGGCTTGGTGGCAAACCAAGTCTTGAAGATTATATGACGATTTTAAAAGCGTAGGGAGAGAGTTAGAATGAATGATTTAAGAAAAGAGTTTGAAACCTTAATGGAAGATCGCTGTGTTACAAGTGCTTGTGAAATGGAAGAGGATACTTATGAGTATCCCGATTATGTTGAAGCGATCAATGCCGAGTTGATGCCACCAAGTAAAAGTGGGGTCTATATTAGCCGCTGGGATCTTAAAGTGGTTGGAGAGGCGATCAATGCATCGATTGCGATGGATACACGGGCACGCATGTATAAGATGTTAATGCGCTCGGTGCATGATAAAGCAACGATGGAGCAACTTCTAAATGCATTTGCCTCACTCATCGATGCAAAACTTGAACCCTATCGTGAGATGATGGAGAATTATCCAGCCTCTGCACCTATTTTTGAAGAGAAGATCCAAAAGGCTGAACGTGTCAAAGCCTACTTTAATGATGTCTTAGAGACCTACTTTCCGGAGGGATAACCATTCACTTTACGTTTGAGTATCCATACCTTTTTCTCCTTCTCCTTCTAATTCCCTGTTTTTGGCGATGTCCATCAGGGGTGACGAAGTTTTATTTTCCTAGAACAGAAGATGTGGGTGGGGCATCTTTGAGCCTTCAAAAAGAGCCATTACTCTATGCTATCATCTATGCACTCTTAGTGACAGCCCTTGCATCACCGATTGTTTATGACCGTTTGGCTGCACATGAGCGTCATGGACGTGATCTTGTTCTTGCTCTTGATAGTAGCGGTTCGATGGCTGAGTCGGGGTTTGATGCAAAAGATCCAATGAAGCGAAAGTATGATGCTCTGATAGAGATTGTGGAGAGTTTTCTTGAAAAGCGTTTTGATGATAATATCGGTCTGGTGATCTTTGGTACCTTTGCCTATCCCGCGTCACCTGTGACATATGATTTAGTAGCCCTTAAAGAGGTGTTACGTTTGAGTGATGTGGGGCTTGCAGGTGAGAGTACAGCGATTGGAGAGGGGATCGATCAGGCACTGCGCTCCTTACGATTTGGCTCAGCCAAGCACAAAGTGATTGTCCTCATTACCGATGGTTACCAAAATGCTGGGTCGGTTTCGATCAAAGAGGCGGTAGAGAGAGCCAAAAGAGAGGGAGTTACGATCTATACGATCGGTGTTGGCAAAAAGGGGAGTTTTGATGCGGAACTTCTGCAAAAGATTGCAGATGAAACAGGTGGGCAAACCTTTTGGGCACGTAACCGTAATGATCTGCAAGAGGTTTTTGATACTATCGAATCACTTGAACCAAGCCCCATCCGTTCCCACCACTTAATCAATAAAAAGATGCTCTATATCTACCCACTCATTCTTGCAATGATTTTGTTGATTGGGTCGATAAGTCTGCGGAGAGGTCGATGAAACTACTCTATCCAGAGTTTCTTTGGTTACTAGTACCCTTATCACTCTTAACATGGTTAAGATATCGTACGGTACACAAGCAGAGGGTACCGATCCATCCCAAAGTGATGATTGGTCATCAAAACTCTCCTTTTGTACGGCTTGCCCCCTTTATGGCATTGGTATGGATGTTGGTGGCACTCTGTCGTCCTGTTCTTCTTGATAAAAGTGTTGAAAAGAGCCCTTCATTTCAGACACTCTACCTCGCCATTGACCTCTCCCGCTCGATGCAAGGAACCGATCGAACCCCCAACCGTTTAACCTTTGCCAAAGAGGCGATTCAACAGCTGGTTCAAAAGGATCAAGGACACTCATTTGCACTCCTTGCCTTTACCACCAATACCTTAATCCTCTCACCACCCACAGAGGATAGTGCTTTGATTGTCTCTGCTTTGGAGGCACTCAACCCCGATTTTATTCTTACCCATGGTACATCACTCATGTCACTGCTTGAGATGGTAGCAAAGATGGCAGGTGATAAGAAGGATCTGATTATTTTCAGTGATGGGGGTGATGGTGAGGATCTTGGTGCATTGGTGCAGATGGCAAAAACAAACCATATTCGTATCTATGGTGTCGCATGTGCAACCCAAAAGGGGAGTAAAATCCCAACCGATGAGGGGTGGCTACGTGATCCATCGGGACGATTGGTTGTCTCGGTACTCAACCCACAGCTTGAGGCATTGAGTCTTGAGACAGGAGGGGTATTTATTGATGCTGATAGACCAGAAGAGGTGGCTGATGCGATTATGAGGCATGTTGAAATGATACGAGAGAAAACCAAGCATGCAGAGATACGCTACAAAGAGCTCTTTTGGTTTCCTCTACTCTTGGGTATCCTCTTCTTTTTAGCAGGAACCCTTTCGATGGGTATGATGAAAAAGAGACTTTGGTTGTGGCTCTTGGCTCTTATTGGTCTCAATGCTGAAGCAGGGATTTTGGACTTTTATAAACTTCATAAAGGCTACACAGCCTATCAAAATAAACAGTTTGAAGAGGCAAAAGCAATCTTTGCCTCTATCGATCCACCACTTCTTGAGAGTACCTACGCTTTAGCAAACAGTTACTACCATCTTGGAGCCTATAAGTTGGCTGGCAGACTCTATCTGAAGTGTCAATCTTCCAATCCATTGATTAAACAGCGTATCTGGTACAACTTGGGCAACTGTGCTATGAAGTTAGGACACTATAAGAGTGCCAAAGCCTACTATATTAAAGCCCTTCAGATTGGATATGATGAAGATGCCATGAAGAATTTAGAGATGGTACTCTTTCTTGAAGAGCAGAAGCAAAAACGTGTGGAAGCCAAAGCCAATCGTAGTGTGAAAGCAGAATCACAAAGTGGCAGTGCGGATCAAACCGATGAGAGAAAAGATGAAACAACATCAAAATCTCATGGCAAGATGGGAGAGGGGAGTGGTCACTCCCAAACCTCGCAATCGACCCGTATCCATCCACAACATCTGCCTACAGAGGGTGTCAAACGCCATCCTCTCGGCTCTAAAGTCTATGAAATGATCAATAAAGGTTATGTACATGAAGAGAAACCTTGGTAGATGGCTCTACCTCTTTTTATTATCGCCACTCTTGCTCTTTTCGGCAACCGATTATGCTTACAATTTGCATTTGAACAAACGCTCTGCCTATCTAAATGAGCCGATACTTTTGACCTTTAAGGTGTGGCAAACCGACCCTAAAAAGATTATCTTTTTTGAGTTTGAGCCAGTTGCCCATTCTTCTGATTGGAAGATGAGGCTTCTGCAAGAGCGACGTGATATGGAAAGGGGTGCCATTACATTTGAATATCTGCTCTTTCCACAAAAGGTGGGGGATCTCTTACTCTCTTTTAACTTTATTGTCAAACGGACAGATGAGGAGCGATTGCGCCATAACAATACGGGTGAACCTGTCAAAGCCAAAGCGATTGACACAACCGACACCCATGAAGTGCTTCCACCGCTTCATCTTCATATCAACCCTCTACCTAAGGATGTGGCATTGGTGGGAGATTACAAACTTAACGTCTCTGTCGATAAGCATGAAACCGAGGTCAATGCCCCAATCTATTTGAATATACTTTTAGAGGGGGTAGGGGCTTTGCCGAAAGATCTCAATATAACGCCAAAGATAGAGGGGGTTAAGGTTTTTGATGATGAACCTAAGATCAATCTCCGTTATGAGACTGATGGTCTGCACTATCGGGGAAGCTTCTCCTATGCCCTTTTGAGTGATCAGAACTTTACAATTCCTGCTATCACGATAGAGGGGTTTTCCTATAAAAAAGGGCAAACCTATCAGCTCCAAAGTCAACCAATTTCGATTCATGTGCAGGGTGTGACGATTCAAAAGCTTGTAGATTCCACCAGTAGTGAGAGTATCTATGATCAATTAGAAGCCATGAAGCAGTGGCTTATCTATTGTCTTATTTTTGTATCGGGTTATATCAGTGCATTGATTGTACAACGTATTCGTCGTGTAAGATTTTCCAAAAAAGAGGAGGATGATAGTTTTCAGCAAGCAGTGAAGTCAGCTGATTCTGCCAAAGCACTGCTTAAAGTGTTACTCAAAGATCACTCCAATCACTATGCTATCTGGATCGATCAACTTGAACAAGCGGTCTATTGTGGAGAGAAGGTTGACCTTAAAAAGATGAAACGAGAGATTTTAAAAGGGTAGAGGCTTACCCCTTCTTTTCTAATAGGCAGAGGAAAAAGCCATCCATCATCTCTGTTGGAAGGATACGGATGGCGTGTTCAAGTTGAGGGTTGTAACTCTTTTTTCCCCACTGTGTGAAGCCAGCTTGCTTATTTTGGATTGGAAGATCGATAGGAACCACCTGCAGTTCAGGATGCTTTTTTAAGGCTTTATCGACAATCGCTTCATTCTCTTCAGGGGCAAATGAGCAGGTGGCATAGAGGAGTTTCCCACCAGGTTTAAGACTTTTAATAGCCGATACCATCAGACGTTGCTGAAGTTTTGCCATCTCTTTGATTTTACGTTCGCTCCAGTAGGCATAGCTTTTGGGATCGAAACTTTTAAATTTGGCTTCCGTCGAGCAGGGGGCATCGAGCATGACACGGTCAAACATTTCCGGACACTTATTTCCAACACTACGACCATCGGTCATGTAGGTGTGTGCAATGGTGACACCTCCACGCTCTAAATTGGCTTTGAGGCGAAAGAAACGATCTTTTCCAGGTTCAACCACAGAGAGCCACCCATCATTGTGCATCTGTGCCGCCATCATCAGCGACTTACCACCTGGTGCCGCTGTCAAATCAAGAATGTTTTCACCCGGTTGTGGTGCTAAGACAAGGGGAGCAAGCATCGATGAGAGGCTTTGAATATAGATATCGCCATTTTCAAAAAGTTCAGAATGGGTGAGTTGATCACGCAGTTCAGGCGCTGTGGTAAAGGCATAAGGATACCAATCGACTGGTTCAGGTACGATTCCCTCTGCTTCAAGTTTTTCCAAAACGGTTTGAACATCGGTTTTTAGTGGATTGATACGAAATGCGACCCGTTTCGGTTTTTCAAATGTGGCTAGAAGGGTATCAGCCATCTTGGGATAGATGGCATAAAATCGTTCAATAAAGGCTTCTGGGAGTGCCATTACTATCCTATAATATGGAAGTAGTGAAGGGTTTGCATCATAAGCGCACTTGAGAGGCCAGCTGCCGCACCTGCAATCAAATCATCTCCCATAACACCCCATCCCCCTGGTGCTTGACGATCAATACGTCCAATAATTGAGGGTTTTTTGATGTCATAAACTCTGAAAAAGATAAAGCTTAGACCTGCCGCTAAGAGTGTTGCTCCACTAAAACAGAGTGCCAGCCACATTCCTGCAATTTCATCAATCACAATCCGTTTATCATCATGGATACCACTCTCTTTTTCGTAGCGATCGATCTCACGAACACCAAAAAGGGTGATGAGAATCGTAAGTAAAAAGAGGGTTTCAATGGGGAAGTAGGTAAGAGTAGCAACACCTGATGCCAATCCAACCAGTGATCCCCATGTACCAGGTGCTTTGGGCAAAAGTCCACTACCCAATCCTGCTAAAAAGAGCTTCTCTTTAAAGTTCATCACTATCTCTCCACTATTTCAATGATGTTGTTTGATAAAGTTGCATCAGTTTAATATAGAAATCCTCTTCACTTTGGCTCTCCAACAGACCAGAACCAGGCATAAGATCGTAATAGATCTTTTCAAGGTTATGGAAGCGGTTTGGAAAGAGGTGTGCCAAAATCATGGCTGAAATCTCTTTACGTACCAAAACAGCGGGTGGTAAAAGCCCTTGTTTAAGAAGTTCAAGAATTGAGTCGGCATGGTAAGAGATGTGGTGATGTTCACCATGTGGACAGGTTTTATTACTCACAAGGGTTCGGCAAATGTCGCAGTAGGCATACTCAGGTGCCGTGTGGATCTGAATCTTAAACCCTTTGAGGTGATCAAAGACCGATTGGATACGGTTTTTATCATAGAATGATCCCAGTCCCGCATGATTTTGTCCAATGACCAGCTCATCACATCCATAATTTTGTGCCACCAGTGCATCGAGAATCACCTCATTATAACCTGCAAAGATATAGGTATATTCGAGTGGAACGATTACGACGCGGTTGGCTGGTAGATAGTTTTTAACAAAGTAGTCCATTGAGCGGTAGCGTAGCTCATAGGGAAGGGTAGGGTCTTCTCGGTAGGGTTTAAACAGAAAGATCACAACCAGATCAGAACGGTCAAGTGTGGTTCGGATAAGGCGCTCATGGGCGCGATGGAGAGGACGTGCCGCCATCATTAAAGCACTGGTCTGTTTGGCACCAATACGCTCTTTGGCTGTGGCAATCTTCTCTTTAATCGCGTGAAGCTTGGGATATTCAACATGATATTTACCACTGACAGCATAGCGTCCAAGGCGTTTCATTGTGGCTTGAACACCTGGGTGCGATGCATTTTGTGTACCATAAATCTCTTGAACACGCTCTTGGGGGTTGATCTCAAAGACTTCATCAACTTGAATCCAACCGACAGGTTGATGATCGACAATGAGAGTGACCCTCTCACTCGGTTTGAGGGTTTTGAGAACCTCTTCATTGCGTCGCCCTTTGGGGGCTAAGATGAAGGAGAAAGGGAAGCTATGCCCCTTATAACATTTGGTACGGTTGACCTCTTCAGAGGTCTTTTTATCCATCAATCCATCAACAGGATAGAGAAGTCCCTCTTGCACCAATGCCAGTGTCGATAAAGCCTCTTGGTCAATAAAGATCGCTTTATCACTTTTTCTTGAAGATGCCATACTTTTTCCTCTTTTCCCAGAGCGACTTACGTGAAATACCGAGTTTTTTACTCAATTCTGTATCGGGGAATTTGCTCTGATAGTTATGAATGATAAATTTGACATAATCATCAATCGTGAGAATTTCGGTACGATCAAAGATCTTATGCTCACTAACAAGTTCGATTGTATGGAGTGCATCATTATCAAAATTTTCAGTGGTCGATGTAATGACACTCTTCCCTTGAATGGCCGCTAAAAAGGCCTCTTTTTCACTCTTCTTAAGCGTTTGAAACTCTGGCATATAGGCGATGGTATCGCTATCTAACTGCTCAAGTTTTTGGAGTGAAGAGGATTGGCTGAGTGGAAGATAGCGTAAGGGGCGATCCAACTCTTTGGCCAGTGCGAACGCAAAAGCATCTGCTTGCTTTTGGTAATTGGTTTGTACCATCAATGGGAGTGGGTAGTTGAGACTTTCAGGAAGTTGAATATTACCAAGTTGATGGTTGAGATAGCTCTCATAGAGTTCACACTGTTTTTGTAACTGTTTGTAGCGGTGGTAGTGTTGAATCTTACGAATCAACTCTTCGATCATGAAAGGTTTTTGAATATAGTCGTGTGCGCCTGCTTTGAGTGGATCGGTCACTGTATCATTACTAATATAGGAGACCATCAATAAGATGATATTCTCACTAAACTTCTTAATGACAGGATAGAAGTCTTGACCTGAAAGATTGGTAGAGAGTAGAACCACATCATAGTGTGTCTGCTGATCGAGTGCATCATTAACAGTTGCAAATATATCACATTCGTGGCCGAAGTCGATCAGCTTACCAGCGATACTCTGTGCCAGATAGATTTCATCTTCGACGATAAGAATTTTCATGATTGTGTCCAGTCAAAATATTTTAATGTGGCAGTGGCTGAAACAGCAACACCCTCTTGACGTCCTACAAAGCCAAGTCTCTCTGTTGTTGTGGCTTTGACATTAAGACGTGTTGCAGGAACGTCGAGGATATTGGCAAGTGTTTGTGCCATTGCAACTTTATAGGGTGCCAATTTAGGCGTTTGTGCCATAATTGTAATATCGGCATGGATAATATCAAAACCGACATGATGGATTTTTTGCACCACACGCTTTAAAAGCTCTTTGGAGTCAGCACCAGCATAGGTGGCATCGGTATCGGGAAAGAGCTCACCAATATCACCCATTCCAGCTGCACCAAGTAGGGCATCAATGAGGGCATGGATAGCAACATCCCCATCCGAGTGGGCTTTAAAGCCAAATGGTGCATCAATCTCAACACCACCCAGTACCATCGGTTTACTCTCTTCAAAAGCATGGACATCGAAGCCGTTACCTGTAAAGGAGAGGGATGTGTCGGGATGTTTGAGACAGGGAAGATGTTTCAGATCTTCAGCAAATGTCAATTTATGAAGTGCTGTATCCCCCTCAACAAAGACCACTTTACCATTATAATGGTAGATGGCACTGCTCTCATCGGTAAAGAGTGTTTCACTTTGGAGTGCTGTTTGGAGTGTTTCGGTTCGGCTTAGTTGAGGTGTTTGAATACGAAACACTTTACTACGATCGATAGGTTGTCCATCATAATAGACTGTATCACTCACTGGGAGAACAGGTACGGCACAGTCGGCATCCTTTAATCCCTCTAAAAGGCGTTGACAGATGGCAATATCGACACAGGCTCTTGCGACATCGCTTACAAGTACCAAAGGGGTTTTGACATATTGAAGTGCATTACGAAGAGAGTCTTGACGTGTCGAAGCCCCTTCAACAAAGGTATAGTGGCCAAAACGTTGCATATAAGATAGTTCATCAGGATGGGAAGTGATGATAATCTCTTGAAAAAGTCCCATCTTCTCAAACGCTTTGGCAACATGTAACCATAAGGGATCGCTACCAATACGTAACCACTGTTTTTTGACAGGTTTTTTAAAACGTGTTGCTTCACCTGCAGCGAGAAGCACCAGTGTTAAATCAGACAATTTTTCTCCTAAAAAGCCCTATGTGTTACGAAATTATACATTAAGAAAGCTTGGTTTTATCTTTTTTGTGATAATTTTTGGACAGTCAAGTAGGAGGTAACCAATGAGAAAAGCCTGGGTAGAAAAGCGAAAGAATGATAGTGTTAGAACACAGATGTACTATGCAAAGCAAGGTATCATCACTGAAGAGATGGAATATGTTGCTAAAGTAGAGAAGTTGGATCCGGAGTTTATCCGCAGTGAAGTTGCACGTGGACGGATGATTATTCCGGCCAACATTAACCATCTCCATCAAAAGCCGATGGCAATCGGAATGGGTGCAACATGTAAAATTAATGCAAACATCGGTTCATCGGCTGTTGCAAGTGATGCAGAAGGTGAGGTTGAAAAGGTTAAGGTGTGCCAAAAGTATGGTGCTGATACGATTATGGACCTTTCAACTGGTGGGGATCTTGATATGATTCGTGAAGAGGTCATTAAGCATGCAGAGGTACCAATTGGTACGGTTCCAATGTATCAGATTCTTCATGACTGTAACAACAGAATTGAAGATTTGACGATCGATGCGATGCTTGAGGTTATTGAGCGTCAAGCAAAGCAGGGGGTGAGTTACTTTACAATCCATGCAGGTTTCTTGCTACGCTTCATGCCAATGGTTGCAAAACGTAAAATGGGTATCGTTAGCCGTGGTGGTAGCTTGATGGCAGCATGGATGATGCACTACCATAAAGAGAACCCATTCTATACGGCATATGATGATATTCTTGACATTTGCCGTAAATATGATGTATCACTCTCTTTGGGTGACAGTTTGCGTCCAGGATGTCTTTATGATGCAAGTGACGATGCACAGCTCAATGAGCTTAAAGTACTTGGTGAGTTGACACTCCGTGCATGGGAGAAAGATGTTCAGGTTATGATTGAAGGACCAGGACACGTCCCATTGAACCAGATTGAGCGCAATATGAAGCTTGAGCGTGAGTATTGTCACGAAGCACCATTCTATATCCTTGGACCACTTGTTACCGATATTGCGGCAGGGTATGACCATATCTCAAGTGCCATCGGTGCAGCAGTGGGTGGATGGCATGGTGCAAGTATGCTATGCTATGTTACACCAAAAGAGCACTTGGGTCTGCCAAATGCAGCCGATGTTCGTGAAGGTATCATCGCCTATAAAATTGCGGCGCATGCGGCTGATATTGCCCGTGGTCGTAAAGGTGCACGAGATATCGATGATGCAATGAGTGATGCACGTTACAAGTTTGACTGGAATAAGCAGTTTGAACTTGCACTCGATCCAGATCGTGCACGTGAGTATCATGATGAAACATTGCCACAAGATGTCTTTAAAGAGGCAGAGTTCTGCTCAATGTGTGGACCAAAATTCTGTAGCTATAAGATCAGTCAAGACATCATGGATGGCAATATCGACTTTAGTAATGTAGCAAGCTAAAAGGGCGTTGATTCGCTCTTTGCTTGCTTCTTACATAGAAGTTGATTGTAAAGAATAAGAAAGAAATTTTAATAAAGGAACGTGTATGACAGAGAGTCAAGTTAAAGAGGTACTATCAACTGTAACCTATCCTGGGTTTACAAAAGATATTGTTACCTTTGGATTCGTAAAAGGAATCGAAATCGATGGTGGCCGTGTTGCGGTGACGATCGAAATTACTTCAAGTGCGCCAGAAGTGAAGCAGGCACTTGAAGAGGAGATTAAAACAAAATTGGAGATGGCGGGTGCATCGCAAGTTATTCCGATGATCATCCAGCCTAAAATGCCACGCGAAACATCAAGCCGTGGTAAAAACATTGCACCACAAGTTAAAAACTTTGTTATGGTCAGCTCTGGTAAAGGGGGTGTCGGTAAATCGACCACTTCTGTTAACCTTGCGATTGCTTTGGCGATGCAGGGTAAAAAAGTGGGGCTCCTTGATGCTGATATCTATGGTCCAAACGTACCACGTATGATGGGTGTTGAAGATCAACGTCCAGATGTTGTTGGCAATAAAGTCAAACCAATCAACGCTTATGGTGTTGAAGTGATGAGTATGGGTGTCTTGATGGAAGAGGGACAGTCACTCATTTGGCGTGGTGCGATGGTTATGAAAGCGATCGAGCAGTTCTTGCGCGATATTCTTTGGAGTGACCTTGATGTGCTTGTTATCGATATGCCACCAGGAACAGGTGATGCACAGTTGACATTGGCTCAGAGTGTTCCTGTTACCGCAGGTATTACCGTTACAACACCACAAAAAGTCTCATTGGATGACTCTCGCAGAAGTCTTGATATGTTCAAGAAACTTCATATTCCAATTGCAGGTGTTGTCGAAAATATGAGCGGCTTTATCTGCCCAAGCTGTAATACTGAAAGCGATATCTTTGGACGCGGTACAGCAGCTGCCGTCGCAGAAGAGTATGGTAGTTCACTTCTTGCACAGATTCCAATCGAACCAGCAGTTCGTGAAGGTGGTGATGAAGGAAAACCAATTACGTATCACTATCCTGAAAGTGAAACAGCAAAACGCTACCTCAAAGCGGCTGAAGATCTTTGGGCAATTATTGAGAAGATCAATGAAGAGGGTGGCGTAAGCAATGAAGCGATTCAGCCAACAACCCCTCCAGGTGTCTCTGCATGTTCAACAGCAGGTGGTGGTCAGCCACAAGGTGGACATGGCCACGGTGGTGGCGGTTGTGGCTGTCACTAATACCTTTTGACCCGACATCTGTCGGGTCACTCTTATCTTTTTAACTCCTCTTTTACAAAACTACTTTCTACAGCTCCTTTTTGATTACGAAACCTTCCGATTAAAAAACAGAATATATTAATTAGTCGTTAATTGATATGACTGTAATATAGTGTGATTTAAAATTTTGATAGATATTAAAACTATGGAAAGGTCTTTCGATGAAATTGATTTCGACAACAGCACTCTCTAAAACACTTGGGATCCCTGCCAAAGAGCTTTTTGACCATTTACAAAAAGAGGCATGGATTAAGAAAGAGGGTGAGGCATGGGTTTTGACCAAAAAGGGAGAAGAGAAGGGTGGTGCCTACAAGGAGTCGAAACAGTTTGGTCGATATATTGTGTGGCCCGAAGATATTGAACTTCATATCTCATCAACAACATCACCACAATCCTCTCAAAAACTTATTACTGCTACAGTGATAGGTAAACATTTTGGTCTATCTGCCAATAAGATTAACTTTATC
This sequence comes from Hydrogenimonas sp., assembly GCA_003978765.1. GTDB lineage: Bacteria > Campylobacterota > Campylobacteria > Campylobacterales > Hydrogenimonadaceae > Hydrogenimonas. Next base: position 4,831 of record QNYO01000078.1, on the reverse strand, counting down.
CTTTCAGAGCTTGGTTGGGTTAATAAAGGTTTAAAGGGTTGGGTTGTGACCGAGCAGGGAAAAAAGCTTGGGGGTGTACAGTCGGAAGATAAAAAATCGGGTATCCCTTATGTTCGTTGGCCTGAATCGATTATCGAGGTAAAATCTTTGGTAGAGACTGTTGCAGAGGTTCAAGGAACTACCCATCAAGCAGAGTCTTCAAATACTCAAAATGAGGATGTCACATTTCGAGAGAAGTTTATTCCAAAACATCGAAGTGCCGATGGACACTATGTTCGGTCTAAAGCAGAGATGCTCATCGATAATTGGCTCTATATGGCTGAAATTGTCCATGCGTATGAGAGAAAGTTGCCTATTGAAGAGGATGTCTATTGTGACTTTTATATTCCTACCGGTAAAGTCTATATCGAGTATTGGGGATATGAGGATGATCCAAAATATTTGGCACGCAAAGAGAAAAAACTTGAAATTTATAAGAAGTATGGCTTTAATCTGATAGAACTTTCCGATAAAGATGTCCAAAATCTTGATGATGTTCTTCCAAGAATGTTACTTAAGTATGGTGTACAAGCCTATTAAGAGATGATTATGAGAGAAACATTTGCTCGATACTTTCCCCATACTCTTTTTGGGGCATATCTTATTTGGTTTGTTCTATTGGGAATTTCGCCATATAGTCGTGAAGTCTGGTTGAGTGAAAATATTCCTATTATTTTGATTGTAGCCATACTGGTAACAACTTTTAAACGGTTTCGTTTCTCCAATCAAGCCTACTTTTTGATGAGTATTTTGATCTTTCTTCATACGCTTGGTAGTCACTACACATTTGAACGGGTACCCTTTGATTGGATCACCAATCTCTTTGGATTTGAGCGTAACCACTTTGATCGTGTTGCTCACTTTAGTGTTGGGTTTTATGCTTTTGCCATTGTTGAGTTTCTTTGTCGTCAAGCCCTTGTGGCACGGCGTTGGGTTGCCTACCTCTTTGGACTCTTTGCCATTTTGAGTGTTGCAGCTTTGTATGAGATTATTGAGTGGTGGTTTGCTGTACTTGCCGACCATGAAGCAGGTGTTGCCTTTCTGGGATCGCAAGGCGATATGTGGGATGCACAAAAAGATATGTTAAGTGATGGATTGGGAGCAGTGACAGCGATTATACTCTACCATCTACGACCGCCTTGGAGAGGGCGGTGTGTCGATTGAGGCTTTTAAGCCTCTACTAACTCTTGTAAAATCTTCTCTTTATTAGTACAGAAGTTTCCATTCTTCTCGATGAGGAAGAAGTCGTTGACACGATGTTTTCGTGTTGTGATTACAGCAGATGCAATATCGATACCAAGTTTATCAAAGTAGTGTGCGACATACGCCATTAAGCCACGTTGGTTGGAGGTTTTGATCTGCATCGTAGCATAGGTTTTGGAGTGTTCGCAATCGATAGTAATCTCTTTAGGCTTGATTTTTGGCTTAGTTAAATTGAGTTCTTTTTGCATATCAAACGACTCATGGATAATCGCTTCAACCATTGGAATCTCATCACTTGCAATTGTGTCATTAAACTCTAAGACAAAATATTTGACCCCATCGAAAAGTTTAAAAATCTCCATTGCGACAAGTTCAAGATGGCTTAGTTTGCCGAGTAAGAAGCCGAGATTAATCGGTACTTTTCTATAGATTTCAATTTTAAGTGTCTCTGTCGAGTCGATCTTCATGGCATAGTTGGAGACACCTTTGACCTCTAATGCAATATTCAAAATCTCACGAGCTGTATGTTTGATGAAAAAGAGATTCGATTCGATCGAAAGAATCTTTTTTTGTAGGGAGCGTGGCAGTGTTTGAAATTCGGGAAGTTTTTTAAGAGCCTGTTCGCGGCGGAGACGTTTGGCTGTTTCACCAATAATGGCTGGTTTTTCAAGAATCTCTGAAGCGGCATAGTAGAGGGTTCGTAACATCCTATCGGTAAAGGCGTTATAGATACCCTCACCAACAGCACTCACATCGGCATAGGTGAGAATAAAGAGCATATCGAGCAGTCTTTGGCTATTGAGTGGTGCCGCAAATTTGGAGATGGTTGATTCATCATAAATATCTTCATTATGGATGGTTTTAGTCATACGGGTATGGTGTCGAATGAGCAAAATCCCCTCTTTAATAAGCTGGTCGGAGAAACCGAGCTTTTTGGCATAGACTCTAAAGAGGTCGGCACCCACTTCATGATGGTCACGAATCCGACCCTTACCAGCATCATGCAGAAGTGCTACAAGTTTTAGCATCGCTTTGGAGTCTTTGTCGAGTTTATTAAAGAGTGGTTTGAGCAGATCATGATCGAGTCGGTCAAGAGCTTCAAGGGTCTTAATGGAGTGGATATCGACAGGGTAGTGGTGGTACCCGTCAAATTGTGGCAGATACATAATCCGTTTGAGCGGTGGAATGGCTTGGGGAAGTTTTCCACTTTGAAAGAGTATTTCAATAATGGCAGCACTGTGGGGAATATAGAAGATTTGACGGATGGCACTAATGAGCTGTTTTCCTTTGGTTTTCGGAATTTCAGTGCGATCGATGAGATGGCAGAAAGAGGCATCAGCTTTCACAGGAGTATCGTAAGCAATTTTGAGCAACAGTTTAAGATAGTAGAGAAAGGTTTTGGGTTTTTGATCTCTACGGGCATAGAGTGTATGATCACATAGATAGATACGAGGCTCGATGAGAGATGCTTTAAGTGATGGAATATGGCTTGCATCATAAAGATAGGGTTTGGTAAGGACACCATTCCAGTAAGCGGTCTTTTTACGAATTGTATCTAAGGCTTGAAAGGTACGGCTGACTAACTCCCGTTGAGCTTTTTGAGGGTTGCCCTTTTCTAAACCGAGTAGGTTGGCAACATTGGGGACATGCTCAAGACGTAGGGTATCCTCTTTTTTTCCAGCACTTAGATGGAGTGCGGCACGCACACGGAAGATAAACTCAAGTGCTGAACGGTACTCTGCATAGTCGGTCTCATCTATGATTGTTCCAACCAACTCCTTAAGACGGAAAACATTGTGACGTACCGAAGCGATCCAATAGACAAGGTTGGCATCACGTGTTCCACCAATCCCCTCTTTAATATTTGGTTCCATCGAAATAGGGTACTTTTGGTGGCGTATATGGGTCTCTTGAAGTTTTGCAAGAACATAATCTTTGGTGTTATCGCGTCGGATGAGTCCCAATTGACGCTGTGTCTCCATCCAGATGAAGTTAGAACCGATAATAAAGCGTGACTCTAAGAGGGCTGTTTTGATTGTAATATCGGTTTTTGAAACATCGGGAAGTTCAGTAATTTCATGAACACGATGTCCCAACTGAAACCCAGCATCCCAAGCAATATAGAGGATCTTTTCAATAATCTCTTTAATGTTATAACCGGGAATATCTTTATAGACAATCATCAAGTCAATATCGCTATATACACAGAGTTGTTCACGACCATAACTACCGAGTGCAACGAGTGCAATTGGAACCGAGTTTCGCATCGGTTGAAATGCTTGAAACATTTTGCGAAGCACCACTTTATAGATGATTGAGAGGAATTGATCGACCTTTTTGGTGTGGTGGACAAGAAATGCTTTCCCTTGGGTCTCTTTGAAGATCTCTTCAAGGTTATCAAGATAGTCTCTAATCGCCTGTTTCAAGAGTTTAGAGATCTTGAAGTCGGGGGCATTTTGATTAAGGAGTGATTCGATTTCAATATTCAGATCCATCTTCCGTCCATGCCTTTTTCTTTTTAGATATAATACCGAAAATTTTCTAATGGGGTTTTATCGATGGATGTAGTTGAAAAAGTGCGCAGTGGAGAACGTGTTAATCTTGAAGATGCGCTTAAACTGTATGAACTTGATCTTTTTACACTAGGAGAGCTTGCTGACGAGAAGCGTCAAGCACTGCATGGGAAGAAAACCTACTTTAATATCAACCGCCATATTAACCCCACCAATATCTGCAAAGATATCTGCAAGTTTTGTGCTTATAGTGCCAGTCGGAAAAATCCAAACCCCTATACCATGTCGATTGATGAGATTGTAGAGATTGCCAAAAACTCTTGGGAACGGGGAGCCAAAGAGGTTCATATTGTCTCTGCCCACAACCCTGAAGCGGGGCTTGATTGGTATCTTGGCATGTTTAAAGCGATTAAAGAGGCTCTACCTGAGATTCATATCAAAGCGTTAACAGCGGCTGAGATCAACTTCTTATCAGAAGAGTTTGGATTAAGTATCGATGAGGTACTCGATCGTATGATTGAAAATGGTGTCGATTCGATGCCAGGTGGTGGGGCAGAGATCTTTGATGAGAAGGTGCGTGACTATATCTGTAAAGGAATACATGGAGACCTACTTGGCCCCATTAAAAATAAACCGGTACAGTTGGACAACGGAACTATAATATGTCCAACGAGCATTGAGTATGAAGATGAGAAAAACGATGATTTCTGGAGGGTATTTTTCGAAAGCACAACTGACAATGGCAGAACATGGGAAGTAACCGATTACATCAATGACGGGATCGAATTTGATGCCATCCAACCAAGTATCCTTTTCTACCCGGGAAATAGGATGCAGATTCTTTGCCGCACAAGACAAGATGTAATTTCTCAAAGCTGGTCAGCCGATATGGGCAAAACCTGGTCGAAGATGACTGCCACCAGCCTTCCAAATCCAAGTGCTGGGACCGATGCTGTCACGCTGAAAGATGGCCGACAACTCCTGGTGTACAACCATACTACTGGTGATGGCCCGCAGCCTCCACATGAGAGGCAAGATCACAAAGAATGAAATGGAGGAGGCCTGCGAGCCTGTCA